>NZ_JAELUF010000822.1 GCF_016429195.1 Brevundimonas sp. ASV9
TAAGAGACAGTCCTTGCCCAGGGTATCAGCATTCCCCTTTTAAACCGAGGAAAGTCGGCAGAATGTCACGGAAACCACTGCTCTCCGTTACTCAATCGTCTGTTGCAGTTATTTGCTCTCTTTATGCTTTTGGGGACTTTAGTCTCATTGCTCATACCAGAAACCAAGGGCGTTACTTTGGAGGAACTGTCTGGCGAGCCTCACACGAGCTACAATGACGGCTGCAACGGCAGCGTTCGACACCATTCATCGACCTGGAGTCTATGGAGTCTCTTTGAAGGCGGTCAGCCTGCTGGATTCAGCTATCCGCGATCGAAATGGGGCAGGTTTAGCACGGGAAAGAAGTCGCCTCGGCTAGGCATCTGTCTCTTATACACATCTGACGCTGCC
>NZ_JAELUF010000823.1 GCF_016429195.1 Brevundimonas sp. ASV9
GCAGTGAAGGAGTGGGAAAGCCTTCACTGCAGGCCATGCCTGTGAGGCGAGCGGGCAGCGGATTACATATTACGCAGGGCATTTCCGCCCCTCCAAATTTCTGCCCTTCTGGCCTCTCTCTACTACTTTAGTCTCGCCTATTCCTCTACTACTGAATCGTAGTCAGCCCTTTTCTGAATCGACGAACGTTTTAGTCTTTCAACCTGTTCTGTAGCCAAAACCGAATCACGATACATTTTGTCCTTGTCGTTTCTTCTTTTTCGTGCTTGAGAGAAACTTAACTCGCTCACGCAACTCCCTGACTTCTATTTTCCGCCGACACATCTCGCCGATTCCGTGCGAAACTTGAGCAAGAACATCATCGTCATCGTTCCGGCGTCTCCAGGTGCG
>NZ_JAELUF010000824.1 GCF_016429195.1 Brevundimonas sp. ASV9
GTTGATGCGTGCTCGAATGGTGATATTTGATGCCGCTCGAACCGTTTTGGCGAATGGAATGAGGCTACTGGGGCTGACACCTCTCGAACGGTGCGTAAACAGAAGCATCATGATTGATATCAAGTAAAGACTAACACTTGGTAATTTAGAATGTAAGAGGACGGACCGGCATGGCCGGGAATGACGAAGATGGGCCGGAGGATAATAGGGGATACCTATTGTTATGAGGGAATGGTGTAAGTGGGTTTGATTCCGGGTGGGCTTTCAGCGGCGCGGCATGCCGGCCGGGGAGCAGCTTAGGCGCTAAACTTAGCGCCCACTCGTATGGCTGGTGGACTAGTCACTGTAATACAAGGCACGATGCAGACGAGATTCATGTAAACATGCCAC
>NZ_JAELUF010000825.1 GCF_016429195.1 Brevundimonas sp. ASV9
GTACATGACAGAGTTATGATGCCAAGGGCGGGCTAACGGAGCTTGTCAATTATTAGTGTGCTCATGCTGCGATGGTTGTATAATGTTGGACGGCTGAGTGTTGCGGCGGTTCGTCTTTTGCATAATATTACATGAAAAATGGCATTGCAAGTACGTAACATGAGATGTCTAGGATGAGGGTTGTTCAATATGGGATGACGTCTTGGCTGCGGAGAAGCAAAGACAGCAGAAAAGAGTAGAATTTTTTTTTTAAAAAAGAAAGAAAAAGAAGGGGAGGGACTTTTTTTATACTGTAATAAGCTGAAGAGCCCATGTCGATGCGGTGCCTGATGGATGTAACTGTAGTAATGAAGGATGACAGGGCGCACAGATGGATGCCTGGGCCAAAGG
>NZ_JAELUF010000826.1 GCF_016429195.1 Brevundimonas sp. ASV9
GGGAGATATTGCGCGGTGCCTTGCCGAAGATACCGGACCACGAAGCGGCCCTGCTTTACGACCTTCTGTCCAAAATCTTTGTCTATGATCCAGCAAGACGTCCCACAGCCCAGGAGATGCTTGATCACCCTTGGTTTCATCTCGACGAACTCAAGCACTGACAAACAGTGCATTGGTTTCCTACGTATCTGGGATTCATTGCTTCATGAAATCGGCAACGATCTCAAATACACGATAAGGTCTTCAAGCTGCCTACGTGGCAGCAACGAAGGAATGGGCTTGCAATTCGAAGCAAGCGTATCCAGACTGTGTTAAGGTACATTGCCATGCCATCCAGGAAATCGCTGGAGAGACGACACGGAAAAGGAAAGTGGTAAGCAAGCATGAGGT
>NZ_JAELUF010000827.1 GCF_016429195.1 Brevundimonas sp. ASV9
CCTATATCCATCCCGTCAATAATTGCACTATTACGAGGAGCTCGCAACCACTAGCTGGAATTACCCGCAAGACAAACGTCCAAGATGAGAAGCTAGTTGCCGCTTCATTCTCAGCATCTATACCCGCTGGTTCGGAAAATGGCACTCCAACATCTAGCCAGCTGGATGTATCCAACGTCTCGTCATCGGTAGAGCCCGAGCTTTCAGAAACAGAACGCTACGAGGACGAGCTTATTTCAAAGTCTCCTGCCATGTTTGACGCCAAGACAGGCAAGCGACTAGTGTACGGCGCACAGCAGAGTAACCTGATTGTTGACGCACGGCCAACTATTAACGCCATGGTCAACCAGGTTCAGGGCATGGGCTCCGAGAATATGGACAAGTATAAAT
>NZ_JAELUF010000828.1 GCF_016429195.1 Brevundimonas sp. ASV9
GTCTAGCACAGCGTCCGTTCAACTCGGAGCAGGGGTACTCGCCGCTCCTCAACAAGCTTTCGCTCATGTACTTTGCTATCCGCCAGCACTTGGAGGGCGACTCTACTCTGCCACCAGTTGACTTGGAGACTCAGGGCGAGACGCTGAACGGAGAGCGCTACACTGCACAGAAGTTCTGGGTGCATCCCGACAACCTACTAGAGGTCAAGACGCTTATTCTTCGCCATCTGCCGTCGTTGGTATATAGCCAGCAGTCGTCCAAGGAACTTGATGCCAGTGACTCACCTCCCGTCACCTCGCTGTATTTCGACAACAAAAAGTTTGAGCTGTACTCGGAAAAGGTTGATCGCCAATCTGCAGCTGCATCCCTTCGTGTTCGTTGGTACGGTC
>NZ_JAELUF010000829.1 GCF_016429195.1 Brevundimonas sp. ASV9
ACAGGGGGGGTAAAAAGGTGGCGGATTTGGTCACCGACGACGAGCCCGAAATAGGCAGGAGGGTAGTATTGGACCAACACTATTGCGTGGAGAGATTGGCCAGCGTGCCGCATTAGAGTTCCAGAAGACCGCCTTGGCAGGTTTGTGACCTACTTAGCTTGGTCTAGGGCGTGGCTGTTGGTACATTAAGAATAGAACTTGTGTGGTTTACTCGTATATTGGCGCACCCTACCAGTACTAGTAAGAGCAGTTATGTGCAATACATGTTGTAATTCGTCCGAGCCAGTAATATAGTAATTAGGTAGGTTGTGAGCGTGGGGCGCCGGAGAATATGTATGTATTCGCGGACTAGACAGGAGTATACTACGGACGTACTTCATGCTTCTCTAC
>NZ_JAELUF010000830.1 GCF_016429195.1 Brevundimonas sp. ASV9
CCCTATATCTTTGACCAAATCAGTCGCCGTAACATGTCCGACACCGACATGTTCAACAAAACACCGACCACGAGTGACAGGCCAATGAGCATGGTTGCACTCGACCACTTCCAGAACGAAAAAATAATTTACCGACAACCTCGTTCGCGTGCCGGCTCCTTCACCTCGTTACTAAAGTCGCCCTTTGACTTCCGCCGCCCTTCTGTTGATCGTAATGCCGAACCCGCCTTTATTGGAGGCATAAAGCTTGAAGCAGAGAAACAAGCAGCTCATCAGAAGCTATTGTACGGCGACGAGTCTGCCATTGAATCTGATGTTCATCCGGCTTTACGAAAAGTGAAATCCGACCAACGCTGGTCTGTGCCATTGAAATCACCCCCTCCTCCTCCA
>NZ_JAELUF010000831.1 GCF_016429195.1 Brevundimonas sp. ASV9
GCCCTCGAGCATCTGGATGCACTCGCCCGACGCGATACGCCAGATCCGCACCGTCTTATCGACTGAGGCCGACGCCACGAGCGTCTCGTCCGGCGAGAAAACGGCCGAGCTTACCCAGCCACTATGGCCTTCGAGGGTTTGGAGGCACGGGCTCCAGTCCGCATCTATATCTGTCGTTATATCTGCCCACTGGGGCATGTTTTGTTGAAAGTTGTCTCGTACTTTGCTACTCTTCGGGGATAGCAGAAGGAGGGATGAGTAGAGCTGAAGGGGTGTGGCATCGATGGTTGAGAGGTACGAGTAAATAAAACGGATGGCGTCTTCCACGAAGCTGTTTTGCCTCGGGTTTGTTCTTCGAACGTGACATGGCAATCGTGAAGAAACTTCTTG
>NZ_JAELUF010000087.1 GCF_016429195.1 Brevundimonas sp. ASV9
CTCCAAGCCGCGCGCAACGGTCGAGCCGCCCATCGCCCCCAGCCAGGGCGGCATGGGGCTGGGCTTCTTCATCGCCCGCACCCTGCTGGAACGGACCGGGGGCTCGGTGAGCGTGGGTCAGGGCCTGCCGCAATCGGACGCCAAGGGTTCGGCCCGCGGCGCGCGCGTGGCGGTGCGCTGGGCGCGGCCGGCGCTGGAGGTCGCGGCATGAGGCGATTGGGTCGAAGCGTCGCAGGCGGAACCTTGGCCTTGACCCGCGCGCTACCCGTCCCGACTTGAAGCGGCAGGAGAGAGAAACGCATGTCAGAACTCGAAGCCCGCATCGCCGCCCTGCCCGACAAGTCCCTGCTGCTGCTGGATGACGACCAGGCCCTGCGCACCCGCATGGGGCGGGCGTTGGAGGCGCGCGGCTTTCAGGTAACGACCGCTGAATCCGTCGCCGAGGCGACGCAGCTGTTGCGCGACAAGGCGCCGGCCTTCGCCGTGCTGGACATGCGGCTTGAGGACGGCAACGGCCTGAAGATCGTCGAGGCGGTGCGCGAAAAGCGCGAGGACGCCCGCATCGTCATGGTGACCGGCTACGGCGCCATCGCCACGGCGGTCGCGGCGGTCAAGGCTGGCGCTGTCGACTATCTGTCCAAGCCCGCCGACGCCGACGACGTGGTCAAGGCCCTGCTCGCCACCGGCGATTCGCCCGAACCGCCTGAAAACCCGATGAGCGCAGACCGCGTCCGCTGGGAGCATATCCAGCGCGTCTATGAACTGTGCGACCACAATGTGTCGGAGACGGCGCGCCGGCTGGGCATGCACCGCCGCACCCTGCAACGCATCCTGGCCAAGCGCGCGCCGCGATAGATCGAACCCTCAATCCTCGTCGTCGTCCTCGACCACGTCGGGGATTTCCGGCGTGACGACGGTCGGGGCGATGGTCTTGATCTCGCCCAGCTTGGCGCCCGGGAAGGCCTCGAGCACCGCCTGGACGAAGGGGTTGGCCTCAACCTCGGCCCGTTCGGCGGCGCGGGCCTTTTTCTGGATCTCGATGACCGTCTCGGCCCCGCCTTGGCCATTGGCGGCGATCAGCCAGGTGCGACCAGTCCATTCGCGCAGGCGGGCCGACAGCTTGCGCGCCAGTTCGATGGGCGCGCCCTGGACGCTTTCATAGACGATGGCGCCGGGCTTGAACGAGACCGGCTTCACATACCGCTCCACATCCATCTGAAGCCCGACCTCGCGCTTCTCGCCGATGAGGGCGACGACCTGTTCGAAGGTTTGCGGATCGGGCAGGGCGGGGGCCATCGCCGGCCGCGCGGCCAGCTGCGCCGATGTGCCGCCGCCGCCTCCACCGCCGCCACGCGGGGCCGAGCCGCCGACTATGGGTTCGCCGGATTGCAGCCGCTTCAGCGCCTCCTCCGGTCCCGGCAGGTCGGCAGCGTAGGCTAGGCGCACGATGGCCATTTCCACCGCATCGGCCGGATTGGGCGCGCGCCGCACCTCGTCCAGCGCCTTCAGCAGCATCTGCCAGGTGCGCGACAAGGTTGCCGCCGGAATGGCCGCGCCCAGGGCCGCCAGCTTCTGCGCCTGATCGTTGGGCAACCGCGTCGCGTTCGGACCCAGCATCTTAGCGACCGAGGCGGCGTGGCAATGTTCCAACAGGTCGTTGGTCACCTGCACCGGATCGGCGCCGAAGCCGTAGAGGGTGCGAAAACTCTCCAGAGCCTCGGGCGTGCGGCCGGCCATGACGCTTTCGAACAGGGCGATGGTCTGGGTGCGGTCGGCCAGGCCCAGCATGTCGCGCACCGTCTCGGCCTTGACCGTCTCGCCCCGCTCGGCCTGGACCAGGGCCTGGTCCAGCAGCGACAGGCCGTCGCGCACCGACCCCTCGGCCGCGCGCGAGATCAGAGCCAGGGCGTCGGTCTCGATCTTCATGCCTTCTCGGTCGGCGATCCGGCCCAGATGCTCGACCAGGATTTCCGGCTCGACCCGACGCAGGTCGAAGCGCTGGCAACGGCTCAGGATCGTCACCGGCACCTTGCGGATCTCGGTGGTGGCGAAGATGAATTTGGCGTGGGGCGGCGGCTCTTCCAGCGTCTTCAGCAGGGCGTTGAACGCCTGCGTCGACAGCATGTGGACCTCGTCCAGCACATAGACCTTGTAGCGCGCCTCGACGGGCGCATAGCGGACGCTTTCCAGAATGTCGCGGATGTCGTTGACGCCGGTGTGCGACGCCGCGTCCATCTCCATCACATCCATGTGCTGGCCGGCCATGATGGCGGCGTCGTGCCGGCCGTGGGCGCTCAGGGTCAGCGACGGCTTGTCGATGACGTCGGTCTCGTTGTTCAGGGCGCGGGCTAGAAGGCGGGCGGTGGTCGTCTTGCCGACGCCGCGCACGCCCGTCAGCATGAAGGCGTGGGCGATGCGGCCCGTGGCGAAGGCGTTGGTCAGGGTGCGCACCATCGCCTCCTGCCCGATCAGATCCTCGAAGGTGCGCGGCCGGTATTTGCGCGCCAGCACCTGATAGGCGGCGCCGTCATCGGCGTGAGCCGCGACTTCGACGGGGGCGGTGACCGGTTCAGGCGCCGCCGCGGCGGGCGCGCCGAACATGTCGTCGGTGTTCTCGTCGCGTTCGACGACGTCGTCCTCTTCCCAGGGCGGGCCGTCGAGATTTGTATCGCTGTCCGTCATGGGGTGAAGTCTTACAGCGGGTCAGGGGCTACGCGAAGGGATTCAATCTCCCTTCTCCCCTCGGGGGAGAAGGTGGGCCCGAAGGGCTCGGATGAGGGGGCTCTGTCCGCCTCACCGACGGCAAGAGCAGACCTGTATCCAGCAGCCCCCTTATCCGTCTCGCTCCGCGAGCCACCTTCTCCCCCGAGGGGAGAAGGCAAACGCACATGCGCTCAAGCAGCGCGCAACCGCGTAGCGAGCAGTAGCGTAACAACGCGCTCAAACAGCGAGCCGCCGCGCGGCGAGCGATAGCGCACTAAAGATGTGAGGAAGTAGAGACCGCGACCCGAAGGGGAATTCGTTGTGGCTGCTGCCTTCCGGCCCTGACCAGATTGGCGAAGCCTTCGCCCGCGATCTCCAGGCGGAGATATGACGGGTGCGAACGCCGGAATCAAGAGCTACAAACCCGCATGGCCCATCAGAACACCTTCGCCGGCAACCCGCTCGATCGGGCCGGCGACCTGAGGAATGATCCCGACTGGCTGGCCGAGCAGGCCGCCAAACCCTACGCCCAGGCCCTGGCGCTCTGGGAAGGGCGGCCGCTGATCGAGGAGACGGGCGAGGGGCCGAGGCTGGCGTGGCTGCAGATGCGCCATGCGCGCACCCTGGTGCGGGATCGCGAGGCGTTTCTGGGCCTGTGGAACGACGAACCCGTCTTCGCCATCGAGTTCGAAGGCTCCGTCGATCCGACAGACGGGCCGCTGGCCGGGCTGGGCGCCTTTCAGGAGATGCGCGCGGCGGCGGCCATCCTGCCGGCGGCGGATGCGGCCATGGCCGGCGGCGCCAAGAGCCTGTTCGACTGGCGACGCAAACACGGTTTCTGCGCCAACTGCGGCACGCTGAGCGAGACGGCGTCGGGCGGCTGGAAGCGGGTCTGCCCGGCCTGCGGGACCGAGCATTTCCCGCGCGTCGATCCGGTCACCATCATGCTGCCGGTCTATAAGGGCGGGGCGGAGCCCATCTGCCTGCTTGGCCGCCAAGCGGCCTGGCCTGCCGGGCGGATGTCGGCCCTGGCCGGATTCCTGGAGCCGGGCGAATCCATCGAGGAGGCCTGCGCCCGCGAGGTGAAGGAGGAGGCCGGCCTGACCGTGATTTCCACGGCCTATCACTCCAGCCAGCCCTGGCCCTTTCCGTCGCAACTGATGATCGGCCTGATCGCGGAGGTGTCGGACGATCAGGCGCAGCCGGACCAGACGGAACTGGAAGCGGTCGCCTGGCTGACGCGGGCCGAGGCGCGCGCCGTGCTGGCGGGCGAACACGCCACGATTCAGGCCCCGCCGCCCTTCGCCATCGCCCACAGCCTGATCAGGGCCTGGGTCGAGGAGGTCTAGGCCAGCGCCCGCGCCGCCTCCAGGTCGGCGGGATTGTCGACGGACAGGGGGGCTTCGTCGATGACGGCGGCCCAGATCTGCAGGCCCATTTCCAGCGCGCGCAGCTGTTCCAGCTTCTCGCGTTTTTCCAGCGGCGACGGCGGCGCGGCGCAGAAGCGGTTCAGCGCCTCACGGCGATAGCCATAGACGCCAATATGACGCCAGACGGGGGCGTCGCCGTACAGGGTCGAGCGCGTGAAATAGAGGGCGCGCGCCTGACGTTCGCCTTCGCCCAGGGCCAGCACCGCCTTGACCACGTCGGGGTTGGTCCGGTCCGACCCGTCGGCCTCGGCGGCGACCAGGGTGGCGATGTCGCAGGTCGGCTCGCCATGCAGAATCGCGGCGCAGGCGACGGCCAGACCGGGGCTGGCGAAGGGCATGTCGCCCTGAACGTTGATGACGGCGTCGAAGTCGCCTTCGGGGTCGATGGCGTCCACGGCGGCGCGAATGCGGTCCGAGCCCGACGGAAGGGCCGGGTCGGTCAGGGCGGCGCGGCCGCCTGCGGCTTCCACCGCCTCGACGATCTCGGGATCGCCGGCGGCGACCACAACCGGCAGGCCCGAGGCCTCGGCCTGGCGATAGGCGCGCACGATCATCGGCGTGTCGCCGATCAGGGCCAGCGGCTTGTTCGGCAGTCGGGTGGCGGCCATGCGAGCCGGTATCATTATCAACGGATTCATCGACTTCCCTGACGCCTGTCTGGCCCGTCGCGCGTTGGGCCGGTTGCGAAGGCGGCGCTACCGTGCCAGAGACGCCAAAGCAAGATTATGTCCGGGGCGTGTTTTCGAGGGGCCCGGCCGGCAGAGGGAAACGACCAGGCGTATGAGCGGCGATCTTAAGTGGAACAAGATTTTCGGCGCGGCTCTGGGGACGGCGTTCGTCATCCTGGTCGTCCAGCAGGCCTCGGGCCTCGTCTATCATTCGGAAGCCCCCGAAAAGATGGGCTATTTCGTCGATGCGCCGGAAGAAGCCGCCGGCGGTGAAGCCGCCGAACTGGCGCCCGACTGGGGCACGGTGCTGCCGACCGCCGATCTGGCCGCCGGCGAGGCCGCCTTCGCGCGTTGCCAGGCCTGCCATGACGCGCACCAGGGCGGCGCCGACAAGATCGGTCCGAACCTTTGGGGCGTGGTCGGCGGGCCGGTCATGCACCGTCCGGGCTTCGCCTATTCCGACGCCATGGCCAAGCACAAGGCCGAGGCGCCGACCTGGGGCTATGACCAGATCAACAGCTTCATCACGGCCCCGGCCAAATACGTGCCCGGCACCAAGATGTCCTTCGCCGGCATCCGCGACACCCAGACGCGCATCAATCTGATCGCCTGGCTGCGCACTCAGGGCTCGGGCGGCTTCGCCATCCCGGCGCCGGATCCCACACGTCAGCCTGGTGCAGCCGCGCCGGCCGCCAGCGCGCCTGCTGCGGGCGAGGCCCCGGTGACCGAGGGCGCCGCAGCGACCGAAGCGACCGGCACGACCCCGGCCGCCGGCGCCCCCGCCGCGTCTCAGGCGACCCCGGCGGCCCCGCCCGCCGCGACGGCGTCTGCGCCGCCCAACACCTGATCGCTGCGGCGATGAACGACAAAAGGGCGGCCCGACGGGCCGCCCTTCTTCGTTTCGCGATGAGCGCTCGGCTCAGAGGATCTGCGCGGCCTCGTCGAACGACAGGCGCGGTGAGCGTGGAAACAGGTTCTCGTCCGAGCCATAGCCGAGGTTGAGGATATAGTTCGGCTCCACATTGCTGTCGGGGAAGAACTCGGCCTTCACGCCGGCGGCGTCGAAGCCGGACATCGGGCCGACATCCAAGCCCAGGGCGCGGGCGGCGATGGTCAGATAGCCGCCCTGCAGCGAGGCGTTGCGGAAGGCGGTCTCTCGCCGGCCGGCCTCGTCTGCGAACCAGGCCTTGGCGCCCGGCGCATGGGGGAACAGGGCGTCGAGGTGGTCGTGGAAGTCCATGTCCTGACCGACGATCACCGTCACCGGGGCCTGCTGCGTCTTGTCGCGATTGCCTTCGCTCATCAGCGGGATCAGGCGGGCCTTGGCCTCGGGCGAGGTGATGAAGACGAAGCGGGCGGGCGATCCGTTGACCGCCGTGGGCCCAAACTTGGTCAGGTCATACAGCTTGCGCAGCAGTTCCGGCGCGACGGGGCGGTCGGTCCAGCCGTTGCGCGTGCGCGCCTCGGTGAACAGTTGCGACAGGGCGGCGTCCGACAGCGGGACGTCGCGTTGATGAGTAGCGTCATAGGCCATGGGATGCATCCTGACTTAAATAGCAACGATTACGGGTGCTAATTAGGGTGTTTTGAAACAGCCGCAAGCGCCAATCCTGAAATGCTCGGTTTCGATATCGCGCACCGAGCACAAGCCCTCTGTCGCCCGAGCCTTCTTCGCCCTATCTAGAGGGCATGAAAGATCTGACCCAACTGATGCAGCAGGCCCAGGCGATGCAGCAAAAGCTGCAGGACGCTCAGGCCAAGATGGCTGAAACCATCGCCGAGGGCTCGTCCGGCGGCGGCCTCGTCTCGGTGTCCCTCAAGGGTCCTGGTGAGATTACGGCCATCAAGATCGACGACAGCCTGCTGAGCCCGGGCGAGGGCGAGATCCTGGCCGATCTGATCGTCGCCGCCCATGCGGACGCCAAGCGCAAGCTGGATGAGCAGAACAACGCCCTGATGCGTGAGGCCGCAGGCCCCATGGCCGGGATGAACATTCCCGGAATGCCGAAACTGTTCTGATGGCCGCCTCCGCCGGGCCGGAGATCGAACGGCTGATCTCCCTTCTCGCCAAACTGCCGGGTCTGGGCCCGCGCTCGGCGCGGCGTGCGGCGCTGGCTCTATTGAAGCGGCGCGAGCAGTTGCTAGTCCCGTTGGCGGCGTCGCTGGCCGAGACGGCGGAAAAGGTCGTGTCGTGCTCGGTTTGCGGCGCGCCGGATACGCGCGACCCCTGCGCCATCTGTTCGGACGGATCGCGAGACAATGGTCTGATCTGCGTGGTCGAAGAGGCCGGCGCCCTGTGGGCGATGGAGCGATCCGGCGCCTTTCGCGGCAAGTACCATGTGCTTGGCGGCCTGCTGTCCGCGCTCGACGGTGTCGGACCCGAGCACCTGCGGGTCACCGAACTGGTCGGGCGTGTGAGGGGCGGGGGCGTGCGCGAGGTCGTGCTGGCCCTGCCGGCCACGGTCGATGGCCAGACGACCGCCCACTATGTCGCCGAGCGGATCGCCGGGCCGGATGTGGAGATCACCTCGCTGGCGCGCGGAGTGCCAGTCGGCGGCGAACTCGACTGGCTGGACGACGGCACCATCGTCCAGGCCCTGCGCGCCCGCCGCCCGGCCTGACCGAGTTAGTTCGAAGGCACCGTCGGGGCGTTGACGTTCGGCGCTTCGCCCGTCGGTGTGGCGACGGCGCGGCCCGTCGAATCCGTGGGCGCGTCGGCGGCGGGCGGCGTCTGGCTGTCGCCCGCGAACGCCTGGGTCTCGGCGGCGGCGGCTTGCGGCCCCGTCTCAGCGTTCTTGGCGTTGAAAGCGCCGTTGGTCACGAACCACAGTCCCAACAGCAACACCGCGGCGGCGAGGGTCGAAACCGCCAGGATGACGGCGATGCGCGGGTTCTTGCGTCCGCTGCGCACCAATTCGGCGTCGACCGGCCGGCCGTCGTGCACCGCATAGGCGGCGGTGTCGTGTCGGTGGGGCTTTTCCGGGGTCATGGGCGGGTCCTTCGTGCAAATGGCTGAGACACCAACGTCATCGCAACGGCGACGTTCCGGACAAGCGGCGCCGGAAGGGCCCCGCTTCTCATTGAAGGCGACTCCCGTTAGGAACGGAGCATGAACATACTTGTGCCGATCCTCGCTGTCCTGGCCGCCGCCTTCGCGGGCGGTTTTCTGTGGGCCTATATGGGCTGGCAGAAGACGAGTGGCGCGCTGGCGGCGGCCGAGGCGCGCATCGATCTGGTCGAGGAAAGCCGTGTGACCATGGGCGAACTGCTCAAGGCCCAGGCGGCGCAGTCGGCCCAGGTCGTGGCGGATCAGATGGTCAGTCGCGCGACCGAGACCTTCCGCGCCCAGGACCAGCTGGCGCGCGAGCGTATGGCCGCCCAGCTGAAACCTGTCGCCGACACCCTGACGAAGTTCCAGGAGCATGTCGCCGCGCTGGAGAAGACGCGCTCCGAAGAGACCGGGGGCCTGCGTGAACAGCTGGCCCAGCTGATGACGGCCTCGTCCGCCACGCGCGACGAGGCGCGCAAGCTGACCGAGGCCCTGCGCGGAAATACGGGCCGTCGCGGCCGCTGGGGCGAGCAGACGTGCCGTAACGTCCTGGAGGCCGCCGGCATGGCGGGTCGGTTCGACTTCACCGAACAGACGTCCAGCGCCGACGACGAGGGTCGCCAGAACCGACCCGACTTCATCGTCCGCTTGCCCGGCGGCGGCATGTTCGTGATCGACGCCAAGGTCCCGCTGGCCTTCGACGACGGAGAGGGCGACGAAGAGGCGCGCGCCCGCTCGGTCGGCCTGCGCACCGCCGCTAGCCTGAAGACCCATGTCCGCCAACTGTCGTCCAAGGCCTATCAGGACCAGTTCAAGCCCAGCCCGGATTTCGTCGTCCTGTTCGTGCCCGGCGACGCCTTTTTGGTCACGGCTCTGGACCATGAGCCGGACCTGATGACCCAGGCGATGGCCTCGCGCGTCGTCATCGTCACCCCCTCGACCCTGTTCGCCCTGTGCAAGGCCGTCGCCTATGGCTGGCGCGCGGAAGAGCAGGCGGCCAACGCCGACAAGGTCGCCGCCCTGGGCCGCGAACTCTACAAGCGGCTGTCGGTCATGGGCGGCCATGCCTCAGCCGTCGGACGGGCTCTGGATACGGCCGTCGGCAAGTACAATCAGTTCGTCGGTTCGCTCGAGAGCCAGGTCATGGTCTCCGCGCGCCGGTTCGAGGATCTGCAGGTCGATCACGAGGGCAAGGCCTTGCCGGATCTGACGCCGGTCGAAACGGCGCCCCGCGCCATCGCCCGTCCCGAACTGATCGCCGCCGCCAAGGTCGATTAGATGTCTTTTACGTGGAAAGGGCGCTTGACAGCGCCAAGGCTATGATGTCAATGTAACTTGTCAATAGGACAAGGGGTATTGACTTATGCAAAAGTGGCGGCCGGTAATCAAGGCGACGGTGATCACGTTCGGGGGCGGCCTGCTGTTTGCCTTCTTGGGCGGCGTCGCGGTCGGCTACGCCTCCAGTGCGGGATGGATCGCACCCGAGATGGGCGAACTGATCGTGACCGCAGTCTTCGCCGCCGCCATCATGGCCGGCGCCCTGTGGATCGGCGCCGAATGGATGCGCGTGATCGACGAGGCCGCGAGGGAGGCGCACAAGGCGGCCTGGTACTGGGGCGGCACGGCGGGCATGTGCGTCAGCGGCGTCGGCCTGATCCTGTCCTCGGCCGGGCCGTGGCGCGACATCATCGCGCGCCAGATCGGTTCGGGCGGTTCGCCCATCGACTATGTGTCCGCCGGGGCCGCCTTGATGATCGCCCCCATGCTGATCGGCTACACCGTCGTCTGGGTGTGGTGGTGGCTGGCGCGGATGCGGGGCTGAGCCATGAACAATCGTCTCAAGGTCCTGCGGGCCGAGCGCGACTGGAGCCAGGCGCAACTGGCCGAACATCTGGGCGTGTCGCGCCAGACCGTGAACGCGCTGGAGACCGGCCGTTACGACCCCTCCCTGCCGCTGGCCTTCAAGATCGCCCGCGTCTTCGGCCAGCCCATCGAGTCCATCTTCTCAGACGATCAGGCCTGATCGGTCCTTCTTCTCCTTCATTTTCGACAACAACGAGACCTCTCATGACCTTCACCGATCGCCTTCTGTCGTCCGTTTCCAGCCTGGCGCGCGGCGTCGTGGGCGTCGCCGGCGGCCTGGCCCTGTTCGTTGCCATCGCCGGCTTCCCGGCCGACGCCCTGGCCCAGACCGCCGCGCCCGCCGCCCCTGCGCCGATCCAGGGCGAAGGGCCGGCCCTGTGGGTAGTCAAGGATGCGGACTCGACCCTGTATCTGTTCGGCTCGGTCCATGTGCTGCGTCCGACGACCGGCTGGGCCAGCCCCCGCGTCGAGGCCGCCTTCGACAGCGCCTCGGACATCTGGTTCGAGATCAGCAATCCCGACGACCAGGCCGCCATCATGCCGCTGATCCAGCAGCACGGCCTGTCGCCCGAGACGCCCCTGTCCAGCCGCCTGACGCCGGAAGAAAACGCCGAACTGGACGCGGCAGCCCAGGCCATGGGCGCCGCCGCCGCCCAGCTTCAGCCGATGAAGCCCTGGCTAGCGGCGCTCAGCCTGTCGGTCGCGCCGCTGATCAAGGCCGGCTACGATCCCAAGTCCGGCGTCGAACTGGTGCTGAAGGCGCGGGCCGAGGCGGCCGGCAAGCCGATCCACGGCTTCGAGACCATCGACAGGCAGATCGGCATACTGGCCGGCCTGCCCGACGACGTGCAGCTGGTCTTCCTGCGCGAGACGCTGAAGGACTACGAGAACGCCGCCACCAAGCTGGATGAAATGGTCGAGGCCTGGGCCCGGGGCGACATCGCCACGCTGGACCGCGTCACGATCACGGAAATGAAGGAGGCCTCGCCGGCGCTGTATCAGGCCGTTCTGGTCGATCGGAACACCGACTGGGCCAACCAGATCCAAACCCTGCTCGAACGCTCCGGCACCGCCTTCATCGCCGTCGGCGCCGCCCACCTGACCGGCGACGACAGCGTCCAGGCCATCCTGCAAAAGCGCGGGGTCACCGTCGAAGCGGCGCAATAACCTCTGCCTTGAGCGCGGCCGCTGCGGCGGCTAAGACAATCAACGCCGGAGCGCGCTGACGCCGCTTCGGCGTTTTTCTGTGCGGGTGTAGTTCAGAGGTAGAACGTCAGCTTCCCAAGCTGAATGTCAGGGGTTCGATTCCCCTCACCCGCTCCAGTCCCGATCCTTGACGCGTTGCCGCGTGGGCCACGAAGCGGCGCCATCGCCCGCGGTCACTCTATTTGGTGTGCCATTGTGATACAGTGCGCTAGCAGTGGTTGTCCCACGATAGGACGCTAGGGACGCGCGTGATCATCGCCGAAACACCCTGCTTGGCGTCGTCGCCCGAGCCGCGCTGAACACGATGACGAAGTTCGCCGAACGCCACGCGCTTGCGGCGGCCTGACGCACAACGCCGTTCAGCAAACGCATTGCATACCGCTGCTCTTAGGCGTAAAGCGGCCACCGTTAACTGATTGTTAACCAAAGCCTGCCCGTCGCCGAACGTCTCGATTCGGAGTGGCACGGCTTTTGGAAGGGGTGGGGCGAACCGTCGGGGTGACGGGCCGTCCTGGGGACGGAAACGGGATTGGGGCAATGCAAAATTCGTCAAGGCCGTTGCGTGCGTCGGTCCGTCGCTTAAGCGGCGCCGTTGCGCTGATCGTCACCGCCATTGCGTCGCCTGCGCTGGCGAAGCCTGTCACCGACAGCCTCGACGTGGGCAAGACGCTGAATGTCACCGTCACCGGCCGCATCGTCCCGCGCTGCGAGATCCAGGGCGGGGGCGACATCGACTTCGGCGAGCTGACGGGGGGCGAGCGCGCCACCGCGCTCTTCGGTCTGAACTGCAACGTGCCATTCGATCTGGGCGTGACCTCGGCGCGGGGTGGTCTGGCCCACGTCAGCAAGCCGCAGGGCGAAGGACCCTTCGCGGGCGTGCTGCCCTATGATGTCACCTTGACCGTTCCGACGCTTCGGCCCGAACCGCGCACGTTGCAGGCTAGCTTTAGCAGCGCCGACCATATGGGAATGCTGAGCAGCGGGGACGGCATCGCCGCCGGCGGCGGCAAGATCGAGTTCCGCACGAGGCAACCGGCCGGAGCAGGTCTTCTGGCAGGTCAATATACTGAAACCCTGACGGTGACGGTAACGCCTCGCGTCTGAACGATTAAGTTCAAGTTAATAGCGCATACGGAATAGATTCGGCGCTTGCTTCAAGAAGAAGCAGGCGCATTTGTGCTTTTCTTGAGCAAAGCAAAGATTTCGCGCGCCACGCGAATACACCGAAAATCGTAGCTAACGACGTTTTTTATTGTTGACCGTTTGTTAATGGAAGATTAACTGGACGAGATCGGACGGGGAGGGACTGCCGCCTCGATCGACTATTTTTCGCGAAATCATTCGCTTGGAGAGACTGAAATGAAGAAGTTCGCTTCCCTGATGGCCGGCGCCGCCGCGCTGGCTCTGACCGCCGCTCCCGCCATGGCCGGCACCGTCTACCAGGGCTCCGTTACGGGCACCGTTCAGATTACGCCCCCGATCTCGACGCCGTTCGGCACCATTCCTGGCGTTTCATTCACGGGCACCAGCAACAACACGACCATCGTGGGTATCGCCGATGCGCTGAACCCTAGCGTCAACAGCAATGTGTCGCTGATCACCATCTCGGGCAGCTCGGCTGCGAACAATGGCACGGCGTCGAACAACGACGGCGCGACCTTCACCCTGAAGGGCGCTGTGTCGACGGACTGCGCCTACTATACCGGCAACGCCTCGACCACGATCGACTTCGGCACCATCGGCATCTACGCCTCGGACGACACCGGCCCGGCCAATGCCTTTGACATGACCGCTCCGGCCAACGTCACCATCGACACCAACTTGGCCGGCTGCAACACCTCGAACACCGTCACCGTGTCCAAGAACGACATCCGTGGCCTGGTGAACAACTCGGGCGCCGGTTACGACTCCAACGTCTTCCAGGCCAACCTGCCTTACTCGGTCACCGG
>NZ_JAELUF010000832.1 GCF_016429195.1 Brevundimonas sp. ASV9
CCCCCGCCCCCGCCGCCCCCGCCGCCTCCTCCGCCCCCGCCGCCCCCGCCGCCGGTTGCGCAGAAGCCGGTCGCTCGCCAGTTCGTCGTCTACTTCGACTGGGATCGTTCGGACCTGACTGCGGAAGCCCGTTCGGTGGTGACGCAGGCCGCCAACTACGCCAAGTCGGGCGCACCGACGCGCGTCCTGATCGTCGGCTACACCGACACCTCGGGTTCGGCCGCCTATAACCTGGGTCTGTCCAACCGTCGTTCGCGCACCGTCGCGGACGCCCTGGTTGCTCAAGGCGTCAACGGCGGCGTGATCGCCCTGGACGGCAAGGGCGAAACCAACCTGGCCAAGCCGACCGCCGACGGTGTGCGCGAACCGCTCAACCGCCGCGCGACCAT
>NZ_JAELUF010000833.1 GCF_016429195.1 Brevundimonas sp. ASV9
GAATTGGGGTAATAGACCGACAAGGCACAGAGGAAGCCGGAGATTGCCCAGTAAAAGAAGCTGTTCTTGAAGACGTTGAAAAAGGGCATCGTGTTGGCAGAGAACTTGTGGATAAAAGCGGTTTCAAATTCGCGCTTGAGGAAGTGACAGATGAACATGCCAAACACAAGCCACTGAGTCTTGGACATGGGGGCGTCGCCTCCGGTGTAGATGTAAGGTCGGGCGGCAACAACGGCAGCGTGGGCGAGGATCGGGCCAAAGTACTCGATGAGGAAGACGGTTCGCCAGCCAATTTGGGGACCTTGTAGAGCAGGTTAGCTTCAGTTCAAACCTTTGCGACGTTCAGTGCAAGATCTTACCAAGGTCCTTGACCATGACTTCGCTAGAGT
>NZ_JAELUF010000834.1 GCF_016429195.1 Brevundimonas sp. ASV9
CCCGCAAGGTTCATGCCGTTCGTTCCTACTTTGAATGGATGCCTATTCGGTACGTTAGAGTGGAATTGATAATGAATTTGACTAACATTATAAAGCCAAACCGATCTTGATGATGGTCTTCGCGTCTGGCGATCTTTCCAGATGGGCAAGCTGCTCGATCTCGTTATCCTCGACACTCGCAACTACGACCGCAGTATTACGGGCCTTGGTAATAACTCCACAGCAAGCACTCAATCTAGAACATGCTAACAATTCTCAGGCTGGAACAACAACTACATTGATCTGATAAGAGATGACCCTAGCCGTACCATGATGGGTTCCCGACAGGAGAACTGGTTCTACCGTACCCTGAGCGAATCCAAGGATCGAGGTGCCAAGTGGCGTATTGT
>NZ_JAELUF010000835.1 GCF_016429195.1 Brevundimonas sp. ASV9
CCCCCCCCCCCCCCCCCCCCCCCCCCCCCCCCCCCTCACGCCCCCCCGACCCCCGAGACCTACACTGTGATGTATTCGTCGGCAGCGTCAGATGTGTATAAGAGACAGGGTCACATTCTGGGATTTGCCATGCCTCGGCTCGTCAACGGCCCCAGCGTCGGTGATTGGCTGCTTGGTCCTATTCTTGTGAGGAGGCTCGGTGAAGTTGAAGACTCCGAACAGCCAGTTATGTGGCGCGGGCCGGATGTAACTGGTCATCAGGGGCCGCCGCTTCCGCGTTTTCGGTCCATTGGGTAGCGTGGAAGCAGTACGAGTGTGTTCATGCTACCCAACCTGGCGGCAATCTGGTGGGAGAGAGCGGGGTATTTGGTACGTGGCCTACCTGGGGG
>NZ_JAELUF010000836.1 GCF_016429195.1 Brevundimonas sp. ASV9
GCAGCAGGAGCACAATGCGTCCACCAACAACTCTCAAGCCGGTGGCTCCTCTAGCTCAACCTTGCGAGTACTCCAGTTGCAGGACGAGGGTACCAGCGTCACTCCCATCCGCGGCTGTCTGAAGAAGCCACATGATTACTGCTGCCGCACAGAAAAGTGCAAAAGAGTAGCATTTGTCTACAACGATGCCCTGGCCACTTGCATCGAGACGGGCGAAACTCTGAGTCTCACAGCCAAGAGCACCGAGCGCAGTACTCTTCTCAGCAGCAGTTCCAAGGACTCTTCCTTCGACAGCAACCACCAGCAGGAGCAGGAGCAGGAGCAGGAGCAAAAGTGTGCCGAGGAACACGAACAAGAGCAAGAGCAAGAGCAAGACTTGAGCCCAGACG
>NZ_JAELUF010000837.1 GCF_016429195.1 Brevundimonas sp. ASV9
CCCCCCCCCCCCCCCCCCCCCCCCCCCCCCCCCCCCCCCCCCCCCCCCCCCCCCCCCCCCCCCCCTTTTACACCCACAACACGCAAAACCCCATACGATTGCTGGTCTCGTGGGCTCGGAGATGTGTATAAGAGACAGGCTCAAACGTCTTGATGAGAAGGTCAGGAGTCGTTGCACTTGAGAAATTGAGGCCGACAACTTCCATGTTGGGCAGCTTTCGAAGCGCGCTGAACAAAGTCATTGTTTTACGTGGGGGTCTTATACACATCTGACGCTGCCGACGAATACATCACAGTGTAGATCTCGGTGGTCGGGGGGTGATTGAAGGGGGGGGGGGGGGGGGGGGGGGGGGGGGGGGGGGGGGGGGGGGGGGGGGGGGGGGGGGGGGG
>NZ_JAELUF010000838.1 GCF_016429195.1 Brevundimonas sp. ASV9
ATTCAGGATGAGTCCGAGGAGGGCTGGGAGAACGATCTCATTGTGCACCCCTCGATGCTAGACACTGCAATTCAAACGGGCCTTGCGGCGTATAGTGCGCCTCGAGATGAACGCCTGTGGACGCTGCATGTTCCCACTGCGGTCAATTCCATCAGAATTAATCCCTACTTCACCAAGCTGGACAATGGCAAGCAACGAGCACTAGGCTACCAGTCCGTCATTGACAGTACTGTTCAGAAGCAAGTCACGGCAGATATTGACATTATAGTGCCCACCGAGGGCGAAGAGCCGCATTTGTTCGTCCGTTTTGACTCGATTCGACTCAAGCCTTTCGCTGGTGCGACCGCCGCCGATGACACCACCATGTTCTCTCGATTCCAGTATAAGCT
>NZ_JAELUF010000839.1 GCF_016429195.1 Brevundimonas sp. ASV9
TCATTAGCTAATGCTATCAATGCCCAAGCTGAACTTAATCAATTTTCCCCAACTATTCTGCCATTGGCTAGCTCGATAACCATGTCAGCGTCCTTGATGGTGTCTTGACGATGCGCTACCATTAAGATCGTGCTTCCTTTAAAATTTTCCTTCATGAGTAACTGGACATTCTGGTCCGTTTCCCTATCCATGTTACTGGTAGCTTCGTCTACGAGTATTACCTTGCTTCTGGTTTTTCGGTGATGTAAGAACGCCCTTGTAATATACAAAAGCTGTTTTTCACCTTGCGAGAGACCCAGCGTTGCCATCTCCGCATTCAGACCCCCCGATGATGAGACACGTTCCCACAGACCGAAATTCTTAAGTGCATCAACCACAATATCATTGTG
>NZ_JAELUF010000840.1 GCF_016429195.1 Brevundimonas sp. ASV9
ACCTTGGGTAGGTACCACGACTCGACGAGTGAGACATGAGAGCCAGGTATCTACAAGCTTGATTGCCATTCTGGGTGCGACCACTGCCGTGGGAATGTACCTGTACTAACTGTTCTGAATGTCCATGGGGACTTGGCCTCGGGAGTTCTTAGAGGTAGGTACTACTATAATCGCGGCATGGAGGCAGGCAGCCCGTGTTTCGCCTCACTTTTCTTCTGTTCGCCGCTAGGGACTCAGGAGGTACCTAATCACAGGCAACGGTACAGAGTACACGTAAAGGACAAGGCGTTTCATGAGCCCCATTACATCGCTCGATTCGCAAGCCTCCAAGTGCTTTCTTGCAGCTGGAGCTCAAAGTTCCAGAAAGGTTACCGTGTCACGGGAACAC
>NZ_JAELUF010000088.1 GCF_016429195.1 Brevundimonas sp. ASV9
TCGGCATCCAGTTGGCCCACGCCGGACGCAAGGCCTCGACCAGCGCGCCGTGGAAGGGCGGCGGCGCCCTGAAGGCCGAAGACGGCGCGTGGGAAACCTTCAGCGCCTCGGCCGAACCGTTCAAGGATGACTGGCATACGCCGACCGCCATCACCCCGGCCGACATGGACCGCGTCGTCGCTGCGTTCGAAGACGCCGCGCGGCGGGCGGATCGGGCCGGGTTCGACCTGGTCGAACTGCACGCCGCCCACGGCTATCTGCTGACCCAGTTCCTGTCGCCCCTGTCCAACCACCGCGCCGATGAGTTCGGCGGATCCTATGAGAACCGGGCGCGCTTCCCGCTGCGGGTCGCCCAGGCCCTGCGTGACGCCTGGCCCCGGACCAAGGCGCTGGGCGTGCGCTTCAACGGCTCGGACTGGGTCGAGGGCGGCATCGCCCTGGACGAGGTGACGGCCTTTGGTCAGGCGCTGCACGACATGGGCTATGACTATCTACACCTGACGTCGGGCGGGAACGTCGCGCAGGCGAAGATTCCGGGCGGCGAGCCGGGCTATCAGTTGCGGTTCGCCCAGGCCGTGAAGGCGGCGACGCCGCAGACCAATGTGATGGCCGTCGGCATGATCTTCGATCCGCAGCAGGCCGAGGACATCATAGCGTCCGGTCAGGCCGACTTCATCGCAATCGCGCGTGCGGCGCTGGACGATCCGCACTGGGCGCACCATGCGGCCGTCGCCCTGGGTGAGGATGAAGGCCTGCCGCCGCAATACGAGCGGGCCGGAAAGGCGCATTGGCCGGGGTACGGCAAGGCCGGCGCTTAAGGCCTGATCAGGCGGCCTTTTCCATCGACCGATCGACGGCCCACAGAACGCGTGCGGCGGCTTGGATCTCGGCATCGGCCGTCTTTTGCGGGCGGCCGAGCAGATAGCCCTGGACCTCGTCACAGCCCTGGTCACGCAGGAAGGCCAACTGCTCCAGCGTCTCGACGCCCTCGGCCAGGACGGGGATGTGCAGGCTCTCGCCCAGGGCCAGGACGGCGCGAATGATGGCGGCCGATTGAGGTCCGCCGTCCAGTTCGGACATGAAGGAGCGATCCAGCTTGATCTTGTCGAACGGGAAGGCGCGCAGGGTCGACAGCGATGAATAGCCGGTGCCGAAGTCGTCCATGGCGATGGAGACGCCCAGCAGCTTCAACTGACGCAGGACGTGGGTCGTGCGCTCCATGTCGGTGATCATGGCCGTCTCGGTGATCTCCAGCTCAAGCCGCGACGGCGCCAGGCCGGTCTCCACCAAGACCTGATGCACCAGGCGCGGCAGGTCGACGTGGCCTAGCTGCACCGGCGACAGGTTGACGGCGATCTTGTGCGGTTCGGTCCAGCTGGCGGCCTCGGCGCAGGCGGTGCGCAGCACCCATTCGCCGATCGGCAGGATCAGACCGTTCTCTTCAGCCAGAGGAATGAAGTCGGCCGGCGAAATGAAGGTCCCGTCCGGCTGAATCCAGCGCAGCAGCACCTCGTAACCCGTGATGTCGCCGGTATCGACGGCGGCCTGCAGCTGCCAGTTCAGGCTGAACTGGCCCTGATCCAGAGCCTCGCGCATCTGCTGGGCCATGCGACGGCGATTGCGCACCGCCTCGTCCATCTCCTCCTCGTAGAAGCAGACGTCGGTCCCCAGCGAGGCCTTGGCGCGGTACATCGCTAAGTCTGCGTCATTGATTAGGGCCGACGGATCGTGGGCGTCGTCGGGCCAGATCGCGATGCCGGTGCTGAGACCGCAGGCGACCTCGGCATGGTCCAGCACGACCGGGGCGGTGACGGCGTCGCGCAGGCGCGCGACCAGATCCAGGGCGTCGTCCTTGTGCTGGATCGGCACGACGGCGACGAACTCGTCCCCGCCCAAGCGGGCGATGAACTCGTCGTGGCGCAGGCAGGCGCGCATCCGTTCGGCGATCTGGATCAGCAGTTGGTCGCCGGCGGCATGGCCGTGAACGTCGTTCACCTCCTTGAACCGGTCCAGGTCCATGGCCAAGAGGGCGACCTTGCTCGGAACGGTCAGATCGGCGGTCTGGCGCGTCAGCCATTCCAGGAAGGACGAACGGTTGGGCAGGCCGGTCAGGCCGTCGTTGCGCGCCAGATGGGCGATGCGACGCTCCTGCGCCTGACGCATGCGCAGATCGCGCACGGCGTAGATCAGGATATGGTCGCGGCCGCAGTCGCGGCGCACGGCGATCTCGACGGGGATGTCCGCCCCGCCTTCGGCGACCAGTTTGGACTGGCTCAGGCCGTTGACCGCCAGATCGGCGACGCCGGCGATCCAGCGCGACAGCGGTTCGCCGATCAGGGCGTGGTGGGCGACGCCCGCCAGATCCGCGAAGGCGGCGTTGGCGGCCAGGATCACGCCGTCCTGTTCGACCACCATGCCATCGACGCTGCCCTCGATCAGGTGATCCAGGCGCGCCTTGGCCTGCAGACGGGACTGGACGTCCAGGGCGTGGCTGGCGACGCCGGTGCCCAGCATCATCAATCCGACGGCGGAGACGGCGAAGGCCAGGACCAGATTGGTCGATCCGACGGCGCCCATATCGACCAGCGCGCCGACCGGCACGATCGTCATGGCGGCCATGCCGGTGAAGTGCAGGGCCACGATGCCCAGGACCATCAGCACCACAGGGACGACCTTGCCGGACTGCCGGGCGCGATTGAACGCCAGGGCGCCCAGGACGACCGCCCCCGCCACGGAGGCGGCGACATAGGCGGCCGACCAGTGGATGACGGCGTCGGTCGCAAAGGCCGCCATGCCGGTATAGTGCATGGCCACCACGGTCAGGCCGAACAGCACGCCGCCGATCTCGGCCGAGGCCGGCATCCGGCGCGAGGCCACCCAGAGCGCCAGCGCGCTGCCGGCGATGGCGACGCCCAGGGACAGGCCGGTCAGAACCGGGCCGTAGCTGATGGTGACGCCGGGCTCATAGGCGATCATCGCCACGAAGTGGGTGCACCAGATCGTCGCCCCGGTCGCTACCGCGCCCATGAAGGCCCAGGCCAGACGCGTGCCCTTTTCGGCGGCGCGCATGCGGCGATACAAGCAGAAGGTGATGATCGAACCGATCAGGCACAGGCCGGCCGCCAACGCGACGAGCCAGAGATTATGGTCGTCGGTCAGGCAGGTGAAGAAGCGCATGAAGCTACAGACCTTGGGGGGACGGTCTGTCGTCGTAACGGACGTTGCTTAATCAGACGCGCTCGAACAGGCTTAACGAAACGCTACAGCCGTTTTCAGGAGCGAGGCATCTGATAGGGGTTGTTGACGCTGACGGGCGAGCCGGGCGTCAGGCCCAGTTCCTCGAACGACCACTTCAGCTCGACGCCTTGGACCAGGTCCTGCTTGCACTTGTCCTCGTCGATGCGGCGCAGGGTGATGACGGCGCTGCCGCCCTGCAGGCTGACGATCGGGATCAGGTCTTCCTTGGCCGTGCAGCCGTTCGAACTGACCCAGAAGACGGCCTGGTCCTTGGTGAAGGCGGCGGCATGGATCGGCTCCAGCGCGCCGGGCATGCCCGCGGTGGAGACAGTCGGCTCGCCGCGGCTGGCGCAGGCGGCCAGGCCCGCCGATGCGGCGGCGATCAAAGCCAAGCGTTTCATGATGGAGTCGCGCAACTGACGACCTCCCCTGCCTCAAAGCCTGAACCGGCCGAGAATGCGCCTGTTCGCCCTTGGAGGGAACAGGATAAAAACGAAAGGCCCCGGACGAATCCGAGGCCCTCCAAACTCAACACTTCAAAGGGACCGCCACGGGGCTCAAGCAGCCCGAAGGGCGATAGCCCCCTTGAAGAACGCTTCGTAAGCTTCGCTTACGAAGCGTAGTATTCGACGACCAGGTTCGGTTCCATCTTCACGGCGTACGGCACGTCCGACAGTTCCGGCACGCGGACGTAGCGAACCGAGAACGAGCGGTCCGACAGTTCCAGGTAATCCGGCACGTCGCGTTCCGACGACTGCTGGGCTTCGAGCACCAGAGCCATGTTGCGCGACTTTTCCTTCACGGTGACGACGTCTTCCGGCTTCACGCGGTAGGAGGCGATGTCGACCTTCTTGCCGTTGACCAGGACGTGGCCGTGGCTGACGAACTGGCGGGCGGCCCAGACGGTCGGGACGAACTTGGCGCGGTAGACGACGGCGTCCAGGCGCGATTCCAGCAGACCGATCAGGTTTTCCGAGGTGTTGCCCTTGCGACGCGCGGCCTCGTCATAGGTCTTGGCGAACTGCTTCTCGGTGATGTTGCCGTAGTAGCCCTTCAGCTTCTGCTTGGCCTTCAGTTGCAGACCGAAGTCCGAGACCTTGGACTTGCGACGCTGGCCGTGCTGGCCGGGACCGTAAGAACGCTTGTTGACCGGCGACTTGGCGCGGCCCCACAGGTTCTCACCCATGGCCCGGTCGATCTTGTACTTGGCGCTGTGGCGCTTGGACATTCTATTCTCTTTTCGACGATACGGCCCGGCATCCCCTGGATTGGGAATGCGATCTCAACGGCGGTCCACGCATCTTCCGTCATTCATCCCGGCCCCGCCGAAGCGGACCCGTGGAAGGCGGCGCTTATGGCCAGCGGGGGCGGCGGAGTCAAGCACGGCGGGCCGTTAAGCACGATGGAATGGAACGATCCGGTCGCCCCACCCTTCCCTTGACGCAACCAAACCACGCATGAGGACAAGGAGGAGTGGAATGCAGCCCGAACCCAACAGCTTTCAGACCGGCCTGTCCGACAAGGCCATGCAGACGCTGAAGACGCAGCTGGTCGATCTGGTCGAGCCTTTGAGCGACCACCAACTGCTGGATCTCGCCGACGGCATCCACGAGATGCTGCGCCAGCGCCGCATGGTTCGCCAGCACCATGCCGAGCGCATGAACGAGCGCACCCGGCACGGCGTGGATCTTCGCATCTAGGCCTTCACGGCCTAATCTTTTGCGGATTGGGCTTCAGAGATGAACATGGCGCGGCCTTCGCGGGTCGCGACCTTGCCCAGGCCCGGGAACGGGAAGTGATAGGCGTAGATGTGGGCGCCGGAGTTGCGCAGCGCCGTCACCTCGTCCAGCCGCGCCTTCAGGCCTGCCGCCTGATCGTCGTCATAGCCGACCTTCCAGTCCGGATGTTCGACTGACAGGATCCAGTGGTGCATCAGGTCGCCGGTGTAGAGCAGCTGGTTCTGGCCGTCGGCGATCAGATAGGCGACGTGGCCCGGCGTATGGCCGGCCGTGTCCTGGGATTGGACGCCCGGCGCGACCTCGCCGCCCGGCTCGAAGGCCTGGACCTTGGGCGTGATGATCCGCACCAGATCGGCCAGTTCGGGATTGGCGCGGATGGACGCCCATTCCGCCTGCGACATCCGGATCGCCGCATTGGGGAAGGCCAGGCCGCCGTTGCGGATCAGGCCGCCGACATGGTCCGGGTGGCCGTGCGAGATCAGGACGTCGGTGATCGAGGCCGGATCGACGCCCGCCTTTTGCAGGCTGTCCATCAACTGGCCCTTGCCCTCGCCCAGGCCTGTGTCGAACAGCATCGTGCGAGCGCCGTTCCTGACCAGAAGCGGATGGATTTCCAGCATGATCGGATCGGCCGGCTGTCCGGCGGCACTCAGGGGCGCGGCGACCGCCTGCGGCGTCAGGCCGACGCCGAAGGTCTGATTGTCGTTCTTGACCGGGTTCTCGCCGTCGAACAGGGCGATGGCGTCCAGCGCGCCGATCTTGAAGCGATAGACCGGCTTCTCGGCTGGCGCGGCGACGGTCTGGGTGGGATTGGGCGGCGCGGGATCGCCGGGCTTCTGCGCGTTTGCGTTGGGGTTACAGGCCGTCAACATCAGGGCCGCGAAAGCAGCCCCCGTCATCATCATCCGCATCGCTTCGATCTCCGTTTGCGATGACGCAATCGAAAACGCCCGCCGGAGGTTCCGGCGGGCGTCGTCATCTCTCGGTCTCTGGTCTGAGCCGGCCTTATTTGGCGGCGGCGTAGAGTTCGTTGACCTTGTTCCAGTTCACCACCGTCCAGAACGACTTCAGATAGTCGGCGCGGCGGTTCTGGTATTTCAGATAGTAGGCGTGCTCCCAGACGTCGGCGCCCAGGATGACCTCGCCGCGCTCGTCCACGACGTCCATCAGCGGATTGTCCTGGTTCGGGGTCGAGGTGATCTTCAGCTTGCCGTTCTGCACGATCAGCCAGGCCCAGCCCGAACCGAACTGCGCGGCGCCGGCGGCATTGAAGTCTTCCTTGAACTTGTCCATGCCGCCCAGATCGGCGTCGATGGCGGCCTTCAGCTCGGCCGAGGGCTCACCCGCCTGATCGGCCGGGGCCAGCAGTTCCCAGAACAGGCTGTGGTTCCAGTGACCGCCGCCGTTGTTGCGCACGGCCTTGGGCGCGGTGGAGATGCTGGTGAAGATTTCCTCCAGCGACTTGCCCTTCAGGCTCTCATCGGCGTCGACGGCCTTGTTCAGGTTGTCGACATAGGTCTGGTGGTGCTTGTCGTGGTGGAAGGTCATCGTCTCCTTGTCGATGGCCGGCTCCAGCGCGTCATAGGCGTAGGGCAGCGGGGGCAGGGTGAAGGCCATGGGAGGTTCCTCTCGCGACAAGTTTCCGATGCGCCTCATCTAGGCGCCCGTTCATGAAACCCAAGCGACAGCGCCTGGATTTGTTCCGACTTATCGACCCGTAACGGTCAAGCTGGCAAGTTCGCCTTCAGGCAATCGCGAACGGCCCGCTTCACATCGCCCGGCGCATTGGGTTCATCCACGCCCTCGGCCGCGAAGACGGCGCGCACCGCAGCGTCCAGCCCCTTCGGCAGAGCCTCGATCACCCGCTTCTGCCCCTTGGCGTGCAGGCAATAGCCTACCTCGCGGCACAGGGCGGAAAACATGGGTTCGTAGGGATCAGGAGCGCTCATGGCGCTCCTCTAGCATCAGGGGAGCAGACGCGACAGCCAGTGCATGAGGTTCAGCACGAACTGCTGATCGTCATGACCGGCTGTGTTCAACCCCATGCGAACCGGCTCGCGATCCGGCTGGTCGGGAAAACGCACGATCTGAGCCGTGAGCATGCCCGCCTCTCCGAGCACGACGACCCGCCCGGCGCCAAAGCGCAAAGCCAGACCTTGGGCGGGTAAGGCGGGCCGCGACAGCTCGGCAAGGACGACGGCTGGATCCTGGCCAGCCCGAAGCCGCGTTCGGATCGTTTGCAAGGCTTCGAAATCAGGAGCCTCTCGCGCATCTGCGCTCATCGCAAGCAACACGGTCGCGTCTGCCGGCCCCGACAGCGACTGCCCGGTGAAGCTCTTGACGACCGTCAGGCGCTCGCTTTGGTCGCGGCCTTCGATGATCGGATGATCCGCAAGCGCCGGGCGCGGAAAGACCAGATTGGCCGTGACGTCGCCGCCCACGGGCTGGAAGGCGTAACCTGTGCCCATCGACACGCCGAACTTGGCAGCCAGGGCTTCGGCGGCGGAACCATGGGGCGCGTGATCGGCGGCCAGAAGCAACGCCCCGCCCTGCTCCACCCATCGGCGGATCGCCTCGATCTCGGCGTCGTCAAAAGCCGAGGCGCGCGAGCCGTCCGCCGGTCGCGCCGGATTGGCGATGACCAACACCGCCACGCCATCAAGCGCGCCGTGCGCATCGAGACGCCCCCGACTGGCTTCGATCCGATATCCGTCGGCCCGCAACAGCGCGGCGAAGGCGGCATAACGGCCTTCGATGGTCTGCTCGCTGCCGTGGCCCTGATCGACAAGCACGACAGGCCCATCCGCCGCATAGGCCGGCGAGGCTACCTTTGGCCGCCAATCCAGATCGCCGACCTGCTCTTGCGCCAAGGCTGGGCCTGCCAGCAGCAGGACTGCGACGGCGATCAAACCCCGGCGTCCCACCTGGCGCCTAGACCTTCAAGCGTTCGGCATGGAAGGCGATGTGGTCGGCGATGAAGCTGGCCATGAAGAAGTAGGAGTGATCATAGCCGGGCTGCATCCGCAGGGTGATCGTCTGGCCGGCGGCGGTGGCGGCGGCCTGGAGCAGCTCAGGCTTCAGCTGGTCGATCAGGAAGCTGTCGGCGTCGCCTTGGTCGATCAGGATGTCGTCATAGACGCCGCGCGCCGCGCCGGCTGCGATCAGCTTGGCGGCGTCGTGGCGGTCCCAGGCGGCGCGGTCGTCTCCAAGGTAGGCGGTGAAGGCCTTTTCGCCCCAGGCGCATCGGGTCGGCGAGCAGATCGGCGCGAAGGCGGAGACCGAACGGAACAGGTCGGGGTGGTTCAACGCCAGGGTCAGGGCGCCGTGGCCGCCCATCGAATGGCCGCTGATCGACCGGACGCCCGTGGTCGCAAACTCGGCGTCGATCAGGGCGATCAGTTCCTGGGTGACATAGGTCTCCATGCGGAAATGCGGCGCCCAGGGCGCCTGCGTCGCATCCAGATAGAAGCCCGCGCCCTGACCCAGGTCATAGGCAGGATCGTCGGCGACGCCCTCTCCGCGCGGGCTGGTGTCGGGCGCCACGATGATGACGCCGTGTTCGGCGGCGGCCTGGTAGGCCCCCGCCTTGGTGGTGAAATTATCCTCGGTGCAGGTCAGGCCCGACAGCCAGATCAGCACCGGGAAAGGCCCCTCGCCCGCCGGCGTGAAGACCGACAGCGTCATCGGCGTACCGGTCGCTGTGCTGTCGTGCTTCAGATAGCGCAGGGTTCCGCCGTGGACGGCGTGGGTCTTAGTGGTTTCCACTCAGTCGGTCTTTCGATGCATGGCGCAGATCTTGTTGCCCGAGGGATCGCGCAGATAGGCCAGGATCATGGGGCCGAAGGGGCCCTTGCGTTCGCCGGGCGGGTCCTCGATGGCGCGACCGCCAGCCGCGACCCCGGCGTCATGGAAGGCCTGGACCATCTCGGACGTCTTGGCGTGAAAGCCGATGGTGCCGCCGTTGGCGTGGCAGGCCGGCTCCCCGTCGATGGGCGCGCCGATCGCAAAGGCGCCCATGCGGGTGCGCCACCAGTAGCGGCCCTTGAGGTCCGGCCCCTGGCCCGGCTCGACGCCAAGCGCGCCCAGCGCGGCGTCATAGAACCGGCGCGACGCCTCAATGTCGTTGGCGCCGACGGTGACGTGGGTGAACATGGTCAGACCTCCCTCTTTCAGTCCGTTTTCTTAAACAACGAACACGGCGAAGCGCAAGGCGTCAGAACACCACGACCGAACGGATGCTCTTGCCCTCGTGCATCAGGTCGAAGGCCTTGTTGATGTCGTCCAAGGCGAAGGTGTGGGTGATCATCGGGTCGATCTCGATCTTGCCGTCCATGTACCAGTCGACGATTTTGGGCGTGTCGGTACGGCCGCGCGCACCGCCGAAGGCCGAACCGCGCCAGACGCGGCCGGTCACCAGTTGGAACGGGCGGGTGGCGATCTCCTTGCCGGATTCGGCGACGCCGATGACGACGCTCTCGCCCCAGCCGCGGTGGCAGGCCTCCAGCGCCTGGCGCATGACGACGGTGTTGCCGGTGCAGTCGAAGGTGTAGTCCGCGCCGCCGTCAGTCAGTTGCACCAGATGGGCCACGACGTCGGACACCTCCTTCGGATTGACGAAATGGGTCATGCCGAAGCGACGGCCCCATTCTTCCTTGTCGCCATTGATATCCACGCCGACGATCATGTCGGCGCCGACCATCTTCAGCCCCTGGATGACATTCAGGCCGATGCCGCCCAGGCCGAAGACGACGCAGTTGGCGCCCGGCTCGACCTTGGCCGTGTTGACCACGGCGCCGACGCCGGTGGTCACGCCGCAGCCGACGTAGCAGGCCTTGTCGAAGGGCGCGTCCTTGCGGATCTTCGCCACCGCGATCTCGGGCAGGACGGTGTAGTTGGAGAAGGTGGAGCAGCCCATATAGTGGGCGATGGCCTGACCCTTGTAGCTGAAGCGGCTGGTGCCGTCGGGCATGACGCCCTTGCCCTGGGTGCCGCGAATGGCGGTGCACAGGTTGGTCTTGCGCGACAGGCACGACTTACACTGGCGGCATTCCGGCGTGTACAGCGGAATGACGTGATCGCCGACCGCGACCGAGGTCACGCCCGCTCCCACCTCGACCACCACGCCCGCGCCCTCGTGCCCCAGGATCGAAGGAAAGACGCCCTCGGAGTCCAGCCCGTCCAGCGTATAGGCGTCGGTGTGGCAGATGCCGGTGGCCTTGATCTCGATCAGCACCTCGCCGGCGCGCGGCCCCTCCAGATCGACCTCGACGATCTCCAACGGACGTTTGGCCTCGAAGGCGACGGCGGCGCGGGTTTTCATGGCGGGGGCTCCTGAACGATTCCCTTCTCTTCTAGGGCAGGCGCAGGATGGTATGAAGCCGTCATGTCACACACAAACCTCGTCGTCCTGACCGGGGCCGGCATATCGGCCGAGAGCGGCGTGCCGACGTTTCGGGCGTCGGATGGGCTGTGGTGCGGGCATCGGGTCGAGGATGTGGCGACGCCGGAGGGTTATGCGGCCGATCCGGCGCTGGTGCAGGACTTCTACAATCAGCGGCGGCGGCAGTTGGCCGAGGTCCAGCCCAATGCGGCGCACCGGGCGCTGGCGGCATTGGCGGCACGCTGGGAGGGCGACTTCCTACTGGTGACGCAGAACGTCGATGATCTGCACGACCGGGCGCATGAAGAGACGCCACCGGCCGCCGGGTTCGAGCTGATCCATATGCACGGCGAACTGCTGAAAGGCCGCTGCACACGGTCGGGCATGGTGATGGACTGGGCCGGGGACATGGCGGCGGACGAGGCCTCGCCGCATCACCCCGACGGCGTCGTGCGGCCGCACATCGTCTGGTTCGGGGAGATGCCGCTTCAGATGGAGCGGATCGAGCGGGCGCTGGAGGTCTGCGACCTGTTCGTGTCCATCGGCACGTCCGGCGCGGTCTATCCGGCGGCGGGGTTCGTGCAGGCGGCGCGGTATGCCGGGGCGCGGACGGTCGAGATCAACCTGGAGCCGACGTCGGGGGCGCGCCTGTTCGACGAAGGCGTTTACGGACCGGCGACGCAGGCCGTGCCGGCCTTCTTCGACACGCTGTAGAGACGAAAACGGCGGCCGCTGCGAAGGCGGCCGCCGTTCCGGCGTTCGAGGTCAGGCGGCTTAGGCCAGGACGACGATGGTCACGCGGCGGTTCTGCGAACGGCCCTCGGGCGTGTCGTTCGAGGCCACCGGCTGCTCCTGACCATAGGAGATGGTGGCCATGCGGTTCAGGGCGACGCCCTGGCGGTTCAGGAAGCGACGCACGGCCTCGGCGCGTTGCTCGCCCAGCTGGTCGTTATGCTCGGGCGTGCCGGTCGAGTCGGTGTAGCCCTGGATTTCAAGATAGACGTTCTTGTTCTCGCCCTGCAGACGCTGGGCGAACTGGGCCAGGCGCTGCTCGGCCTCGGGCGACAGGGCCGCCGCGTCGGTGGGGAATTTCACGGAATCGTCCGACAGCACGACCTGATAGAGGAACTTGCCCTCGGCCAGTTTGTGCGCGTCGTTGGCGCGTTGCAGGGCCTGGCCTGCGGTGCCTTCGACGGTGGTCACGCGGTTGTCGACGACTTCGACCTGATCACGCACGAAACGATGGCTGGCGCAGCCGCTGGCCGCAAAGCCGAGGGCGATGAGGGCGCCGCCGACGACCGCCGTCCTGAGTTTCGATCTGCTCAAGTTCTGTCTCCTTCTTGCCGGGAGCGCCACACCCAGTTCATGCGCAAGATGAAAATGGCGTATGAGACAAGGCGGAGTAATGACGCGCTTTGGGCGGCATCGTGTCAGCTTGACCATAAGCAGATCGAATATTCGCGTTATTCTTGCAGAATGATGGAACCATCGCCTCAGTGAAGACGTTGCGCCGCCGACGGCCGATGCCGGAGGGCGGACACGCTCATCTATCGCCGGTCTGCGCCGTCGCGCAGTTGTATTCACGACAACGCCACTTTCCTGACGCGACCGAATGTTTTCAACGGGGCCTGTCGGTTTTTTACAGGCGTTTTGTCCCGATGACCATGCGGCGGCGTGTTCAACTCCCATCACGGATCGGCGATTGAGCGCGGCGCGCACACGGCGCTGGGCGCTGGCGGCGACGCCGATCCTGGCCGCGCATCTGGGGCTGGCGCTGCTGATGCGCGGCGGTGCGGAGCCGATCGTCGAGGCGCCGCAGTCGTCGCCGATGATGGTCGAACTGGTCGAGCCGCCCCCGCCGCCTCCCCCGCCCGCGCGCGTGATCGCGCCCGATCCCTCGCCCAAGCCCGACGCGCCGGCCGCCGCCGCCCAGGCGGCCGCGCCGCCCAAACCTGCGCCCCAGCGGCGACCGCCGGCCGTGGCGGCGGCGCGACCGCGACTGGTGGCTGTCTCTTATACACATCTCCGAGCCCACGAGACCAGCAATCGTATCTCGTATGCCGTCTTCGGCTTGAAAAGGGGGGGGGGGGGGGGGGGGGGGGGGGGGGGGGGGGGGGGGGGGGGGGGGGGGGGGGGGGGGGGGGGGGGGGGGGGGGGGGGGGGGGGGGGGGGGGGGGGGGG
>NZ_JAELUF010000841.1 GCF_016429195.1 Brevundimonas sp. ASV9
TTCCAGAACAAAGATTTGTTGTAGATAAATAACCGTGAAAGGCATCGGAATGGCACATGTGCAGACGGCTGTGAGCAGGTGCTTGCCTGTTACATCTGTGTTGTGCCAGCTGGCAGCACAGAGCAAACAAGGCCTTTGTTCAATTGGAAGGAGCCGTGAATCGCCGAGCCAGGTTTTGAGCATCATTTTGCTGGGTATTCAATGCCAGAGTATAGATCGCAAGTTAAAAAGAAAAGAAAAAAAATTGATTTCAGCTTTGGCCGGCACTGTTTGGTGCTCGTCTTCCCTTGTTTTCGACTAAAATGCAGCTCAGGACGGGTAGTGGAATAGAAAGTCCACCTTGATGCAAGCAGCCTGACGACTGTCTCTTATACACATCTCCGAGCCC
>NZ_JAELUF010000842.1 GCF_016429195.1 Brevundimonas sp. ASV9
TCTTCATCTGTTCCGCATCTGTATATCGCTGTTGATTACACTTTCGCCGTCTCCAACTGTCGTCAGTCTCTCGCAGTGTAGCATTGGCATCTTGTCCCGTCGGATCAGTAAACTCATACATCCGATGCTCACAATTGCCCCATGGGTATGCTATCGTTCAAAATTAGCACTCAAGTCCATAAGCTCCACGTCTCTGGGCCAAAGAAAAAAAGAAAAAAAGAAAAAAAGAAAAAAAAACCTACGAAGATCTGGAAAAGTTTCCCAATCCTCTGTCAAAAAGAGCAAAACAGCCCCATGCGCCACAACAACCACATGCCCATCTCCCGTCCCAGCAAGATCCCGTATCGCTGTCTCTTATACACATCTCCGAGCCCACGAGACCAGCAAT
>NZ_JAELUF010000843.1 GCF_016429195.1 Brevundimonas sp. ASV9
TGGCCACTGGCCCCGCAACCAGAGTCTGATGGCAACCGCAACATGGTTTCAACAAATTCACAAGCGAGACCAGACTTGGAGACTTCGATACATTACGACGAGGCCTCGCCATGGCCGCCCGCACCAAGTGAAGCGCAAATTGAACGCTTGAACAAGCGAATCAGCAGAGGGAACCCTCGACGCCTTTCTGGAGGCATTCCTACCCTTTGGTCTGTAGCTGGTAGCCGCCAGAGCGGTAACGCGCAGCCACTTCTGCAACGAAAGCCAGGTCCATCGGCAGAACCGAACTTTGAACCAGCATCCATTTTGAACCCTGGCGAGGAGCAACCGCTTATTATAAGCACACCAAAGGGAGTTAGTGGTGCCTTTGATGGTCCCGGATCGGAAC
>NZ_JAELUF010000844.1 GCF_016429195.1 Brevundimonas sp. ASV9
CCACAAACGTAGTACTGTGAATAATACATGCTGGTCTGCTTCACTTATCTTCAAGCTATGTCTTCGCGCTGCTGGACACTCATTTCAGTCCCATCACTTACAATATGGCTAAGCAACCTATCATCACCGTTGCTTGTCCACAAGGTAAATATAAATGACTCTTTCTTCCCTACTGGTCGCCTCAGTTAAATCGTTATTACCAGACTTGCCAGAAATCCTTGCCATGCTCCAGGAATTTGCTGCGTATGAGCAGCTCCCGAATGCTATTGTCGCCACTTTCGATTCTCTTAGCGATATTTTGTGCTTCAATTCGTCCGACTCTTTGCCTTCTCTCAAGATCGCCATAGCCCGTCTCCCTACCGACAATGACGGGCTGACTGTGGCAGGT
>NZ_JAELUF010000845.1 GCF_016429195.1 Brevundimonas sp. ASV9
GTGCCATTCGCCAATCTATCATCAATGACTCTTAAACGGCAAATACTCGAGCGTGTGAAGTCAGCGACTCGGAACACCACTGTATGGTACCTAAATTCTCTAGGCTGATCCTTTAGCCTCATCACACGGATTAGTGACTCTTATTTTCCTTTCCATATCTTTGCTGCATAGGCGGTACTCTGCCAGCGGGAGGCCTAGCGTGCCTTGCCATTCTTAACGCAACATTTGTCGTCCGGCAAATACGCGCGCCCGCACTAACAGACACGCGTGCCATGCACAAGCGTGCATGCATCCTCTGCAGTTTGGTTGCAGCTCACTGGGATAGGGAAGAAGAGAGGTGTGAGAGTAAGGCGTTGGCCTCAAATCAACACCCCCTTGGCCTGTAAGC
>NZ_JAELUF010000846.1 GCF_016429195.1 Brevundimonas sp. ASV9
ATCTGGAACCTTGAGTTGACTTCGACCTCTCGGCCCGGATTGCGGTCGGGATGGTATTTGAGGGCTGGCTAATTGTCAGCAAGAGGTATGCGGGACCACCAGCAGAGTAATTTTACCTAGCTTGCGAAACTGCTTCTTTACTTCCTGTATATCGGAACCTGCGGGCAGTTCAAGGTCCGCATAATAGTCTCGCGTTTGACCCATGGCGGAGAGAGGCGAGGAAGAGGCGAGGCTCAGACCAAAATACGCTATGCAAAGCAGTTGCTATATGGTGGTTATGGCTTCAAAAATAGCATCAGGCCGTATGTTGGGTATCTTCAGTAGCTTCGTTTGTATGTAGATTTCGATGTGCGATATGCTCTGCGTGATTCGCGTCGAGGGATCAAGT
>NZ_JAELUF010000847.1 GCF_016429195.1 Brevundimonas sp. ASV9
GTTCGGCATCCTGTTGGCTGCGACTCTGGCCGGTATGATGAATTTGATACCTTTGTAGTCTACAGACGTACCTTTTGATCGGCCTGTGGAGAAGAGTTGTCACGTTGCACAACATTGCCTATTTTCAAGAAAAAATGACAAGGCAGCGAAGCCGTCAACTGCAATAACTACCGATACGGCAGCGGCTGTCCAATGACGACAAAACGTGCCGAGACTGCGCTGTTGTTCTTAGTACACCATGTACGTTCTAGCTTTTTACAATTCCCTGCAGAGGGCAACTGTAAACTCGAATGTTCGGGCAAATTAAAGACAGCCATTTCCCCTGGAGAATGTAAGCAGCCTTGTGCGAATATTGCGTTTCAGTGTGGGTATGTGGCTGCAAGTGTGG
>NZ_JAELUF010000848.1 GCF_016429195.1 Brevundimonas sp. ASV9
CACTATGTTGGCGCTCCTCGTCGAATCTTTTAAGTCTGCGCACATGAGAGTGATCTATTCGATTACTAGAAGTGTGAGGTTTCAAACACGGCCTAATCATAGATTTGCATTCATCTCAGCCGTTAATTAGACGCAGAGTAAGCTGAGTATAGGTATAATAACATTACAAGTGACGGACAACACAACGCCATGTAGATACATACGTTAGCTGGGGTTTTCCGCCTTAGGCAGCGACAGCAAACGGGCCTTCAAGGTCCCAAGGGCTCGCCAGCAACGGACGGCCCGCAACTCGATGGAAAAGGAAACTACGCAACCAGGGCGATCACGTGGCACCACCCTGTTTAACGACGCCCTGCACTTTAGTACCGACAACCAAGAACAGGTACCT
>NZ_JAELUF010000849.1 GCF_016429195.1 Brevundimonas sp. ASV9
TTGCTATCCTCACCAGTGCCATTCTCATGGCCAGAGCGAAAGTCCCTATCTTTGTCTCCCTTATAGAAAGTATCATTGTCGTAATTTGCCGTGGGTACGGCATTTTCGCCGCCAGTGACATTCAGATTACTATTCAGATCCCGTTCCACTTTAGAGAACAAACAGTCGTCTTTATACTTGCTGGTTGATGCTTCGGTTATGTCGAAGATACCTCCGAACATTGTAGGTGACCTTTGCCCACGCGTTGCATCTTCCTCGTCTTGTGCTTGACCATGTTGTTGATTTTGGCGCGCATGTGTGAACTGGTCACTAGGGTCTGCCACTACGCGAGCTTTTGGCCGGGGGGAGCCGAAAGGATGGTGGCTGAGCCACTGGTCAATATGTAGGG
>NZ_JAELUF010000089.1 GCF_016429195.1 Brevundimonas sp. ASV9
GTCGTAGGACAGGGTCGGAGGCGTGGCGATCTTGAGCGTGCAGCGACCGAAGCCCAGCGGCATGACGATCGAGGCGTTCTGCCCGCCGTTGCGGCCCTCCTCCAGCACATTCTCGCCGACGATGCCCAGGTCGCACACGCCGTCCGCCACGAAGGTGGGGATGTCGTCGTCGCGGACGCGCAGCAGGTCGATCGGATAGTTCTCGACCCGGTACAGCAGGTCGTTGTGACCCTTGACCCATTTCAGGCCCGCGTCGCGGATCAGGTCGAGGCTGCGGTCGGCCAGACGGCCGGATTTCTGGACGGCGATGCGAAGCCGGCCCTGCACGGTGCTCATGTTCGGATACTCAGTTCTTGTTCTTCAGGCGGTCCAGAGCGAGGCGATAGCCCTGATGCGGCATGTCTTTCAGATAGCGGGCGACGCGGACGACGGTGGTGGGGCTGGCATGGGCCTCGGCGGCGATCTCGCGATAGGATTTGCCGCCGGCGTCGAGCAGGCGCGCGACCTGCCAGCGCTCGGAGAAGGCGCGCAGTTCCGCAGGCGTGCAAAGATCGGCCAGAAAGGCGTCGATCTCGGCGCGCGTCTGCATCGACAGCAGAGCGTCATGCAGGTCGTCACGGGCGGGAGAGGTCGTCATGCGCGTTCCACTATGCTGTAACGGTGGAACAGTCAAGGGGGGGAGACAGATCGTGCCTGGCGCACTATCTGCGTCCCATGACCAAGGTTCTCATCATCGGCGCCGGGCACGCTGGCGGCTCCGTCGCGGCCTTCCTGCGGCAGTATGGGCATGAAGGCCCCATCATGCTGGCGGGCGAGGAGGATGCGCCTCCGTATCAGCGGCCGCCCTTGTCCAAGGCTTGGCTGAAGGGAGAGGCGGATCTGGAGGCGCTGCTGCTGCGGCCTCTGAGTTTCTACGCCGAGCAGAACATCGACTTCCGACCCTCGATGGTCGCCGTGGCGGTGGACCCCGCAGCGAAGACGGTAGCCTTCCACGACGGGTCGTCCGAGACCTACGACATTCTTGTGCTGGCGACCGGATCGACGGCGCGCAAGCTGCCGGTTCCGGGCGGGGACCATCCCGATCTGCTGGAACTCCGCACGATGAAGGACGCCGAGCGACTGAAGGCGGTCCTCGGGCCCGGCAAGCGTCTGGCGGTCGTCGGCGGCGGCTATGTTGGGCTGGAGGCGGCGGCCTCGGCGCGGGCTTTGGGCGCCGAGGCGGTGGTGATCGAGCGCGCGCCGCGCGTGCTGGCGCGGGTGGCGTCCGAAACCCTGTCGGCCTTCTTCACGGCGCAGCACCGGGCGCACGGCGTCGAAATCCTGACGAACGCGGAGGTGGTCGCCGTGGCCCGCGACGGCGTGAGCCTGGCCGACGGATCGGTGGTGGCAGCGGATGCGGTGTTGGTGGGGGTCGGCGCCCTGGCATGCGACGCCCTGGCGCGGTCGGCCGGCCTGACCTGCGACGACGGCGTGGTGGTGAACAGCGAGGCGCGCACCAGCAATCCGGCGATCTTTGCCATCGGCGACATGACGCGACGACCCATTCCGGTCCACGGCGGCATGCATCATCGGCTGGAGAGCGTGCCCAACGCCTTGGAGCAGGCCAAACAGGCGGCCGCCGCCATCGTCGGGCGGGCCGGACCCACGCCCGAAGTGCCGTGGTTCTGGTCGGATCAGTATGACGTCAAGCTTCAGATCGCCGGCCTGCCGTTCGACGCCGACCGACAGGTGGTGCGTGGCGACCCGACGGCGTGGGGCTTTGCGGTCTTCCATCTGAACGGCGACCGGATCGTCTGCGTCGAGGCCGTCAACGCTCCGCCCGAGTTCATGGCCGGCAAGCAGTTGATCGCCAAGGCGACGCCTGTGGACGTGGGCAAGCTGGCCGATCCGGCGGTGTCGATGAAGGCGGTGGCCGTCGGATAAGGCGTCGCCGCAGTGCAACAAAACTGTTGCGCTTTACGTTCGTGACCGTTCAAGCTGCGACTTCAACGCGGCGGGGGCGGATGACGAGAGCTTTCGACGAAATGAATGGCGGCGGGTCGGGTGCGATCCGCGACAGCTACAAGACGCTGGCGGCGTGGCTGGAAAACGCGCCGGCCGATCTGCTGCAGGCGCGCTCGCGCCAGGCGGAGCTGTTCTTCCGCCGCATGGGCGTGACCTTCGCCGTCTATGGCGACGAAGAATCCAACGAGCGGCTGATCCCCTTCGATGTCGTGCCGCGCATCATCGGCGCGGACGAATGGGGCGGTCTGGAAAAGGGGCTGAAGCAGCGGGTCACCGCCATCAACGCCTTCCTGAAAGATATCTATGGCCCGCAGGACTGCATCAAGGCGGGCATTGTCCCGGCCGATCTGATCCTGACCAATCCGCATTATCGGCCGGAGATGCAGGGGCGTCGTCCACCGGGCGACGTCTGGTGTCATATTTCGGGCGTGGATCTGGTGCGCACGGGCGAGGACGGCTTCTATGTTCTCGAAGACAACTGCCGCACGCCGTCGGGCGTCTCCTATATGCTGGAGAACCGCGAGATGATGATGCGGCTGTTCCCCGACCTGTTCGCGGAACACGCCGTGCGTCCCGTCGAGATCTACACCGACATGCTGCTGCGCTCGCTGCAGGCCTCAGCGCCGGCAGGGGCGGGGGCGGATCCGACCATCGTCGTGCTGACGCCCGGCCCCTTCAACTCGGCCTACTATGAGCACAGCTTCCTGGCCGACAAGCTGGGCGTCGAGCTGGTTCAGGGCACGGACCTGTTCGTCAATGACGACACGGTCTTCATGCGCACGACCGAGGGGCCCAAGCGCGTCGACGTCATTTATCGCCGCATCGACGACGACTTCCTCGACCCCCTGACTTTCATGCCCAACTCCACCATTGGGGTGCCGGGGCTGATGTCGGCCTATTTCGCCGGACGCGTGACCCTGGCCAATGCGGTCGGGACGGGCGTGGCCGACGACAAGGCCGTCTATACCTACATGCCCGAGATCATTCGCTTCTTCACGGGCGAGGATGCGATCCTCCAGAACGTGCCGACCTGGCGCTGTCGCGAGCCGGACGCCCTGAAGGAAGTGCTGGATAAGCTTCCGGAACTGGTGGTCAAGGAAGTCGGCGGATCGGGCGGCTATGGCATGCTGGTCGGGCCGACCTCGACCAAGGCCGAGATCGAGGATTTCCGCGCCAAGCTGATCGCCGATCCCGACGACTTCATCGCCCAGCCGACGCTGAGCCTGTCGACGGCTCCGACGCTGAACGGCGGCGCCCTGTCGCCCCGCCACGTCGATCTCAGGCCGTTCGTCCTGTCCAGTCCGGCCGGCGTGCGCGTCGCGCCCGGCGGCCTGACGCGAGTGGCGTTGAAGGAAGGGTCGCTGGTGGTGAACTCCAGCCAGGGCGGCGGAACCAAGGACACCTGGGTGCTGGACAACTGATGCTCTCACGCACCGCAGACAGCCTCTACTGGACCGGCCGCTACATGGAGCGGGCGGACTTTCTCGCCCGCATTCTGGAGGCGGCGATCCGTCTCGCCGCCCTGCCGGCGAAAGATCAGGCCGCCGTCACCGCCTGGGCCGGGGCCATCGCCTCGTCGGGGGTCAAGGCCGGCTTTGACGCGACCGGCCGGACCGTGTCGGAAAAGTCCGTGCGGGAATATCTGGCCTTCGGTTTTGACAATCCGACCTCGATTAAGGCCTGCATCACCAAGGCGCGGACCAATGCGCGCTCGGTGCGCACCGCCCTGACCATCGAACTGTGGGAGGCGATCAACGGCGCCTGGAACGGTCTGAACGAGCTGGGCGAACCGACCAAGCGCGACGACTTCACCAACTTCCTCGACTTCGTGAAATCGACGTCCCTGGCGGTGGAGGGCGCCTCGTCGCGGACCATGCTGCGCAACGACGCCTACTGGTTCCTGCGACTGGGCATGGCGATCGAGAGGGCCGACAACACGGCGCGTCTGCTGGACGTGAAATATCACCTGCTTCTGCCGCCCGGCGAACGGGTGGGCGGGCAACTGGACTATTTCCAGTGGACGACCCTGCTGCGCGAGGTTTCGGCCCTGACCGCCTATCGCTGGGTCTACCGCGAAAGCGTGCGCCCGTGGTTGGTGGCGGACCTGTTGGTGCTGAACCGTCAGATGCCGCGTTCGCTGGCCTCGTGTCAGGGCATGATCGTCAGCTATCTGGAGAAGTTGGCGACCGATTACGGAAGGCGCGGACCGGCGCAGCGACTGGCCTCCAATCGCCTCAGCCAGTTCAACGAGGCCAAGATCGAAGACATCTTCCAGTCCGGCCTGCACGAATACATCCAGAGCTTCCTGAACGAGAACAACGCCCTGGCCGCGGCCGTCCACGAACAATATCTGGTCTGACCATGCGGATACGGATCGATCACTCCACCCGCTACGCCTACGCCCGGCCCGCGCGGTTCATCGTCCAGATGCTGCGCCTGACGCCCAAGTCGTGCGAAAGCCAGCAGGTCCGCGACTGGCGCATCGAAACCGATGTGGACGCCCGGCTGCGGCGCAGCGAGGACGCCTTCGGCAACATCGTTCACAGCCTCTACACCGAGCGGCCGACCGACGCCCTGACCATCCGCGTCACCGGCGAGGTCTCGACCGTCGAGACGGGCGGCGTCGTGAAGGGTCAGGCCGAGCGGCTGTCCCCCTTGGTCTATCTGCGCGAAACCCCGATGACCAAGGCCGACGCCGGCATCGTCGACTTCGCCCGCGCCATTCCCGAGGGCGCGACGCTTAATCGAATGCACCGGTTGATGAGCGCGTTGAAGGATACGGTGGCGTTCGAGGTCGGCTCGACCTCCGCCTCCCACACCGCCGCCGACGCCTTCGCCCAGAAGCGCGGCGTCTGTCAGGACCATTCGCAGATCTTCATCTCGGCCGCACGCCTGCTGGGCGTGCCGGCCCGCTATGTCTCGGGCCACCTCAGCCGTCAGGACGGACGCCACGATCAGGACGCCGCCCATGCCTGGGCCGAGGCCTGGGTCGAGAATCTGGGCTGGGTCGGGTTCGATCCGGCCAACGGCATCTGTCCGACCGAACACTATGTCCGGGTCGCGGTCGGCTTGGACGCGCGCGGCGCCACCCCGATCCGGGGCACGAGCTATGGCGGCGGCCAGGAGCAACTCACCGTTGCCCTGAATGTGCGGCCGGTGCAACAGAGCCAGCAACAACTGCAATCCAGTGGATGGCCCCGATAGGCATGACGCGCGAATCTGTTAGCGTTCAGGGATTCGCAACGCGGGGAGCGAATAGAGCGAAGTGACCTATTGCGTAGGCATGCTGGTGGACGACGGGTTGGCGATGATCGCCGACACGCGCACCAATGCGGGCGTGGACAACATCTCGTCCTATCGCAAACTGCACATCTACAAGTCGCCGGGCGAGCGAATCCTGGCAGTTGCGACGGCGGGCAATCTGTCGGTCACCCAGACGGCGCTGGCCATGGTCGCAGCCGGCGTCAAACTGCCGGACTCCACCGAGCTTGAAACGCTACAGACCGCCCCAACCCTTTTCCGCGCCGCCCAGCTTCTGGGTCATGCGATGGCCAGCGTGCGCGCCAGCATCAATACGCCGCCGACGCCGACCGCCGATGGGCTGAACGTCACCGCCTCCATGCTGCTGGGCGGTCAGATCGCCGGCGGCAAGATGGGGCTGTATCTGATCTATGGGCAGGGCAACTTCATCGAGTGCGGGCCCGATACGCCCTATCTGCAGATCGGCGAGCTGAAATACGGCAAGCCCATTCTGGATCGCGCCCTGCACAGCTCCACCTCCCTGTCCGAGGCGGTGAAGCTGGGGCTGATTTCGTTCGATTCGACCATCCGCTCGAACATCGCCGTCGGCCCGCCGCTAGACCTGATCGTCATGCCGCGCGACCAATTGACGGGCACGGCGCGGCGCATCGAGGCGGATGATCCCTATTTCCGCGATCTCGGCCGGCGTTGGTCCGAAGCCCTGGCCGCCGCCCACCGCGCCATGCCTGATCCGACCTGGCTCGATATCGACACGTCGGCGCCTCAGAGGAGCATCAGCGCGGTCGGCTAATTAAGATTGCGATTTGTTCGCAATTGTCTTGTGCCTTCCTGTGGAGCTGGTTATTGCGAGCGCATCGCAAAATCAGACCAAAAGGTCGCAAGACTATGTCCGAATCCCGCGCCGCCGCGCTCCGCTCGCTTCTGTTCGCCTCCAGCGCCGCCGGCATGCTGGTCGCCGCTCCCGCCATCGCCGCTGACGTGACCGCCGAGGACGGCGTGGTCGTTACGGCTGACCAGTCCCAGCCCGCCAATCTGGGCACGATCGACGTCAACGGTCAGTTCAAGAAGCCGGCCCCCGTTAGCCCCGAGTTCGTCGCGCCCTTGGTGGATACCCCGCGCGCCGTGACGGTCATCCCCCAGGCCATCATCGAACAGACCTCGGCCTCGTCCTTGCAGGACCTGCTGTCCAACTCCCCCGGCATCACTTTCGGGGCAGGCGAGGGCGGTCAGCCCTTGGCCGATCGTCCCTTCATCCGGGGTCAGTCGTCGGGCAACAACATCTTCGTGGACGGCATTCGCGACACGGGCGGCCAGCAACGCGAGGTCTTCAACCTGGAGCAGGTTGAGGTCATCAAGGGGCCGGACGCCGTCTATTCGGGACGCGGCTCGGGCGGCGGCAGCATCAATCTGGCCTCCAAATCGCCCAAGCTGAACGCCTTCACCAATGTCAGCGCGGGCGCGGGCACCGACGGCTATCTGCGCGGCACGGTCGACGCGAACCTGCCGCTGGGCGAGACCGCCGCCCTGCGCATCAACCTGATGGGCGCCCAGGGCGACGTGCCCGGCCGCGACGCCGTCGATTACGACAAATGGGGTGCGGCCATCAGCCTGGGCGCCGGTCTGGGCACGCCGTCGTCGATGGTCTTCAGCTACTACCACCTGACGAGCGACCAGATGCCCGACTACGGCATTCCGTTGTTTACCAAGATTCAGTCACGCACGACCGACAGCGGCGTTCTGGATGTGCCCTATGACAGCTTCTATGGGCTGAAGGCGCGCGACTACCTGACCAATGAGGTGGATACCTTCACCTTCAAGGCCGAGCATCGCCTCAACGATTTCGCCACGATCCGCAACGTCAGCCGCTATTCGCAGACGCTGAACGACTACATCGTCACCAACCCCGGCGACGGCGGCTATGTCGGACGCGCGGCGGACGGGACCTACTGGATGAAGCGGGGCACCAAGACCCGCTGGAACCCGGTCACCACACTGGCCAATGTGACGGATGTCTTCGGCCGGTTCGCCACCGGTTCGATCAAGCACAGCTACGACGTCGGCGTGGAGTTGTCGCGCGAGCGCAACAAGAACGCCTCCTATTCGACCTACACCACCTCGGGCTCGGCTTGTCCGACGGGTCTGACGACCGTCAGCGGGTCCTATCCGACCGCGGCCGGGGCGCTGGGCGCGGGAGATTGCACCCCGGTCTATAACCCCAACCCCGATGACGCCTGGACCGGCGTGATCAATCGCGGCCCAACCAGCTCGAATACGACCGAGGCCATCGGCGTCTATGCGAACGACAGCATCACCCTGACCGAGCGACTGATCCTGAATCTGGGCGTTCGCTGGGACCAGTATTCGGTCAAGGGCGTGAACCTAAACGCTACTCAGTCAGCAGGGGTTTGGACCCTCAACCCGCAAATTCCGGCGCCAGGTTCAACATTGGCTCCTGGCATCGTCGCTGTGCCGGAACGGACCTGGGAGTTCACCAACTATCAGGTCGGTTTGGTGTTCAAGCCGACGCAGAACAGCAGTGTCTATGCCTCCTGGTCCACCTCTTCGACGCCGCCGACCATTTCGGCGGGCGACCAAAACGCCTCGGGCGGCACGGGCACGGTCGATGGCGTCGCCAACACAGTTCTGGAGCCTGAAGACACCGAAAGCTTCGAGGTCGGCGCCAAGGCCAATGTCCTGAACGACCGTCTCGCCCTGTCGGCGGCCGCCTTCCATCTCACACGCAAGAACGCGCTGATCCTGGTTCAGCCCAACATTTTCCGTCAGGAGGGCGAGGTCGAGGTCAACGGCTTTGAGCTGGGCGTGTCAGGCAGTATCACGCCGAAGTGGACCGTGTTCGGCGGCTATACCTACATGGACTCCGAACTGGTGAAGGGCGCCTGCACGGTCGATGCCACGGTGACGCCGCCGGTGTGCAGGCCCAGCGCCTTTGAAGGTGACCCGCTGGCCAACACGCCCAAGCACAGCGCCAGCCTGTTCACCACCTATCGCGTCCTGCCCCGGCTGACGGTCGGCGGCGGCGTCTACTACACGTCCAAATCTCTGGGCGGGAACCAGGGCGGCGCGGGCGGCGGGAACAACCGCATCTATGCGCCCGAATGGACCCGCGTGGACGCCTTCGCCGCCTATGATCTGACGGATCGCGCGACGCTTCAACTGAACGTCAAGAATGCGACGGACGAGGAATACATCATGCGCACCAACGGCGTTCACCACGCCGACGTGGCCGCAGGTCGCCAGGCCATCCTGGCCCTGAACCTGCGCTTCTAAAGGCCGTTTCCCCGGCCTAGTCTGACGGCCCCGCGATCCCCCGCGGGGCCGTTTCGTCTTTCAGCGAGAACGCCCGTGCTGCTGCAGATTCCGGAAGTCTTCTCCAAGGCCGAGGTCAAGGCTTTGCGCGCGCGGCTGGACGCCGGGCCGTGGGCGGACGGCAACGCCACCTCGGGCCATCAATCGGCGACGGCGAAGAAAAACCTGCAACTGCCCGAAGAGTCGGACGTGGCGAAGGAGGTCTCGGCCCTGGTCGTCCAGGCGCTGAACGCCAATCCGATGTTTGTGGCGGCGGCCCTGCCGCACACGATCTTTCCGCCCTTGTTCAACCGCTACGAAGGCGGGGGCGAGTTCGGCCTGCATGTCGATAACGCCATCCGCCAATCCCGCAATGGCGGGGCGATCCGCATTCGCAGCGACCTGTCGGCGACCTTGTTCCTGTCCGAACCCGAGGACTACGACGGCGGTGAACTGATCATCGAGGAGATGTACGGGTCGCAGGCGATCAAGCTGCCGGCTGGCGATCTGGTCCTCTATCCCTCCAAGAGCCTGCACCGGGTCACGCCGGTGACGCGTGGCGCGCGGGTGTCGTCCTTCATGTGGATGCAGAGCCTGGTCCGCGATGACTCCGATCGCGAGACCCTGTTCCGTCTGGACATCGCCACTCAGCGCGTGGCGACCGAGAGGGGGCCGAAGGATCAGGCGGTGATCGAATTGACCGGCGTCTATCACAATCTGCTGCGGCGCTGGACCGAGCTCTGACGCACAAGGCGCCGCGACGGCGCTAAATGCTATTGCAACCCGTTCGCAACAATGGCACAGCGAGCCCGTGATCGAACTCGCCACACAGCGTCAGGCCGAAACCGCAGCCAAGGGCCCCAAACCCAAGGCGGCGCTGAACGGCGCACGGTCGTTCTGGCTGAAGCAGTTGCATAGCTGGCACTGGATTTCCGCCGCGGTCAGCCTGGTCGGCATGATCCTGTTCGCGGTCACCGGCATCACCCTGAACCACGCGGCCTCGATCCCCGGCGATCCGGTGACGGCCGAACAGACTGCGACCTTGCCGGCGCCCCTGTTGCAGCGGCTGGCCAGCTTCCCGCAGGAGACGACCGATCCCGTCCCCGACGCGGTCGCCCGCTGGGCGTCCGAGGCTCTAAAGGTCGAGATCGCCGGCAAGACGACCGAGACGACGGCCGAAGAGGTCTATGTCGCCCTGGCCATGCCTGGCGGCGACGGCTGGGTTACCATCGACCGTTCGACCGGCGAGACCCTGCACGAGAAGACGACGCGCGGCTGGATCGCCTACCTCAACGACCTGCACAAGGGCCGCAACGCCGGCATGGTCTGGTTCTGGTTCATCGACGTCTTTGCTGCGGCCTGCGTCATCTTCGCCCTGACGGGGCTGGGTCTGATGGTCCTGCACGCCAAAGGTCGGCCCTCGACCTGGCCGCTGGCGGCTCTGGGCCTGCTGATCCCCGTCGTCATCGCCCTGATCTTCATTCACTGACGAGTTTTCCGATGCGCCTTCTTCCCGTCGTCATCACCACCGTCGGCCTGGCCGCCGCCGCTGCGCCCGCCATGGCCGCCGACCTGACGGTGTCGGTCGAGATTCCGCGCCTGAACACCGCCTCCTATCATCGCCCCTATGTCGCGGTGTGGATCGAAAAGCCGGATCAGTCGGCCGAACGCACCCTGGCCGTCTGGTATCAGCAGACTCGCAATAACGAGGGGGACGGCAAGGACTGGCTGAAGGATTTGCGCACCTGGTGGCGCAAGGGCGGTCGCGCCATGAGCCTGCCGGCCGACGGCGTATCCGGGGCCACGCGCGCGCCGGGCCGCCAGACCGTCACCGTACCCGCCGCCCGTCTGCGCAACCTTCAGCCCGGCCAGTACAACATTGTCGTCGAGGCGGCCCGCGAACTGGGCGGGCGCGAGGTCGTGCGCGTACCCTTCCGCTGGGGCGCGGCCAACACCGGCGCCGGAACCGGCTCCACCGAACTGGGCGCCGTGCGCGTCGCCGTCTCTCGCTAAGGATCATGACCATGAAGAAGACGATCGCCCTGCTGACGCTGGCCGCAGCGCTGGCCGCCCCCATGGCCGCCCAGGCCCACCGCGCCTGGCTGGCGCCCACCGCCACGACCCTGTCGGGCACGGACGCCTGGGTCGGGTTCGACGCGGGCATGTCGAACCAGGTGTTCAACCCCGATCACGCCGCCATGCGCCTGACCGGCCTGACCATCACCGCGCCGGACGGCTCGGCGGTCCAGCCCGAGAACGCCATGCAGGGCCGCTATCGCTCGACCTTCGACGCCCATCTGACCCAGAACGGCACCTACAAGATCGCCAACGTCATGAACGGCGTGATGGCCAGCTACACCATGAACGGCGAACAGAAGCGCTGGCGCGGCGCGGCCTCGGACTATCCGGCGGGCCTGCCCGAGGGCGCGACCAATGTTCAGGCGACCCGCACCGCCAGCCGCATCGAGACCTTCGTTACCCTGAACAACCCCACCGACACCGTCTTCAAGACGACCGGCGAGGGGCTTGAGCTGGTTCCCGTCACCCACCCGAACGACCTGGTGGTGGGCGAGCCTGCCACCTTCAAACTGCTGAACAACGGCCAGCCGGCGGCGGATGTCGACGTCACCGTGGCGCGCGGCGGTCTGCGCTATCGCGACAACCCCGAAGAATCGACGGTCAAGACCAACGCCGAGGGCGCCTTCACCATCACCTGGCCGGAAGCCGGCATGTATTGGCTGAACGCCTCGGCCCGCACCGAAGGCCAGGGTGAAACGCTGGGTTCCAACGCCAGCTATGTGGCGGCGATGGAAGTCCTGCCCTAAGCGAAGGGCCATGTCCGACATTCCCCCCTCGCGCGGCTCGCGCGCCGCTCCGCCCACGGTCAATATCGGCGACGCCGCCCCTCTGGGCGACCGCGCCGACAACCGTGTCCTCGTGCCCGCGATAGAAGGCGCGCCGCCCCGTCCGCCCAGCGATCTGATCCGCGCGCTGGGCGGCCAGACCATGGGCACGACTTGGAACGCGCGCGTCATCGCCCCGCCCGGCGTGGGCGAGACCGAGATCCGGTCTGCGATCGAAGAGGAACTGGCCACCGTCGTCGGTCTTTTCAGCCCGTGGGAGCCGTCCAGCGAAATCAGCCGCTTCAACACCGCGCCGGCCGGCGTCTGGGCGGTGTCCCAGCCGTTCTGGGATCTGCTGGATGCGGCGATGACCCTGGGCGACGAGACCAACGGCGCGGTCGATCCGACCCTGGGCGCCTTGGTCGATCTGTGGGGGTTCGGCCCGCCCGGACCGCGTTCGGCTCTGCTGCCCGTCCCGTCCGAAGACGAGATTGCGGCGGCTGCGGCCGTGTCGGGCTGGCAGAAGCTGCGGCTGAACGGCGAGGCGCGCGCGGTGATGCAGATGGGCGGGATGAGGCTGGACTTCTCCGGTATCGCTAAGGGTCATGCGGTGGACCGCGTGTCCGACCGCCTGATGGCCATGGGCGCCACCTCGCACCTGATCGAGATCGGCGGCGAGCTGAAGGGGCGCGGCGTCAAGCCGGACGCCCAGCCGTGGTGGGTCGAGATCGAGCGGGTCGAGGGTTCGCCCGCGCCCCACACCGTGGCGGCCCTGTTCGATCTCGCCGTGGCGACCAGCGGCGACTATCGCCGCGCGTTCCGCCATGACGGGCGCCTGTATCCCCACACCATCGACGGATCGACCGGTCGGCCGGTCGGCAATAACCTGAGTTCGGTCACCGTCCTGCACGCCTCGGCCATGATGGCCGACGCCTACGCCACGGCCCTGACC
>NZ_JAELUF010000008.1 GCF_016429195.1 Brevundimonas sp. ASV9
GACCGGCGGCGACGCGGTGGGCGTCTTCTCGGCTTGGACCAAGGCGGGCGGGACGTTCCGCAATGTGCGCGGCGATCTGCAGGCCGGCGACAGCCGTGCGACCCTCTCCAGCGACGTGTTGAGAGCCGATGCGAACGGCCGGCTGACCGGTCAGGTCCAGCTCCAGGCGCAAAAGCCTCTGCCCGCCCTGGCTGGCCTGATGGCGACGCGTCAGGGACCGGTCAACCGGATCGGCGCGGCCGGGGCCGCAGCAGCAGCGGGCGCGGCCGAGGCGACCGGACAGGAACAGCTGCCGCTGACGCTGGTCTTCCGCGACGGCCGCACCTGGCTCGGCCCCTTCCCGCTGGCCCCGGCGCCCAAGCTGTTCTGATGGCCCTGCTGGACGAACCCGAAGCCGACGACGCCCTGCTGGCGCTGGATCGCGCCCTGGTCGAGGCGGTGCGGGCGCGGGTCGCCGCCGGTCCGCGCGACCGAGCCGACGCCTCGGCCATCGCCCTGCGTCAACTGCTGGACGGCGCCTCGGCCGATGAGGCTGCGGCGGTCAAGGCGGTGTGGGGTCGGATCGAGGCAGCGACCGGACCCGCGCTGGTCGTCTGCGGCGGCGTGGCCCAGGCCCTGGCGACGGACCGCTATGGCCTGCGGTCGCGGCCCCTGTCCGCCGACGAGGCGTTGAAGGCGGCCGAGGCGGGCTCGCGCGCCGTGATCGACCTGTCGCCCGACCGGCCGTGGTGGGGCCGCCTGCTGGCGCGGCCCGAACTGAAGATCGTCGCCGCGCTGCCGGACGACCGGCGCGGCCGGCCACAAGCCTTCGTCGTGTCCAAAGAGATGTCCGGCCCCACGGGCGACGACGGCAGCTTCTGGGTCACCGACAGCGGCTGGTCCGAAACCAAGATCGTGGATGCCCTGGGCGACGCGGGACTGGTCGCCGATCCGCTGGCGGCGGCGGGCGGGTTGAAGCTGTTCATGCTGACGGGCTATGTGCAGGTCGACGACGGGCGGCTGAAGAGCGCGCCCGGACGAATGAGCGGCGTGATCGGCGCCGCCCCCATCTTCTGAGATCAAGGCTTTCCATGACCGACGCGACCGCGCCACACGGCCCTGCCCCCAAGCCCGGCATCCTCGACATCGCCCCATATGTCGGCGGCAAGTCGTCCATCGCCGGCGTCGCCGAACCGATGAAGCTGTCGTCCAACGAGAACATGCTGGGCGCGGGCGAAAAGGCGCGTGCGGCCTATGAGGCGGCGATCAAGAATATCCACATCTATCCCGACGGCCGGGCGACCAAGCTGCGGAACGCGGTGTCGGAACTGCACGGGTTGGAGCCTGAACGGCTGATCTTCGGCAACGGCTCGGACGAGGTCTTCGCCCTGTTGAACCAGACCTATCTGACGGCGGGCGACAACATCGTCTGCGGCCAGTACGGCTTTCTCGCCTACCGCATCAGCGCCCTGGGCTGCGAAGCCCAGGTCAAGCTGGCGCCCGAGCCGAACTTCAAGGCCGAGGTCGACGCGCTCCTGGCCCAGATCGATGAACGCACCAAGATCGTCTATGTCTCCAACCCGTCGAACCCGACCGGCAGCTACAATACGGGCGAGGAAATCCGCCGCCTGCACGCCGCCCTGCCGGCCTACATCATCCTGGTCGTGGACGAGGCCTATGCGGAATATGTGACCGAGGCCGACTGGGAGACCGCCTTCCCGCTGGCCAAGGACGCCGAGAACATCGTCGTCACCCGCACCTTCTCCAAGATCCACGGCCTGGGCGGCTTGCGTATCGGTTTCGGCTATGCGCCGCTGAAGGTCGCCGAGGCCATCGACCGCATCCGCCTGCCGTTCAACGTCTCGGTGCCGGGGCTTGAGGCCGCAACGGCCGCCCTGTCGGACGAGTCGCACCAGACGGCGTCGCGCGATCTGATCTCGAACTGGAAGCCGCGCCTGACCCAGGCCCTGCGCGGCTTTGGGTTGAACGTCCTGCCCAGCGCCGGCAACTTCGTCCTGGTGCTGTTCGACAGCGCCGAGCGCGCCGCCGCCGCCAACGACTATCTGAACACCAAGGGCATCATCGTCCGCCCTGTCGGCGGCTACGGCCTGCCTCAGGCTCTGCGCATCACCATCGGCACCGAAGACCAGAACCGCGCCGTCATCGATGCGCTGAGTGAGTTCGCGGCCACCTGATCAAAGGGCAAGAAGCGGCGGCCGCATTCGCAGCCGCCGCATTGCTATCAGCCGCCAAAGCGACGGGCGATGAAGACGCCGGTGCGGACGGCGTCGTCACTTTGCGACAGGGGACTGTCGGCCACGTCGCCCAGGCGGCGCTCGTAGTTGAGCAAGGCTCCGGCGCCCCATTTGTCGCCGATCGGGACCAGCAGGACCAGGCTGGCGCCCGCGCCCTGCAGACCGCCGCCGGGGGAATAGGCGCTGATGCCGTTGGCGGCCGCCTCGGCGGTGCTGACGCCATAGTAGGCGTCCGCCAGTTTGGAATCGCCGCCGCGGACATAGGCCGAGGCGTTCAGAAGGCCGACGGGCGTCACGCGCTGATGGCCGACGGAGGCATAGTATTCCGTGCCCTCGCTGACGTCGGACACGTCGCGGCTGATCCGACCGCCGACCACCACATTGCCGGGCAGACGCTTGTAGGCGTAGGCGGCCAGGTCCGCGCCGAAGCCCGGACGATCCAGCGTCAGCCCTTCGATATCATCGGCCGAGAAGCGCGGGCGCAGTTGAAGACCGGCGCGGAAGTCGTCGGTCTTGATCGCGTTCCAGCCCAGGCCGTCGATCGGATTGAGATAAACCAGGTCGCGATAATTGGCCGAAACCCACGGGGCGACCGTTGTCTTGGAGCCCGTGTCACCGTTGGAGTCGTTGCGATAAAGGACGCCCGCGCCGAGATCGACGGTCCAGTTCTGGGGGGCGGGCCGGATCTGCTCATACGGTTGCGACTGGGCCAGGGCGGAGCCGGCGACGGCGGCGAAGGCGACGGAGAGCAGAAGGGGGCGAAGCATCGGGCGTTTCCATGGGTGGCGCCCGAGCGGGGAGGTCAGGCCGGTTCAGAATGCGCAAGCTGGGCCTTTGGCTCCAGCAGCGCCAACGACGCCGTCTCTATGCGACTTTCCAGCAACGCCATCATGGCCCCGCGCTTCAGTTGGGCCGGGATCGGCTCAAGAAATTCGAACACGACCGTGCCAGGATACCGGCGGAAGCCGTGTGCCGGCCAGTGGACGCCGGAGTTGGTGGCGACGGGCCAGCAGGGGCCTTCCAGATCGCGATAGATGGCGGCGACGCCGGGCTTGTAGTCGCCAGGCACGCCCGGATCGTTGCGAGTGCCCTCGGGGAAGATGACGATCTGGCGGCCTTCGGACAGGCGGTCGCGCGCCTGTCGTGTCATGTCCTTCAGCGCCTTGGCGTGGCCCGCGCGATCCACGGCGATCATCTTTGCCTTCCAGGCGAACCAGCCGAAGAAGGGCAGGGGCATCAGCTCCTTCTTCATCACGAAACAGGCGTCGGGCAGGACGGCCAGCAGGGCCACGATGTCCAGCATCCCCTGGTGTTTGGACGCGATTAGGGCGGCGCCGGACGGGGCGTGCTCCAACCCGCGCACCTCGACCTTCACCCCCGCGATCCAGCGCAGGCCGAACAGGACGATCTTCGCCCACAGCTTGCACACGCCCTGCACATAGCGGTGCGGCAGCAGCAGGACCGGCGACAGGCCGATGGCGATGATCGGCATCGACAAATAGAGCCAGGCGGTGAAGATCAGGGAACGCAGGGTGTTCACTTAGGACGCGGCCTTTTCGTCAGGGGCGGTTTCGCTCTCGGCCGCGACTGCGGCGGGCCGGTCGCGGGTGATGCGGCGCACGCCCTCACGACCCAGAACGGCGAGATATTTCATGTATTCCAGCGTCATCCGACGCGCGGTCACCGCCGCCCGCCACCAGCGCGCATTGTCCAGCGAGGGGGTGGAGATGGCGTAGGGCGTCAGTTTCACGCCCGGCAGCTGGCCCCGGATTTCGACCAGCGAACGCGGCATATGATAGTCGGAGGTCACGACGATCAGGCTGCGATAACCCTTGGCGCGGCTCCAGGCGGCGATCTCCTGGGCGTTGCCGACCGTGTCCTCGGCCTCGAAGCCCAGGTCGACGCAGCAGTTGAACAGGCGGCTGGAGCCGGGCGTCAGCTCACGCAGCTCTTGGCGGCGCACTTCGCGATTGACGCCGGAGATCAGCACCCGTTCGCCCTTGCCCTGTTCAAGCAGGCGGATGGCGGTGTTGACCCGCTCGGACGACGGACCGGTCAGGGCCACGATGGCGTCGGCGCGGGCGGGGTCGTCGGCCGGCGTCAGTTCGCGCACCCGGTGGGCGAAGGCGAACAGGCCGACCAGCCAGATCAGACCGGCGATGAAGATGACGCTCAACAGTCTCATGCGCCCCCTCCCTCTGTTGACCGTCCTGAAGCCAGCATTCGCATGGCGGCGAATCTCGCCGCGAGAACCGCAACCGTAACCGCGAGCAGCGGGCAAGGCGAGAGCAAGGCCAGGTCGCTCCAGCTGATCGGCAGGGCCGCCGTCAGGCCGCCCGATCCGCCGATGAACCGCAGGAGGATCAGAAGGACCGCCGCCAGCCCGGCGCCGATCGCGCCCGCGCCGGCCGCCATCAGACCGAACCGCCGCTGGAACAGCCAGGCAATGGCCCCGTCGGTCGCGCCGTTCAGGCTCAGGGTCTCGATCACGCTCTGACCCGCCGCCAGGCCCGCGCGTGTCGCATAGGCGATGGCGGCGGCCGCGGCGAAGGCGACGGCCAGGAACGCGGCGCCGGCCAGGACCGTGATCATGCCGGCGGACCGCTCGACCTCGCCGCGCCACAGGCTGTGATCGTCCACCGTGGCGTCCAGTCCGGCCTCGGCCAGGGCGCGGCTCAGGGTGACGGCGCTGGCGGGGGCGTCGAGGTTCAGCCGCACGGTCACCAGATGGGGCAGGGGCAGATCGGGCAGGACTGCGTCGCCGAGCCAGGGGCGCAGCAGATCCTCGGCCGCCTTGCGGCTCAGGGCGGCGGCCTCCTCCACCCCATCGACGCCGGACAGGGTCTCGGCCGCGCGGGCGGCGGCGGTGTCGCCGGTTTCGCCGACGCGGGGACGGACCTGCACGGTCGCCTCGGCGCCCAGCTGTCGGGCCCAGCCGTGCGCGGCGCGGTCGGCGGCCGAGGCGGCGACGGCCGCGAGACAGGCCAAGAAGCACAGGACCGCGATGACCGTCATCAGCCACGGCTCGCCGGCCGCGGCGGGCGGCAGGAGGCCGGGCCGGCGGCTGGAGAGGCTGAAGTCGGACAGGCGGATCATGCGGCGGCCCGCGAGGGTTCGCTGAGCCGTCCGGCTTCCAGCCTCAAGACGCGCGCGCCCGACCGCTGGGCCAGGGCCTCGTCATGGCTGGCGATCAGGACGGTGGCCCCCAGCTTGTTCAGCGACTGGAACAGCCGCAGCAGCTTGTCGGCCATGACGGCGTCCACGCTGCCGGTCGGTTCGTCGGCCACGATCAGGCCGGGGCGGGTGATGACGGCGCGGGCGATGGCCAGGCGCTGCTTCTCGCCGCCGGACAGGGCGGGGGGACGGGCCTCCATCCGGCGACCCAAACCCACCCATTTCAGCATCTCGCGCACGTCGTCGGCGTACTCGGCCTCGGATAAGCCCGCGAGGCGCAGCGGCAGGGCGACATTTTCGAAGGCCGACAGATGATCCAGCAGGCGGAAATCCTGGAACACCACGCCCATCCGCCGCCGAAAGGCCGGGATGTCGCGACGATCGATGCGCGTGACATCCGATCCGAACAGGCGGAGGGTTCCCGTTCGGGGTTGGTCCGCCAGCGTCAGCAGACGCAGCAGCGAAGACTTTCCGGCCCCGGACGGCCCGGTAAGAAAGTGGAAAGAGCCGCGCGGCAAAATGAGGTTAACGTCCCGCAGCACGTCGGGCGCGCCGACATAGCCGAAGCCGACGCCGGACAGGCGAACGGTCTCGGTCATAGCGGCGGGTTCGGCGGGCGAGGACGGCATGGTATGTGTTTCAGGAACAGGGCGCGGCGTCGCGCCTTACGGGAGGGGGCGACAGCCTCGCAGTCAGCCACATGATACTGACCTGCCCCGCCTGCGCCACCAGCTATTTCATTCGTGACGAAGTCATCGGCTCCGAAGGCCGCAAGGTGCGCTGCCAGTCGTGCGGCGAAGTCTGGCGCGCGACACCCGACGAGCCGCTGGAACTGACCCTGACACCCGAGCCGGCCGCCGCCGCCGCGCCCGCAACCCCGCCCGAACCCGATCCCGCGCCGACCGCGGCCAGTCTGGCCGAAACGCCGGCGCCGGAGTTGCCCCGGGCGTTCCGCGCCCGCGCCGATCGCCAGAAGAAGCTGCGCCGCGCCGCCACCCAGGGCGTGATCTGGGCGGGTCTGGCCAGCGTCTTCATCGGCCTGATCGTTTCGGCATTCCTGTTCCGCGTCGAGATCGTCCAGGCTTTCCCTCGGGCGGCTTCGGCCTACAAATTCTTCGGCGCGCCGGTCAATCCGGTCGGGCTGGACTTCGAAGCGTTGACGGCCAAGGCTGCGCCGAACCATCCCGGCATGGTCGTGGTGTCCGGCGCTATCCGCAATGTGCGCGACGTCGAGATCGTCTCGCCGCCGATTCGCGTGGCCCTGCTGGACGCCGCCGGCGCCGAGGTCGGGTTCAAGATCGTAAAGATCGACGCGGCGCCGGTCCTGCCGGGCAAGGTCCAGGGCTTCGCCGCCCTGATCCCCGATCCGGGCGGCCACGGGGCCGGGATCGGCGTCGACTTCGCGCCGGCCAGCCCGGCGCCTGCCAAACCCCCAGCTGAACACGGCGGACATGATGCGAAGGCCGCGCCCGCGCACGCAGCGCAGCCCGCCGCCGAAACCTCGCAGGGGCTGCGCTCGGCGACGGCGCCCGGCGCCGAGGCGCCGAACACGGCCGCGCCGATCGACGCGCGACCGGTCGGGGCTGTGGACAAGGGGCATGGTGAGGCGGTATCGGCCTCGCATCATGGCTGATACCTCCCCGACGCCGACCGTTCTTCTGTCCGAGGCCGAGGTGGCGCGCATCGTCGCCGACCTGGCCCAGCGCATCGCGCCCGTCATCGACGACGATACGGTCGCCGCCGTGCTGCTGACCGGCGGCCTGTGGTTCGCCGCCGACCTGACCCGCGCCCTGTCGCGCGTCGGCCGCAACGTCCGTTTCGACGCCCTGTGGCTGGCCTCCTACGGCGACGAGCAGACCAGCCGGGGCCGGATCGACGTCTATGCGCCGTTCCAGCGCCCGATCGCGGGCCGCCGCGTCCTTATACTGGACGACGTGTTCGACACCGGCCTGTCGCTGGCGGAGGCCGTGCGCATCGCTAAGGACGCCGGCGCGTCTGAAGTCCTGACCTGCGTCTTCGCCAGGAAGCCCTGGCCCAAGCCCCGCGCGCCCGAGCCGGACTTCGTCGGCTGGGAGGCGCCGAACCGCTTTCTGGTCGGCTATGGCCTGGACCACGCCGGGACGCTGAGGGGCCTGCCGGACATCTGCGCCCTCGACTGAGTTCAAGGCGCGGCGACAGCGGGGATAATCCGTCCGGGGCTGAATTTCCGCCCGGTTCGGCGTTGACTCTCCGACACCCTTCCGTATATGTCGCCGCTCTTCGCCGCCGGGGCCCTCTCCGGGGGCGTATCTTTTTTTGCGTTTGCGCTGAGGCTTCAACATGTACGCGGTGATCAAGACCGGCGGCAAGCAGTACCGGGTCCAACCGGGCGACACCATCGTCGTCGAAAAGCTCGACGGCGACGCCGGCGCTGAGCTGAAGTTCGACAGCGTCCTGATGCTGGGCGGCGACAAGGGCGTGACCCTGGGCGCCCCCCTGATCGACGGCGCCTTCGTCGGCGCGACCCTGGTCGAGACCCGCAAGGGTGAGAAGATCAAGATCTTCAAGAAGACCCGTCGCCAGGGTTATCGCCGCACGAACGGCCATCGCCAGATGGAATCGGTCCTGCGCATCACCGGCATCGAAGGCGCCGGCGAGACCGCCAAGTGGGACGGCAAGGTCGATCTGACCACCAAGGCCGAGATCAACCTGCGCGCTCGCAACCTGGCCGCTCGTGACGCCACTTCCTCGCTGGGTTCGACCGAGACGGTCGTGACCGACGTGGACGGCGCCGAGGTCAAGGGCGTCGTGGTTGAGAGCTCGGCTCCCGCCAAGAAGGCCCCGGCCAAGAAGAAGGCTGCGCCCAAGGCTGAAGCCGCCGGCGACGAAGCCTAAGACATTCACCGGCGCCTCGGCGCCAGACCTAAGTTACGGACGCGCTCAAGTAGGCCGAAAGGCCGGTAGCGCACCAAGAAAGTACGGAGCGGCAAGATGGCTCACAAGAAATCCGGTGGTTCGTCGCGTAACGGTCGCGACTCCGAGTCGAAGCGCCTTGGCGTGAAGAAGTATGGCGGCGAGCGCGTGCTGGCCGGCAACATCATCGTGCGCCAACGCGGCACCACCTTCCACGCCGGTGAGAACATGGGCATGGGCCGCGACCACACCCTATTCGCCCTGACGAACGGCGCTGTGAAATTCACCACCAAACGTGGCGGCCGTTGTTACGTGTCGATCCTCGCGGCCAACGACGACGCCGCTCAGGCGATGGCCGCCGAGTAACGCAGTCTGGACCTTCCCGGATCGCGTTGCTCCTGCCAGCAGCCGATCCGGACCAGGGATGATAATCCGCGGGGAGTCTGGATCACCAGGCTCCCCGTTTGCGTTTCCCCGCCTCGAAGACCGTCCGAGCCCTTTAAGGAGATGGTCGATAATCCGAGGCAACGCCCATGTGCGTCATCGAAACCTCTCCTGTCGTCGAGACCCGGCGCCTGATCCTGCGCGCGCCCGCGCCCCAGGATGCGCCGCGCATCGCCGCCCTGGCCAACGACCTGGACATCGCGCGCATGACCAAGCGGATGCCGCATCCGTTCCAGATGCGCGACGCCGACGACTTCGTGCTGCAGGTGGCTTCACAGGATCCCAGGCGGGCCAATACCTTCGTCATCGACCATGAGGACGTGGGGCCCATCGGCGTCATCGGCCTGTTCGAGGGCGAAGACCGGGTGCCGGAAACCGGCTATTGGATCGGGCGTGAATACTGGGGCCGGGGCTTCGCCACCGAGGCGCTGGACGCCGCTCTGGTCTGGGCCAGCCGCAAGTGGAAGCGCCGGGCGCTGGTCGCCGGGCATTTCGCCGACAATCCGGCCTCTGGCCGCGTGCTGGAAAAGGCCGGCTTTCTCTACACCGGCGAGACGCGCCGGGCATGGAGCCGGGCGCGTCGGGCTGAGGCCGATACGCGCATGATGGTGTGGCTGGCCTGACGGCCAGCCCGCAGGATCAGCCGCCCGCCAGGGCGGGGCCATAGACGGCGGCGACGGCGACGGCGCCCACCACCAGCATGGCGCCCGCGCCGGCGATGAAGGTGGCGATGGTCTTGGACCGGCGACGCCGCATGCCGCCCGCCTTGTACTTGCGGATGATGACCGACGGCCCTCGCGTAAAGGCCTCGGATCCTATGATATTGTGTTGGGACAAGAAAAAAGCTCCCCGAACTCTCGCACAGAAGCAGCGATCAGTCCGGGGCGCTCGTGGTCAGAAGATGGCGATCCGCGTTACCGGGGGCGCATCTTCGTGAGAAGGGGCACGCGGGTCACAGGGTGACCGAGACGACCCGGCCGCCGCGCGTCTGCACCGACTGCATCAGCACCAGGGGCGCGTCGCCCGAGGTGACCGGCACTATCAGGAACCAGCCGCCGTCCGGCAGGCCGTCGAAGCGGAAACGGCCGTTCTCGCACCGCTCGGAGCGGACATAGTTGCGATAGTCGGCGTTGGCGTCGGCGACGGTGCGGGCGCGGACGACGGCGGCAGGCACGGCCGCGCGCTGGGTCGAACCATAAAGGGTGCGAAAGCGGGCGCGCGTATAGGGCGTGTCCGGCGTCAGGCCGACGCTGGCGACGCAGTCGAAGGCCTTGCCGTCCCGGGCGAAGGCGATCTGGCCCTGGATGCTGTTGCGGCCGGGCATTTGTGACCAGCCGAAATCGGCCTCGTTGAACGTGGCCGGCCCCCCGTTCGGCAGGCCGCCGCCGGCAGTGGGCGCACAGGCGGAGAGGGATGCGGCGGTCAGGGCGAGAGCCAGGCCAGGGGCGGCGAACGAACGGATCGACATGGGGCTTCCTCCGGGATTTCGGGGTCGTGGGGGACGACTTCGCCCACTATCGCACGACAGGCCGGGCGACTTCCACGCTCAAGATTCCCCCTCTGGACCCGGACCCGACAACGCGCGAAACAGGCCCGACAACGCGCCCAGTCGTCGAGGCGCGACAGCTCGGAAACGCCCCGTATGACCGTCACCTTCGCCGATATCCAAGCCGCGCGCACCCGGATCGCCGGCGCGGTCGACCGCACCCCGACCCGCTATTCCAGGAAGCTGTCGCAGCTGACGGGGGCCGAGGTCTGGGTGAAGTTCGACAATCTGCAATTCACCGGAAGCTTCAAGGAGCGCGGGGCCCTGAACCGGCTGCTGATGCTGAGCCCCGAGGAGATGAAGCGCGGCGTGGTGGCAGCCAGCGCCGGCAACCACGCCCAGGCCCTGGCCTATCACGGCGGACGGCTAGGCGTGCCGGTGACCATCGTGATGCCCGAGGGCACGCCCTTCGCCAAGATCAACGGCACCCGCTCGCACGGCGCGACTGTGGTGATCGAGGGGCTGGACTTCACCGGCTCGACAGAGGCGGCCAAGCGGCTGGAAGCGGAAAAGGGCTATGTCTTCGTCTCGGCCTTCGACGATGAAGGCATCGTGGCGGGCCAGGGCGTCTGCGCGATCGAGCTTCTGGAGGATGCGCCCGAGGTCGAGGCCCTGATCATCCCCATCGGCGGCGGCGGGCTGATTGCGGGCTGCGCCATCGCGGCCAAGGCGATGAAGCCGGACATCAAGATCTTTGGCGTCGAGGCCGCCCGTTATCCGTCCTTCACCGCCAGACGGGCGGGCAAGCCGCCGGTCTGCACCGGCCAGACCATCGCCGAGGGCATCGCCATCAAGGCGGTGGGCGACATTCCCTTCGCCCTGGCCGACCCGCTGGTGGACGAGGTCTTCGTCTGCGAGGAAGCCGACTTCGAACGGGCCGTCGCCACCTATGTCACCTATGAGAAGACGGTGTCAGAAGGCGCCGGCGCGGGCGGTCTGGCGGCGCTGCTGGCCTACCCCGACCGGTTCAAGGGGATGAAGGTCGGGCTGGAGCTGTGCGGCGGCAACATCGATGCGCGGATGCTGGCGGTCGTCTTGAACCGCGAGATGGTCCGTGAACGGAGACTGATCGTCTATCGCATCCTGGGCGACGACCGGCCGGGCATGTTGTCGGCCATGGCGGCGGTGATCGGCGGCCTGGGCGGCAACATCATCGACGTGGTTCACAACCGGCTGGCGCTGGACGTGCCGGCCAAGGGCGCCGAGTTCGACATCATGGTCGAAACGCGCGATAGCGCCCACGCCGACGAGATCGGCGAGGCCTTGAAGGAACGCGGCTATGAACTTCGGATGGGGTAAGGCGGCGATCGTCGCGGCCTTCTTGCTGGCGGGCTGCGGCCAGGCCGAGCCGGTCGATCCGAACGCAGGCAAGGCCGAGGCGGCCGCCTTCATGGCCAAGAACGCCAAGGAGGAGGGCGTTCAGACCCTGCCGAGCGGCTTGCAATACAAGGTGGTTCAGGCGGGACCGGCCGGCGGCGTCAGCCCGGACCGCAACGACCTGGTCAAGGTCGACTACGAGGGCAAGCTGGTCGACAACAGCGTGTTCGACAGCTCTTTCGCACGCGGCGCGCCGGCGGTGTTCACGCCCGAGGAGGTCGTCAAGGGCTGGACCGAGGCGCTGCAGAAGATGCGCGTCGGCGACGAATGGCTGCTCTATGTCCCGCCCGAGCTAGGTTATGGCGAGCAGGGCAATCCCAAGATCCCCGCCAACTCCGTACTGATCTTCCGCCTGAAACTGCTGGACGTGGCCAAGGTGCCCGGCGGCGGATCGGGCGTCGGCACGGCGATGGGATGAGCTGCTTCTCAGAGCGGTCGAAAGCCAGGGCGGATCACAGATACGGGCCCCACATGAAGGCGGCGGTCCCGAACACGCCGACGGCCGTATAGAGGGCGGCCAGGCAGACGAGGGCGGCGACCGCGATCTTGGGCGCCGTTCGCGGACTGCGGCCCGCCGCCAGATAGAGTTCCAGAACCGCCAGCGGGATCAGATAGCTGCCGAAGGTCAGGACGATGTCGGTGGGACCGGACAGGATCTTGGTCATGTCGACCGGTCCTTGGCAAAGGATGATCCAGGCCATCAGACCGCTGCGCAGGAACCAGACGCCGCTGACCGCCATGAAGGCGCGCATGGCCCAGACGCGGTGCGCCTCGAACCTGCGTGGAAGCGCGCGACGCCAGGCGAAGACTGCGAAGACGAGGATAAGGACCGCGTCACCCAGGATGGCGACGGCCGAGATTTCGGACAACCAGGTTCCCCGCACGATCGTCAGCCACGCCCCGCTGAGCGCCATGAAGAGGGCGACGATCAGAAAGACGCGGCCGGTCCAGCGGTGCAGGCGTGGAAGGCGACGGCGCAGAGCGGGCCACAGTTGCATCAATCCGCCCAGAGTGACGACCGCCGCCATCAGGACATGGGCGATGAACATGAGGTTTCCCAGATCATCGCCGGCCACATAGCCGTCGATCAGCGGCTTGTCGTTCCACCCGGCGAAATTCCCTGTCGCTGTCCTCGTCCCGTAGAAGGCCAGGATGAAGACGATGAAGACGACCTGGCCAATGATGGCCGCGACGAACCACGCGGCGCCGGCCCAGCGCAACAGGCGGGAAGCGAAGGGGAGAGAGGGCGAGGGGACGGGCATTGGATATCCGACGATACGAGCAAGAGACGGCGTCGCATGCGCCGCCGCCGGGGCGCGGTCTCGCCGATTTGGAATTCGGCCGGTCTTTTTCCATCTCTTTCGCTGCAAGGCCCTGCTGGACAGGCGCAGCGGCGCCGGGCGATGACAGAGGATCGCTTCAGGAGGGCGGATGACCGCGACCGCATTCAGATCCGCGACCCTGTTCGGCCAGGATCGACAAGGTCCGTCTGGGCCGCATCAGGCGCCGAGCCGGCTGACTGTTCATGCCTGTGTCGCCGTCGTTGCGTTCTGCGCCTACATCCTGGCGCGCGAGACGCACGGAGGAGTTTCCACGGGCTTCGCCGCCCTCGGGGTTTCGGCCTGCGGCTGGTCATGGCTTTTGGCCCGCGCCCTGTTCGACCCGGCGAAACACGACGCCCTGTGGCCGCGTCTGGTCGTAATGATTGTGGCGACGGCGGGGGCGACGGCGGTGTTGGCGCCGCCCCATCAGCCCGTCTCGACCGTGGCGAACAACCTCTATGTCCTGAGCGGATCGGGGGCCTTGCTGATGACCTTCGTGGAGCCGTTCCACAGACGCGGCTGCGCCCTGGCGCGGGCGGAGATACTGTTTCGGGCGATTTTCGTCGGCGTGTTCGCCCTGCTGGTCGGGGTCGCGGTCCTGGCGGCCTGGAAGGCACCGGAACCGATCGAGACTGCTTGCGCCGGTGTGGGTCTGTTGGGCGTGATTTTGGCCACATGGTATCGGCTAAAGCGACCTCTGGTCCTGGTCGAGCGCGCGTCAGCGATGAAGAAGACCGCCACGTCGGACGATCTTCTCTTGGCCCGCCGGCTGGAAGCGTTGTTGCGCGACACGGCCGTCCATCTCGATCCCGAACTCAGGATCGGCGACGTCGCGGCTCGCCTGGACGTGCCGGAACATCGGGTTTCACGTTGCATCGGCGCGGCGACCGGCTTTCCCAACTTCAACCGCCTGATCAATCATCATCGGGTTGAGGCGGCGAAACGTCTGTTGGCGTCGCCCGATCAAGCCCGGTCCATCCTGCAGATCGCACTGGATTGCGGCTTCGCCTCGCTGGGGCCGTTCAACCGGGCCTTTCGCGAGGAGACGGGAACCACGCCTCGGGCCTATCGCGCGCTTCAGCGGTCCAAAGCCGTCGAGGGCTGAGCCCCGGCCTGCTCGGACAGCCGTCCGACCGCCCAGATCGCCGCGTCGCGCACCACCGGCGCCGGGTCGTTGACCAGGCGTTCGGCGCAAATCTTCAAAGTCGGATCGCCGCTGTTGCCGATGGCGTACAGGACGTTGCGGACGAAGCGGTCGCGGCCGATGCGCTTGACCGGGCTCTTGGCGAACAGGGCGCGAAAGCCGGGGTCGTCCAACGCCGCCAGTTCCGCCAGCCGCGGCCTTTTTAGCGCCGGGCGCGATAGAAGCCGCATCTCCCGCGCCTCTTGCGCGAACTTGTTCCAGGGGCAGACGGCCAGACAGTCGTCGCAGCCATAGATGCGCGATCCGGTCAGGGTGCGGAACTCGACCGGCCAGGGACCGGCGAACTCGATGGTCAGGTAGGACAGGCAGCGCCGGGCGTCGAGCTGGAACGGGGCGGGAAAGGCCTTGGTCGGGCAGGCGTCCAGACAGGCGGTGCAGCGGCCGCAGTGTTCGGTCTCGGCCGCGTCGGGCGCGATCTCGGCGGCGGTCAGGATCGTGCCCAGAAACAGCCAGTTGCCGTGGGTGCGGCTGAGCAGATTGGTGTGCTTGCCCTGCCAGCCCAGGCCGGCACGCTGGGCCAGCGGTTTTTCCATCAGGGGGGCGGTGTCGACGAAGACCTTGATGTCGGCGCCGTTGCGGGCCGCGATCTGGCCGGCCAGCTGTTTCAGCCGGCCCTTGATGACCTCATGATAGTCGTCGCCGCGGGCATAGACGGAGATGTAGCCGGCCGAACGGTCGGCCAGCTGATCCAGCGGGTTCTGCTCCGGGCCGTAGTTCATGCCCAGGACGATGGCGGTCCGGGCCTCGTCCCACATGGCGGTGGGGTGCTGGCGACGATCCAGCGTCGTCTCCATCCATTCCATGTCGCCATGCCGGCCCTCGTCCACGAAACGCCGCAGCCGCTCGCCCGCCGGCCAGGCGTCGGCCGCCGAGGCGAACCGGCAGACATCGAAGCCCAGCTCGGCCGCGCGCTGGCGGATGAAGGTTTTCAGGCGGTCGGACACGGGGCGGGGGATAGCATGAGAGCGCGGACGCGTCTTGAGAGGAGCGACTTGAAGACTGTGCTCGAGTCTGCCTTCGACCCGTTGCGGACGTTTAGCGTTCAGCGAAGAGGCCGGCAAAACTTCTCAGTTCGAAACGATCGACCGATTTTGGGTCGCCGGTTGTTCGGATTGAAAACTCTACCAAGCCTACAACAGGGCAAACTACGCTTGTCGTTATACCACCTTCGGAAGTGGCTCTGATCTCGTTGCAAGGCCATGACCAATACGTCACGGGACGGGCGGAGTAGCGAAACTCGCCATTCAAAAAATCGGGTCGCGGCAGTGACGAAAGTAGTGGGTGTCCTCCCCGCGTCCGATAGCAACCGATCGAGCCTCGGCTGCATGGCGTCAGATCATCACCGGAAAAACCTTTCGCCACGGCTTCGCGGTCGTCTCTGTATTCTGACCATGTTGCACCCAATCTCGGATCAGCGAAGAGATACATACCCCTGAAATCGCCCTCCGTGACTTGGTAAGCCACATCATAGGCGGCGACATCGATCCGCCTGGGCGACGCTGCTGGCTCTGGCGTAGGCGGTGATTCAGAACAACTCATCAGCGCAACCAAAAAGATGGGGAGCAGGGCGTTGCGCATTCGTGAATGTTGACACCGATCACCTCCGCTTTCCACCCTAAGCGGTCATCAAGCACGTCGGCTTTGAGTCTAGAAATCCAGGTCCGCGTACCAGGCCGAGGGCGGCACGCCGACGAAGCGGTCGGCGAGCAGGGGGCGGAAGCAGGGGCGGGATTTGACCTTGGAGTACCAAGTCTTCAGTCCGGGCCAGGTCTTCCACTGGATCTCGCCGAAATAGTCCAGCACCGACAGGTGGGCGGCGGCGATCAGATCGGCCTGGGACAGGCGGCGGCCGGCCAGCCAGTCGCGGGCGGCGACCAGGTCTTCCAGCATGGCGAGGTGGGATTTCAGGGCGTCGCGGCCGTCGCGCAGGGCGCGGGCTTCGGGCGGGCCAAGCTTCAGCAGCGGTTTTTCCATCCGCTCGTGCAGCAGGACGGCGTCGACTTCGTCCATGAAGCGGCGCTCGAACCAGCCCGTCAGGCGGCGCGCCTCGGCCCGTTCGGCGAGATCGGCGGGCAGCAGCAGCGGCCCCTTCTGCTGGTCCTCGATCCAGCCCAGGATGGCGGGCAGTTCACACAGCACCAGCGGACGACCGCGATCCATCGTCTGAATCACAGGCGGCAGGCCGGACGGATTGAAGTCATTGACCGGGCAATCGTCCTCCCACGGACGGACCGGCGCATCTGTCCATTCGATACGCGCCTCGCCCAGCGCCAGTCGCGCGGCGCGCGAGGCGGGCTGGAAGGCGAAGTGGAAGAGAACGCAAGGGTCGGCCATCAGGGGTTGATGCGCCCGGACCCGTTAATGCGCGTTTACTGCATTGAAATTGGACGCAAGGTCAGGACCACGGCCCCTTGGGCGCGGGGCCGGTCGATGCGGGGGCGGCTTGCGGCTCGGCGGGAGCCGCGGCCGGGATCGCGGGCTGCGGACGGGCGTGGCCGCGCGGGTCGGCGTGGATCAGGATGTCGGCGGCGGGATACTGGGCCAGCACCCGGTTCTCGGCGGCGACGACGATGGCGTGTGCGGCGTCCAGCGTCTGGTGCGCGTCCAGGTCGACATGCATCTGGATCATCATCACCTGACCGGACATGCGGGTGCGCAATTGGTGCACGCCGAAGACCTGGGGGTCGGCCAGGACGGTCTTGGTGATGGCGGCGCGGTCGGCCTCGGGCACGGCGCGGTCCAGCAGGTGATCGGCGGCGGCCTTCAACATGCCCGTCGCGCCCCAGAACAGCCAGACGGCGACGACGATGCCGGCGGCCGCATCCAGTCCCGGCGCGCCGAGGAAGGCGCCCGAAACCACGCCGATCAGCACCACAACGTTGGCGGCGAGGTCCGCCGCATAGTGGGCGCGGTCGCCGGCGACGGCGAGGGAGCCGGTCTTCTTCAAGGTCTGGGTCTGCATCCACACCAGCCAGGCGGTGATGGCGATGGCCGCGACCATGACCCCCGTGGCCCAAAGGCCGGCGGTCACGGGGCGAGGATCGAAGATGCGCTGCACCCCCTCCCAGGCGATGAAGAGGGCCGAGGCGAAGACCAGCCCGGCCTGGACCAGGGCGGACAGGGCCTCGCCCTTGCCATGGCCATAGCGGTGGTTCTCGTCGGCCGGGGCGGCGGCCCAGCGCACGGCGAAGAAGGTGGTCAGGGACGCCGCTAGGTCCAGCACCGAGTCCGCCAGGGTCGCCAGGATGGAGACCGAGCCTGAAGCGCCCAGCGCAAAGGCCTTCATCGCGATCAGCGCCACCGCAACCCCGACCGACAGGCGGGTGATGCGGCGCGTGGCCAGATGGGCGTCGTCAAGCGAGGCGGGGGCGGGGGCGGGCGTCGTCATTGTCGGCTTCTTCTCGCGCAATCGTGGCTGAAAGCCAACCGCTGGCCCAAACGGGTCGTTCCGTCCGAAACGATCATGCTCTAGGGGAAGGCATCCGGGCGCGGCGCGTTCCGGGCGCATTGGTTTTCGAGGGTCTCATGTCGGACTGGCTTGCCGCCATCATTTTGGGTCTGGTCGAGGGGCTGACCGAGTTCATTCCGGTCTCGTCCACCGGCCATATGCTGCTCTTGGGCCACTTCATGGGCTTCGAGAGCGCGGGCAAGACGTTCGAGATCGTGATCCAGCTGGGCGCATTGCTGGCCATCGTCAGCGTCTATTTCAAGAAGCTGTGGACCCTGGCGACGCGCTGGCCCTTCGACGCCGAGGCGCGCCGGTTCCTGATCGGGCTGCTGGTCGCCTTCGCGCCGGCCGTCGTGATCGGTTTCCTGGCCTATGACTTCATCAAGACGGTGCTGTTCGAGACGCCGCAGGTGGTGTGCATCGCCCTGATCGTCGGCGGGGTGATCCTGCTGCTATTGGATCGGATGGACAAGAAGCCCAGGTGGCTGGACGCCGAGGCCTATCCGATGCGCATCTATTTCCTGATCGGACTGTTCCAGTGCCTGGCCATGATCCCCGGCGTGTCGCGGTCCGGCGCCACCATCGCCGGCGGCCTTCTGCTGAAGACCGACAAGCGGTCGGCGGCCGAGTTCAGCTTTTTTCTGGCCCTGCCCACCATGGGGGCGGCGGTGGCCTATGACCTGTTGAAGAACCACAAGACGCTGGATTTCAGCGATGTCGGCCTAATCGTCGTGGGTTTCGTCGTGGCCTTCATCTCAGCCCTGGCCGTTGTGCGGTTCCTGCTGGATTTCGTGTCCAAGCGCGGGTTCGGCGTCTTCGCCTGGTGGCGGATCGTGGTCGGGGTCGTGGGTCTGGCGCTGTTGCAGGCGGGGTTCTGAGACCATGACCACGCTTCTGTATGGCCGCCCGCCGGTCGTCTTCGATCCGCCCGGCGATGCGATCCAGACCTCGCCCCTGATCCCCGACTCGGCGGCGCTGGAGGCGCAGGACCCCGGCTCGGCCGACAGCGTCATGATCTACGCCCCGCCCGGCGTGCTAGAGCGGCGCTATGTGCTGGCCCTGGCGCTGAGGGCGCTGAAGGTCGGGGGACGGCTGGACGTCATGGCGCCCAAGGACAAGGGCGGATCGCGCCTGGGCAAGGAACTGAAGACGTTCGGCCTGGAGGTCGCCGAGACCGCCAAGGCGCACCATCGCCGCTGCGTCGTCATGCGACCCGAAACGGTCGAAGGGCTGGACGAGGCCATCGCCGCGGGCGGACCGCAGATCGTGCCGGGACTGGAAGCCTGGTCGCAGCCGGGCGTGTTCGCCTGGGACCGGATCGATCCGGGCTCGGCGCTGCTGGCCGAACACCTGCCGGCGATGAAGGGCGAGGGGGTCGATCTGGGCTGCGGCTATGGCGCGCTGTCGATCGTGGTGCTGCGCTCGCCCGCCGTGACCAAGCTGAAGATGGTCGATCTGGATCGCCGCGCCATCCAGGCCGCTCGCCGCAATATCGAGGACGACCGCGCCAAGGTGTGGTGGTCGGACGCCCGCACCCTGGAGGCCAAGGGCGACAAGGATTTCGTGGTCAGCAATCCCCCCTTCCACGACGGCGGGGCCGAGGACCGGCGGCTGGGTCAGGCTTTCATCCGCAAGGCGGCGGAGCTTCTGAAAAAGGGCGGCGTCGCCTGGGTCGTGGCCAACCGGCACCTTCCCTATGAGGCCGAGTTGAACGCGGCGTTCAAGCGGGTGCGGCTGGTCGCCGAGGCGGGCGGCTACAAGCTGTTCGAGGCGGCGAAGTGACCGCGCTCAAGCAGTCCGAAGGGCGGTAGCGCATGAAGAAAACCCCGACGTCGAGGGTCGATCGTCTGCTCGGCTCGATGGGCTATGGATCCCGCGCCGAGATGGCGCGGATGGCCAAGGCGGGCGGCATCGTGCTGGACGGGGCGGACCTGACGGACGTGTCCAAACGCATCGCCGTGACGCCTGATCTGCCCGGCCGGATGGAGATCGACGGCGAGCCGCTGGACCCCGTGCAGGGTCTGGTGATCCTGCTGAACAAGCCGCTGGGCATGACCTGTTCTCATAAGGAAGAGGGGGCGCTGGTCTATGACATCCTGCCGGGGCGCTGGCGGGCGCGCGATCCCGCCATCTCGACCATCGGACGGCTGGACAAGCAAACAACGGGCCTGTTGCTGCTGACCGACGACGGCGATCTGCTGCACCGGGTGATCAGTCCCAAACGTCATGTGGCCAAGGTTTACCGGGCGGGTCTGGCGCGGCCGCTGACCGGAACGGAAGGCGCGCTGTTCGCCTCGGGCGAGCTGGTGCTGGAGGGCGAGGACAAGCCGTTGGCGCCGGCGGTGCTGCAGGTGGTGTCGCCGACCGAGGCCCTGCTGACCGTGACGGAAGGCCGCTATCACCAGGTGCGCCGTATGTTCGCCGCCGCCGGCAACCACGTCGAGACCCTTCATCGCGAACGGTTGGGAGGGCTGGTCCTGCCATCCGATCTGGCGCCCGGTCAGTGGCGGCTGGCGACGGCGGATGAGATCGCCTCGATCTTCACGGCGCCCGAGAGCGTGGGTTGAAGCTCTTGACGCCTGCGGGATCGGACGCGCAGGTCGAGGGATGACGACCAAGATCAAGATCTGCGGACTGACCACACTGGACACGCTGGACGTCGCCCTGGAGGGCGGGGTGGACTTCGTGGGGGCGGTGGTGTTTCCCAAAAGCCCGCGCCATCTGGGGCCCGAAGCCGCCGCCGCCCTGTTCGAGCGGGCGCGGGGGCGGGCGAAGATCGTGGCGGTGACGGTCGATCCCGACGACGCCCTGCTGCAACAGATCGCCCGGACGCTGAGGCCCGACTTCATCCAGTTGCATGGGTCTGAGGTGCCGGGACGGGCCGAGCGCGTGCGGGCGCTGACGGGGGCGGGTTTGATCAAGGCCCTGCCCATCCGGCAGGCGAACGACTTCGCCGCCGCCGATGCGTGGGATGATCATGCTGATCATCTTATGTTCGACGCCAAGCCGCCGGAGGGTTCGGCGCTGCCCGGCGGGGTGGGACACAGCTTCGACTGGACCCTTCTGGCGGACCGGGCGTTTCGCCATCCGTGGTTCCTGGCGGGCGGTCTGAACCCGGACAATGTGGCCGTGGCGCTGAGGATTACGGGCGCGCCCATGGTCGATGTGTCCTCTGGCGTGGAAAGCGCGCCGGGTGTTAAGGACGCCGACCGGATCGCGACCTTCATCCAAAACGCGCGCCGGTCGTAATTGCGACGCCTCTCCGCGTGAAAGTCGAAACCGTGAACGCCCAAACCTCCATCCAAGCCGCCGATTCCACCCAGCCGCTGTCGAACGCCTACGCCTGGCCGGACGCGCAGGGGCGGTTCGGTCCCTATGGCGGGCAGTTCGTCGCCGAGACCCTGATGCCGCTGATCCACGAGCTGGATGCGGCCTATAAGGCGGCCAAGGCAGACCCCAGCTTCCAGGCCGAGTTGGACAGCTTTCTGACCCACTATGTCGGTCGCGAAAGCCCGCTGTATTTCGCCGAGCGCCTGACCGAACATTTCGGCGGCGCCAACATCTGGCTGAAGCGCGAGGACCTGAACCACACGGGCGCGCACAAGATCAATAACTGCATGGGCCAGATCCTGCTGGCCCGTCGCATGGGCAAGACCCGCATCATCGCCGAGACCGGCGCGGGTCAGCACGGCGTCGCCTCGGCGACCGTGTCGGCGCGCTTTGGCCTGCCCTGCACCGTCTATATGGGCGCGGTGGACGTGGAGCGGCAGCAGCCGAACGTCTTCCGCATGCGGCTGCTGGGTTCGGAAGTCTTCTCGGTCACGGCCGGCGCTGCGACCCTGAAGGACGCGATGAACGAGGCGATGCGCGACTGGGTCACCAACGTCTCGGACACCTATTACATCATCGGCACGGCGGCGGGTCCGCACCCTTATCCGGCCATGGTGCGCGATTTCCAGTCGGTGATCGGCAAGGAGATCAAGAGCCAGTCGATGGCCCGGATGAGCAAGCTGCCCGAAGCGGTTGTCGCCTGCATCGGCGGCGGGTCAAACGCCATCGGCGCCTTCCACCCCTTCATCGAGGACGAGGGCGTGCGCCTGATCGGTGTCGAAGCGGCCGGCCATGGTCTGGATACCCCGGATCACGCGGCCTCGCTGAAGGGCGGGCGGTCGGGCGTGCTGCACGGCAACCGGACGTACCTGTTGCAGGACGAGGACGGCAACATCGTCGAGGGCCACTCGATCTCGGCCGGGCTGGACTATCCCGGCATCGGGCCGGAACACGCCTGGCTGCACGACATCGGCCGGGCCGAATACCGCTCAGCGACAGATAATGAGGCGCTGGAAGCTTTCCAGCTGTGCTCGAAGCTGGAAGGCATCATTCCGGCGCTGGAGCCGGCCCACGCCCTGGCGCGGACGGGCGAAGTGGCGCGCGAAGTCGGCAAGGGCGGCGACGTCGTCCTGCTGATGTCGGGGCGCGGCGACAAGGACATCTTCCAGGTCGCCAAACATCTGGGAGTGAACCTGTGATCCGTACCCTTCTTGCGGCGACAGCCGTCCTGAGCCTGTCCGCCGCCGCTGCGCAGGCCCAGACGCCTACCCCGACGCCGGCCCCCGCTGCGCCGCAGTCGGCGCAGCAGGGCGGTCCGGCCGTTGTCGGGCTGCTGCCCGGCGCCGAGTTGTCGCCCGATTGCGGGGGACTGAACAATCTGACGGGGCGCGCTTGGTGCGTGACCGCGCAACTGGGCCAGATCGGCGCCCTGGCCGACGCCTATATCGCGGATCTCAAGACGAAAGGTTGGCTTGACGCTGGTGGCGACGACAATCGCATCGTCTTCATAAAGCGCCACGAGGGCGGTGGCTGCGACGGCATGCAGATGATGGCCTTTTACGATACGACCAAGACGGCGGCGGCGGAACTGCCCGCCTTTCTCGCTTTCGCGACGATCCCTGTCTGCACGGAGACTTCCACGCCGACCGTCACTGAGCCAACTCCATCCGGATCGGCGCAGCAATGACCACCGCCCGTATCGACGCGCGCTTCAAGGCGCTGAAGGCCGAGGGCCGTGCGGCCTTCATTCCCTATGTGATGGGCGGCGATCCGTCGCGCGAAGAGGCGTTGGCGATCCTGAACGGCCTGCCGGCTGCGGGCGCCGACATCATCGAACTGGGCTTTCCGTTCAGCGATCCGATGGCCGAGGGGCCGCCGATCCAGCGGGCGGCGATCCGCGGCATGGCGGCGGGTTTTGGCCTGCGCTCGACCATGGATCTGGCCAAGGAATTCCGTAAGGGCGACGACGCGACGCCCATCGTGCTGATGGGCTATCTGAACCCGATCGAGAGCCTGGGCTATGACGCCTTCGCCGCTTATGCGGCCGACTGCGGCATCGACGGGCTGATCGTCGTGGACTGCCCCCCGGAAGAGGCCGGCCCGCTGATCGAGGCGCTGGATAAGGTGTCGATTTCGCTGATCCGACTGGCGACGCCGACCTCGGATGACGACCGGCTGAAGATCGTTGTCCAGGGCACCTCGGGCTTTGTCTATTATGTCGCCGTCGCGGGCGTGACGGGCGTCAAGGAAGCGAACGCGGATGTCGTGGCGCCGGCCGTGGAGCGGGTGCGCAAGGCCTCGGGCCTGCCGGTCGCGGTCGGCTTCGGGGTCAAGACGCCTGAACGGGCCGCCGAGATCGCCCGCGTCGCCGATGCGGTGGTCGTCGGCTCGGCCCTGGTGGACGAGGTGGCGGCGGCGCTGGAGACGAACGAACCCGTCGCGGCGCGCGTTCTGGCCCGGGTGAAGGCGCTGGGCGATGCGGTTCGATCCGTCGCCGCTAGTGCTTCCGTGGCGGAAACCGTCTAAGAGCGCGCGGATGAACGACAAGACCAAGCCTCAGGAAAAGCGCGGCGGCTGGCTGAGCCGCTTTGCGCCCGGCGTCCGCAAGATCGTGTCGCGCCGCGACACCCCGGACAATCTCTGGGTCAAGGATCCCGACAGCGGCGAGATGCTGTATCGCTCGGACCTGGAGGCCGCCCTTTGGGTGACGCCGTCGGGCCGGCATATGCGCATCGATGCGCCGACCCGCCTGAAGGCCACCTTCGACGGCGGCGTCTTCCAGGCCATCGACACGCCGGACGTGCCGGAAGATCCGCTGAAATTCTCGGACGGCAAATCCTACAAGGATCGCCTGAACGCCGCGCGCAAGGCCGCGGGCCGCAAGGACACCATGGCCATCGGCTATGGTTCGGTCGGCGGTCAGAACGCGGTCGTGATTATTCAGGATTTCACCTTCATGGGCGGGTCGCTGGGCATGGCGGCGGGCGAAGCCTTCATCAAGGCGGCGCGCGAGGCGGTGAGCCGCAAGGTTCCGCTGGTCTGTTTCACCGCCGCCGGCGGCGCGCGGATGCAGGAGGGCGCCCTGTCGCTGATGCAGATGGCGCGCACCACCCTGGCAATCGAAGAGCTGAAAGACGCCAGACTGCCCTACGCCGTGGTCCTGACGGACCCGACGACGGGCGGGGTGACGGCCTCCTACGCCATGCTGGGCGATGTGCATCTGGCCGAACCGGGCGCCCTGATCGGTTTCGCCGGACCGCGCGTGATCGAGGCGACCATCCGCGAGAAGCTGCCGCCCGGCTTCCAGCGCGCCGAATATCTGCAGGAAAAGGGCATGGTGGACCGGGTCGTGACCCGCGCCGACCTGCCGCGCACCCTGGGTCAGATCCTGTCCATGCTGATGGGCGGAACCCGCGCCGCCGCCTGAGACCGTCTGAAGGGCCAGTCGATCGCGGTTGAGGCCCACAGGCACCACCAAACGATGACCGGCTGAAACAGCAGGCGCGGGCCGTGATAGGCCCAGCCTAATCCTGCGCCCGAGGTCATGAAGTTCACGACATGCTGGATGTTGGCCGGGTAGACGCAGACGGCGTAGGCGGCCAGCGCCCAGCCGGCGGCGACCCGCAGGCGCGGGATCAGCAAGCCCGCCGCGCCCAGCAGTTCGGCGATCCCCGTCAGGGCCACGACCAGGGCCGGCTGCGGAATCCACGCCGGCGTGATCCGCACGAAGGGGCCGGGGACCATCAGATGCAGCACCCCTGCTCCCAGGAAGACGGCCGCGAGGACAATTCGCGCCGCGGTTCTGATCTGCGGCCTGGAAGTCATGTCGCGGTTCTCGAAATCAGGGGGTAAAGGAGGCGGATGGATCCCGTCTCCGAACGACTACGCGCGCGCCACCCCCAGCGGATCGATCTGTCGCTGGAAAGAATGCGCGTGCTGTGCGCGGCCCTTGGTGATCCGCAGCACAAGCTGCCGCCGGTGATCCATGTGGCGGGTACGAACGGCAAGGGGTCGACCGTGGCCCTGATCCGCGCCATTGCCGAGGCGGCGGGTTTGAAGGTGCACGCCTATACTTCGCCCCATCTGGTACGATTCAACGAGCGGATCCGACTGGCCGGCAAGCTGATCGAGGACGATCATCTGAACGCGATCCTGGACCGGATCGAGGCGGTCATGGCCGAGACGGACAGCGAGGCCACGGTGTTCGAAAGCACCACAGCCGCCGCCTTCCTGGCCATGTCCGAGACGCCCGCCGATCTGGCCATCATCGAAGTGGGTCTGGGCGGGGTGCTGGACGCCACAAACGTGATCGAACGGCCGCTGCTCAGCGTCATCGCCCCGGTCGATTACGACCATGCGGAGTTCCTGGGCACGGATCTGGCCGCCATCGCCTCGGAAAAGGCAGGGGTGCTGAAGGCCGGAGCGCCGGCCGTGATCGCGCGCCAAAAGGAAGAGGCGATGGCAGCCATCGAACGGCGCGCCGCCGACGTCCATGCGCGGCTGACCGTTCTGGGCGTGGATTTCGACGCCTGGGCCGAGCGGGGCGGCCTGGCGTTTCAGACGGCCGAACTGTTCATGGACCTGCCGGCGCCGGCCTTGGCGGGCGCGCACCAGATCGACAATGCGGCCCTGGCCGTGGCGGCGGCGGTCGAACTGGACCTGCCCGAGGCCGCGATCGCCGAAGGGCTGAAGCGCGTGCGATGGCCCGCACGGCTGCAACGGATTTCGGCGGGACCCTACGGCGCTGCGGCCAAGGCGGCGGAGGCGGAGCTGTGGCTGGACGGGGGGCATAATCCCCACGCGGCGCGGGCGCTGGCGGCATTTCTGGCCGAGCGCCAGGCGCGGGCGCCGCGTCCCCTGGCCCTGATCTGCGGCATGCTGAACAACAAGGATGCGGGCGGCTTCTTCGCCGCGCTGAAGGACAGCCAGGCCACCGTCTTCACCGTCGGCTTTGACGGTGCGGCGGCCGAGCCGACGGCCCTGGCGGCCGTAGCGCGCGGGCATGGGCTAGCAGCGACCCCGGCGGGATCGGTTTCCGAGGCGCTGGACCTGGCGCTGCGCCTGGGTGCGGGCCGGGTCGCCATCTGCGGATCGCTGTACCTGGCAGGCGAGGTCCTGGGCGCCAGCGAGGAGACCTGGCCCGTCTAGCGCGTCATCCAGGGCTTGGACTTGCCGGCGGCGATGCGGGCGGCCTGTTCGCGCTGGAAGCGACCGCCGCGCGGCGGCTTGGCGCGCGCATCCAGCTTGGCGTTCTTAAGGCGCAGGGCCTTCTGGACCGGGGTTTCGCCGGGGATGTCGTCAGCCGGGTTCGGGGTGTCTTCGTCGCTCATGACGCTATCCTAGCATGAAAAACGCCCGCCGGTCGGACCGGCGGGCGCTTGATCTGACAGGGTCGAAAGGCTCAGGCCTTGACGCCGGCCTCGGCCAGCCATTCGACGATCTTGCCCTTGGGCATGGCGCCGACTTTCATCGACGCCATCTGGCCGTCCTTGAAAAGCATCAGGGTCGGAATGCCCTTCACGCCCAGCTTGGACGGGGTCATGGGGCTGTCGTCGATGTTGATCTTGGCCACGGTGACCTGACCGCCCAGTTCGTCGGCGATCTGTTCCAGCGCCGGGCCGATCTGTTTGCAGGGGCCGCACCATTCGGCCCAGAAATCGACCAGGACCGGGGTCGAAGATTTCAGGACGTCGGCGTCAAAGCTTTCGTCGGTGACTTTCACTGTCGCCATAAATGGCTCCTTGGGCGCTATCGCTCGGCGCGCGGCGCCTCGCTACTTGAGCGCAGGTTGGTGTTGGCCGGAGCGTCCGGGTTCGGTCGCAGATGTGGGAGCGAATCGCGGGCAATTCAACTGCCCGCGAGCGCCGCCGCCAGCAGGGTTTCGGGAATGGGCATCAGCTTGGGGCCGTCGGTCCAGACCAGGGCGGCCTCGACAGGGCGGTCGGGATAGAGGCGCCTAAGCACGGCGACATAGACGGCGGCCTGCAGCACATAGGCAGGATCGACCGCCTCGACGGCGTCTGGCGCGGGGCGGTTGGTCTTGTAATCGACGACCAGAACCTTCTCGGGCGTGACCACCAGCCGATCGATGCGGCCGTTGATGGCGACGCCGGGCGGCAGGTCGGGCGCAGATCCCGTCAGGGCGACTTCGGCGCGGGAGCCGGGACCGAAGACCGGGGCGAAGCGGGCGTCGTCCAGCACAGAAAAGGCGGCGGCGATCATCTCGGCGCGCTGGACCTCGTCCAGATCGGTTTCGCGGGCCAGCAGGCGACGGGCGGCGTCGGGGCGGTCGGCCGGCGCGATCTCGGGCAGGCGTTCCAGCAGCCGGTGGATCAGGTCGCCGCGCCTGAACCTACCCAGCGCCGCCCCGCCCGCCTCGGTCCTGGCCAGGGGCGAGGGGGCGGGAATGCGGATCGAACCTTCCATTCGCGACGGCGAGGCGAAGCGGGCGGCGGCGTCGGCCGGGGGCGGCGAGGCGGCCCAGGCGGGCAGGACGGCGGCGGACCGGACTTCATTGGCGGCGACCGGGTGACGCTCGGGATCGACGCCATAGCGACGCACGCCGTTGTCGACTTCGCGCACCTGATCGCCCAGGCGGTCGAAGGTTTCCGAGAGGATCGACCACCAGCTGCCGGCCTCGGCGCCCCGGCTGGAGGCGCGGCCCATGACGATGACGCGGTCCCGCGCGCGGGTCAGGGCGACATAGAGCAGGCGCAGGGTCTCGTCGTCGGTGCGCGCCTGGCGCGCGGCGCGGGCGTCGGCCGAGGCCGGGCAGTCGTCCTTGGCCGAGCCGGGCGCTATCAGCCAGGCCTCGCCTTCGCCCTCTGGCGTAACCGCGGGCATCAGGGACGGACCTTGCGCCTTCGCTTTCATGGTGGTGTCGGGCAGGATGACGATGGGCGCCTCCAGACCCTTGGCGCCGTGGACAGTCATCACGCGGACCTCGCCGCGCGCGCCCTCCAGTTCGCGCTTCACCTCGACGTCGGCGGCCTCCAACTGGGCCAGGCAGGTCTCCAGATCGATCGCGCCACGGTTCTCGGCGGCCAGCACCTGGTTCAGGGTCTCGTCGATGGCTTCTTCCGCCTCGCGCCCCAGCCGGGCCAGGATGCGGGCGCGGCCGGACTGTCCCGTGTCGTCCACCCGGTTCAGGGCCTGGGAAAAGAAGGCGAAGGGGTCGCCGCCGCGTGCATTTATGGCGGCCTGCAACGCATCGCGGGCGCGGGCCCATTCGGGGCGTTCGTGCGCCCGGTCGCGCAGGTCGCGCCACAGCTGGCCGGCCTTGCGGTTCTCGCGCCCGGCCAGCGCGTAGAGGCCGTCCTCGTCCACATCGCACAGCGGGCTGCGCAGCACCTCGGCCAGGGACAGGTCGTCGTCGGGGAAGAGGGCGAAACGCGCCAGCGAGATCAGGTCGTCGAAGACGATATGGCTGGACAGTTTCAGCCGGTCCGCGCCGGCGACGGGCACGCCTTCGGTCTTCAGCGCCCGAATGATCTCCTCGAAGGTCGCGTCGCGACGTCGGACCAGGATGATGTAGTCGCCATAGCCGGCGGGGCGCAGGTCGCGGGTGCTGCGATCGAAGACGGCGAGGCCGCTTTCGACCTGGCGGCGGATTTCGCGGGCCAGATCGCGGGCCAGGCGTTTTCGGGCGCTGCCGGCGCTTTCCTGATCGACCGGATCGTCCCAGGCGTCGTTTTCGGGCGCGGGCTCGTCCAGGAACAGGGGCCACAGGTCGATGGCGCCGTGCTGGCCTACCCGCGCGGGGATGTGGCGGGCGATGTCGCCCTGGGGGCCGGTCAGGGCGCGGGTGCGGTCGGGATCGGCGAAGACGGCGTCGACGAAGGCCAGCACCTCTTCGGTCGAGCGGTAGGAGGTGTTCAACTCCGGCCCGGCGAAGGGCTCGCCGGCACCCTCGGCCAGGGCAAGGAAGGCGCCGCGTTCCTGACGCAGCCGCTCCGGCCGGGCGCCCTGGAAGGAGTAGATCGACTGTTTCTCGTCGCCGACGGCGAAGACGGTGCGGCCGGACTTTTCGCCGGAGTAGAACTCGCCGGTCAGGGCGCGGACGATGGCCCATTGTTCGGGGGCGGTGTCCTGGGCCTCGTCGATCAGGACGTGATCGACCCCGCCGTCCAGCTTGTACAGCACCCAGGCGGCGGCCCCGCTTTCGGTCAGCAGGGCGGCGGCGCGCGCGACGAGATCGGGGAAGTCCAAGGCCCCGCGCTGGGCCTTGGCGGCCTCGTAGAAGGCGGCGTGGGCGCGGGCCAGGGTCAGGACCTTGACCGTATCGTCGGCGACCTTGGCCTTGCGCAGGGCCTCGCGCGTGGCGAGGAACTTGGTCTGGAGGTCCAGCAGCCAGCCGACCGCCCCCTGCGGCGCCGACTTTGTGCCCATGCTCTTTCGCGGTTCGCCCGCCTGGGTGCAGAAGACCCCGGCAAGGGCTGCGAACCCGGCGTAAGGCGGGGCGGCGACGCTCATGGCGTCGGCGATCTTCTTGTCATTGGCCGAGCCGGTTTCCATGGCCTCGGCCATGCGGTTCCACTCGCCGGGATCGATGAAGGCGACGAAGTCTCGCTCCAGATCCTTCGGGCTGCGATCGCGCTCGGCGCCGGTCAGGGCCCAGGGATCGGGCGCGGTTCCGGCCTCGGCGCGGTCGATATAGTCCAGCAGATCGGCGCGTTTCGCCTCGATCATCGACAGCAGCGCCTGGAACCGCTGCCAGTCCAGCTCGACGGCGAAATGACTGTAGGCCTGGCCGATGGGGCCGTCCGGATCGGCGACGGCGGCGCGGGCCAGGTCTTCGCGCGCGGCATGGCTGAGGGCGGTCGCAGCCTGGTCTTCCAGCACGGTGAAGCGGGGCGAGACCCCGGCCTCCAGCGGGAACCGGCGCAGCAGCTTTTCGCAGAAGGCGTGGATGGTCTGGATCTTCAGGCCGCCCGGCGTCTCCAGCGCGCGGGCGAACAGCTTGCGGGCGCGGGACAGGGCGGCGTGATCCATCGCCTGCGGGTCGCCGTCGTCCAGCCGGGCCAGTTCGCGCGACAGGGCGGCGTCGTCCAGCACGGCCCAGCCGCCTAACTGGTCGAACAGCCGGGCCTGCATCTCGGCGGCGGCGGCCTTGGTGTAGGTGACGCACAGGATGGCGCCGGGATCGACCTGATCCAGCAGCAGCCGCGCCACCCGGTTGACCAGGGTAGTGGTCTTGCCCGAACCGGCGTTGGCGGTGACGAAGACGGTCAGGTGCGGATCGGCAGCCAAGATCTGAGGGGCGACGATCTGGGGGGCGATGCTCATTCTTCGTCCCCGTCGCCGATCACAGACCACTCCCAGACGCGGGCAAGATGGTCATAGTTGCCGCCTTGATTGCCCATGAACTGAGGCGCGGCCCAGGAGACGTAGGGCGTGTTCTCGTCATCGAAGCGAGCGACGCGGCGCTTCAGCCCGTCCACCGCCGCCTGCGCCAGGTCGGCGGCCTCGAGGCCCGATGCGCGGGTGACGACTTCGCCTGCCGTTTTTCGCCCGACCACGCGGACATAGGTCAGTTCGTCGGGCGTCACCGGGCCGTTGGTGTCCTTGAACCCGCCGTCGGCTAGGATGGCGGCCGTCAGGGTCAGCTGCGGGGCGAAGCCGGACTTGACCTGTTTGGCGGACGGCGCCGCCCCGGTCTTGAAGTCCATGACCGCCGCCCCGTCCGACGCCAGCTCGATCCGGTCGGCGAAGGCCTTGACGGTGAAGGGGCCGGCCGGGGCGTCGAAGGTCATCGTCCCCTGCTGTTCCACCAGGATATCGACGCCGCGCGCCCGACGCCGGCGCTCGAACTCGGTCAGCCAGCGGGCGCAGTTGCGGGCCAGCGGCGCCTCGCGGGCCATGGCGGCATCCTCGAACCCGCGCGCGCCCAGTTCGCGCAGCAGATGGTCGTGCAGGATGGCCTCGCAGTCGTCGGGCAGGTCGTTCGGCCAGTCCAGCGTCAGCCGCTCGATGGCGGCGTGGACGGCGTTGCCCCGCGCCAGCGCTTCGGCGGACGCGCCGGGCCGCTCCATCGCCTCCAGCCCTAGCACCCACAGGGCGTAGATGGCATAGGGATCGCGCACCCAGCGTTCGATGCGCGTGACATACAGGCTGCGCGGACGGCGATGCACCGGCGGGCGCGGCTCCGGCCGTTTGGCGAACAGGGGCGGGCCGGGTGGGGGTGCGTCCAGGGCGCGGGCCCAGTCCAGCACGGTCGTGGGACGCGGCAACGCCACGCCGGCCCCGCGCGTCAGCATCTCCAGCCGCCACAGCCAGCGCGAGCGGACGGCGGGCTGGCCGCCGCGCCGCTCGCTGTGGATCAGGATGACCTCATCGGCGCAGGCGGCCTGGACGAAGTCCTGCGCCGTCTGGCCCAGGCGACGTTCGGGCGGCGGCAGGCCCAGGGCCTTGCGCATCGGGCGCGACAGGAAGGGATCGGTCGGGGCCGCCTGGGGCCAGACGCCTTCCTCCAGCCCGGCCAGGATCATGCGGTCGGCGCGCACCAGCCGCGCCTCGATGGCGCCGAGAATGCGCAGCGACGGATGGGTGGCCCCGCCGGTCCGCACGACGTTTTCCTTGACCAGAGATGTGACCAGTTCGGCCAGTTCCGCGCGGCGGATGCGGCCGAGCGACGCCCCGCCCTCGATCAGGCCGGACAACAGGGCGGCGGCGGCCTCGCCGTCGGGACCCGCCCAGGCGTTCTGGCCGGCCAGAGTTTCGATCAGCCGGGTCAGGGCCGAGGCGGCGAGATTGAGGTCCGCGCTGAGCTTTTGGTCCGCGTCGGGCGCAAAGACGGCGGTCGCGGCCTCGACGGCGGACTGAAGCTGATCGACCAGACGGGTCGCGGCCGACAGCCGGGCCTGTTTCCATTTCGGCGGAACCTTGCCGCGCCGGTCGGGCTGGACCGCTTCCAGCAGGCGGCGATGGATGGCGGCGAAGTCGCGCGGGCGGGGGCCGCGCAGAGCGTGTTCCTCCAGTGCGGCGACGGCGGCGGCCTGAGAAGCGTCGCCCAGGTCAAACCGGACCAGCGGATGTTTGACGACGGCGAGCAGCAAATGGGGCTGGACCGGATCGGCGATCCAGCGCGCGCATAGATCGACCAGGGCGCCGGCGGGCAGGCGCGACAGGGGGGCGCCGGCGGACGAATCGGGGATGATGCCCCAGCGTTCCAACCGGGCGGCGACGCGGCGACCCAGGGCCTGATCCGGCGTGACCAGGGCGCAGGTCTTGCCGGGCGTTTCCAACGTCTCGCGCATCATCAGGGCGATGGCGGCGGCGGCCTCTTCCTCGGCGCGGACGGACAGAAGGGACAGGCCCTGCAGCCCTTCGGCAATGGGGTCGCGCGCCTCGCTGCGCGCGGCGGCGGCCGAGCGGATGTCGCGGATGGCGCGGCGCCAGTCATCGGTGGCCTCGGCCGGACGCAGGGCCTCGTTGACCAGTCGCTGGCGGGCCAGGCCGCGCGCCTCGACGGCCGCAGGAACGGCGGGACGGAACCAGGGGCGGACGGTTTCGCGCGCGATCTCGCAGCGGTCCAGCAGCCGTTTCATCGCGCTTTGCGGATGTTGTTCGTCCAGCTGATCCCAGACGCCGGCGTCCAGATCCAGGTCGAGTCCAGGCAGGACGACGCAGCCCAGCGGCGCCCGCGCCACGGCCTTCAACACGTCGCCGGCGGCGGGCACCGTGCCGGTCGAACCGGCGGCGATGACGGGCTGGCGCGGCGGCTCGCGGTCCCACAGTTCGGCGAGGCGGCGCAGCAGGGTCGCGCGACGCCAGGCCGGATCGACCAGACCCAGTTCGGCCAAACGCTTCGGCCAGGCCTCGACCGCCAGACCCAGAAACTCGGCTGACCGTTCCCAGTGTTCGGCCATTTCGCCGTCGACCAGGGTCGCGATCCGCTCGGGGCTCTGAATCTCTTCCAGTTGGCAGGAATCGAGGAAGCCGCCCAGCGCATCGGCCAGATCCAGCGCGCGCATCGGGCTCAAGGACGTATCGAACCGTTCGACGATCATCCGCGCCATCTCGAAACGGCGGGTCAGGGCGGGGATGGGGGGCGGCAGGTCCAGACCCAGGGCGCCGGGTGTAAACGGCGGCTCGTCCTCTTCCAGATCGCCCAGCGGCCGCACCTGAGGCAGCAGGATCGGGCGACCCTGAGACAGCTTGGACAGGGCGCCGGTGAAGGCGCGCGCGGCCCGGCGGTTGGGCAGCAGGATGGTGGCGTCCGACAGGGTTTCCGGCGGCAGATCGCCCAGCCAGGCCAGCACCCCGGCGGCCAGGTCCTCAAGGAACGGCCGGTGCGCGGGGATGGCGTACCAACGCGCCGTGTCGCCCAGAAAGGGATCGAAAAGGCTCACGCCTCTCCCGCCAGTTTGGCCTCGGCTTCGTCCCGCGCCTGCGGGTCGCCGACGTGCATCCAGTCGCCGTCGAGGACGCAGCCGAACAGACGGCCCTCGCCGGCGGACTTGCGCCACAGGGGGCTGAGGGAGAAGGGGCCTTCGGGGCCGTGGTCGGCATAGCCGGGCCGGGTGATGTGGACGCCCATATAGGCGAAGGGGGCGGACGGGGCGTCGCCCCGGAAGGTCAGCTTTCCGTCGTCGGCCATGAAGAAATCGCCGTCGCCCTCAAAGCCGATGGAGCCTTCGCGGCGGGCCAGCAGCAGGGCGACGTCCATCGTCTCGGGGTTCCACAGGCGGATCAGATCAGTGAGGGCGGCGCCTCGGTCGATCCAGACGCTGTCGATATTGGCGACGAAGACGGGATCGTCGCCCAGCAGGGCGCGCGCCTTCTTCAGCCCGCCGCCGGTTTCCAGCAGCTCGGCGCGTTCGTCGGAAATCACGATTTCGGGCCCGCGTCCGCGCGCCGCGAGATGCGCTTCCAGTCGGTCGGCGAACCAGTGGACATTCACTACCGCCTTTTCGAGGCCGGCCTCCGCCAGACGGTCCAGCACATGGTCGATCAAGGCGCGGCCCTCCACCTCGACCAAGGCCTTGGGTCGGTCGTCGGTCAGGGGGCGCATGCGTGTGCCCAGGCCGGCGGCGAGCACCATTGCGGTCTTGGGGGCCGTCTTTGGAGCGGTCATGCGCGCACCTCGACAGGAACGTGACGGTCGAACCAGCGGGCGACAGGCGCTAGGGCCGGCTGTTCCAGATTGGCGTTCAGGTGTCGCCACATGCGCGGAAGGAACTGACGGTATCGCGGTTTGCCGTCGCGCGCGATCAGCCGGGCGAAGATGCCGATGATCCGCGCCTCGTTCAGGCCGGCGAGGCCGGCGTAGTCGGCCATGAAGGCGGCGCGGTCGACCCGGGGCCGCAGGGCGAAATAGCGGTCCAGCGCCTCGGCCTCCAGCGCCGGCGAGACGTCGCGGCGGGCGTCCTGAAGCAGGGAGTGCAGGTCCCACGACGGGTGGGCGCGCACCGCGTCCTGGAAGTCGATCATGCCGACGCGGGCTGGGCCGTCGCGCTGGGGCAGCCAGATCAGGTTTTCCGCATGATAATCGCGGTGGGCCATGACCGAAGCCCCGGCCGCGCCCGAGGCGACGATCGGCGCCCAGGCGGCGCGCCAGTCGGTGATGGCGGCGGCGTCGAAGCGGACCCGATCGTCGAGCTTCGGCAACCATTCGACGAACAGATCGGCCCCGCCCTGAAGCGCCGTCTCGTCATAGGTCAGAAGCGGCCAGTCGCCGCCGGGGCCGTGCAGGGTTTCGGGCGGAGCGCCGGCCTCGTGCAGAACGGCCATGGCCTCGATGGCGGCCAGATAAAGCGGCGTCTCGTCGGCGCCGCTCTCGATCACGCGGGCGAACAGGTCGTCGCCGAAATCCTCCAGCACGGCCAGGCCGTTGGCGGCGTCCAGCGACGGGATTTCGGGGGCGGACAGGCCCAAAGACTTCAGATGGGCGGCGACGGCGGCGAAGGCCTCGATCCGGCCGGCGGACAGGCGGGCGACGGCGTTCCAGCCGGCGGCGTTACGCTGCCCCGGCGTCCAGCGCGGATCGCAGGGCTGGCTTTCGGCGGCGGGCGCCTGATCCATCAGCATCAGGGTCGGCCCGGTCGTCGGCGTCAGCCGCTCGTAACGCCGCGTCGAGGCGTCGCCGGGCAGGGGGGCGCGCACGGCGTCGGCCAGGCCGGCGGCCTTCAGGAAGTTGAGACGGAGGGTTTCGCGGTCAGACATGCAGATCCTTCAGCCTCGTCTCCCATCGGCCTACGCCGGAAACGGTCGCAAGGCGGCCGTCGCCCTGTTCGGAGATTTCGATGATCAACTGAGCCGGCCCCAGGAACCGGCCGGGATCGTCGCCAAGACGTTCGGGCCATTCGATGATGGCGCACCCCTCGTCCAGAGCCTCGTCCAGGCCGATCTCGAACGCCTCTTCCGGTCGCGTCAGGCGATAGAGGTCGAAATGGGCGACGGGCGGGTCGCTCTCGTAGAACTGGACCAGGGTGAAGGTCGGGCTGGGCACGTCCTCATCCGGCGTGGTCAGGGCGCGGATCAGGCCGCGCGCCAGGGTCGACTTGCCCATGCCCAGCGGCCCGTAGAGCAGCAGACTGTCGCCCGCCGCCAGCAGGTGGGCGATGGCCTGGCCCAGGGCGGTGGTGGCCTCGGCGTCGGGCAGGGCGATCTTCATGGAAACACCGCGTCAGGATCGGTGGCCAGGGTGCGCTCGGTGAAGGTCTTCAACGCCTCGGTGGCCTTGGCGGCGTCCACGTCCAGCCGGTCGGCGGGAATGGGCAGGCCGACATCGACGCCGAACAGCTTGCCTTCCTTGTTCAGCAACTCATGGAACAGGGTCACGTCGCGCAACTCCTGCGAGACCTTGTCGAACAGATGGAACAGGCGGCTGTAGGGGCCGGTGACGTGCATGGGCACGACCGGTGCACCGTATTTGCGCGCCATGGAGGAGGCGGTCGTCGCCCATTCGGGATCGGTCAGGACGCCGTTCTTCTCGCGCGCCAGACGACCGGCGGGGAACATGACGACGCAGCGTTCGGCCTCGAACGCGTCCCTGGCAGCGTTCAGGGTCGCGCGGGTCTTTTCGCGGGTGCGTTTGTCGTGGACCCACTCGACGGGGATGATGGTCTCGTCCAATCGCGGCGAGACGCGGATGGCGTCGGCGTTGGCGAAGAAGATCATGTCGTTGCGCCGCTGTTTGATCGCGTCGAACACGGCGACCCCGTCGGCGATGCCAGTGGGGTGGTTGCAGACGACGACGCAGCGGCCGGTCGCCGGCAGGCGCTCCAGGTTCGTCGTCGTCACCTTCAGCCTCAGCAGGTCCGAGACGTAGTCGAAGGTCTCGGACCCCGACAGGTCGCGAATGGCGTCGGCCATTCGCACCGCCGCCCCATAGCCCAGCACGCCGTAGAGCGCCGGCCGCACGACCGGCCACAACGGCGAGGCGGTCAGGCGCGGGGCGCGTTCGGCGATCAGCACATCGACGATGTGGGGCTGACGGCGGGCGGGAAGGGTGGCGGCGGTCATGAAAGATCGCTTGTCGCCGGTTCGGTCGGAGGGGGCAAGATGCGCGGCGTCGTGGACGCTTGGCGATCGGACGGGCGGCCCCTATCACTGTCGAAAAGCTGTGGGGGATGAAGACATGACGCGTACACGCTGGATGGCGGCGGTCGCCTTTGGAAGCCTGATCCTGGCCGCTGCGCCGAGCCTGGCGCAGCAGGCCTCGCCGGCGCCGGCCGCCGCCCCCGCCGCCGCCGCCGCCGTCCAAGCGCCCGCATCGCGCGGCCTGTCGCTGAAAGATTTGGCGATGATGGAGCGGGTCAGCGAGCCGCGCGTCTCGCCGGACGGCCGCCAGATCCTCTATGCCGTGCGCACCACCGACTGGGAGGGCAACAAGGGCGTCAACGGCCTGTGGCTGGCGGACGTGTCGGGCGGCGAGCCGCGCAAGTTGGCGATCTCGGAAGGCGGCGCCTCGGGCGCGCGCTGGGCGCCGGACGGCGGGGCCATCTATTTCCTGTCGTCACGGGGCGGATCGAACCAGGTCTGGCGCACGGATGCGGCTGGGATGGCGGCGGCCCAGGTGACGACCCTGCCTTTTGACGTCTCGGGCTTCCGCATCGCGCCGGACGGCAAGTCGCTGGTGCTGGCCGTCTCGGTGTTCGTCGATTGCGCCGACCTGGCCTGCACCAAGACGCGGCTGGATGCCCGAGGCAAGTCGACGCTCCAGACCTATGACCGTCTGCCGCTGCGCGACTTCGACCACTGGGTCGATACGCGCCGCACGCATCTGTTCGTCCAGCCGCTGAACGGGTCGGGTTTAAGTGGAGGGGAGCCGCGCGATCTGATGACGGGTCTGGACGCCGATGTCTCGGCCGGCGATTCCAGCTTCGACATTTCACCGGACGGCCGGACCCTGGTTTACGGCACGCAGACGCAAGGGGCGAGCGAGGCCTTCACCAACAACAGCGACGTGTTCCGCGTCAGCCTCGAGGGCGGGACGCCGGTCAATCTGACCGAGACGAACAAGGGATCGGACGGCAATCCGGTCTTCTCTCCGAACGGTCGCCAGCTGGCCTGGCTGTCGGCGCCGCGCGAGAACGTCGGCGGGGATCAGGCGGCGGTCTGGGTAGCGAACGCCGACGGCTCCGGCGCCAGGAAGCTGACCGAGTGGGATCGCGGCGCGGGCGGCCTGCAATGGCGCACCGACGGCCGGTCGCTGCTGGTCTCGGCGGCGGACGAGGGTCAGAACCGGCTGTTCTCGGTCGACGCCCGCACCGGCCGGATCACGCCCCTGACCGGAAACGGCACGGTCGGCGCCTATGAGGAGAAGGCCGGTGTTCTGGCCTATGCCCACGAACGCTTCGCCGCCCCGACCCAGATCTTTGTTCAGACGCGCGGCGAACGCCGCCAGATCAGCCGCCAGAACGCCGAGGTGCTGGCGCAGCTGGACCTGCCCAAGGGCGAGGCCTTCACCTTCGCCGGCTGGAACAATGAGCCGGTGCAGGGTTGGGTGTTCAAGCCGGCGGGCGCGGTCGAGGGTCGGCGCTATCCGGCGGTCTATCTGATCCACGGCGGGCCGAAATCGCCCTGGACCGAAAACTGGTCCTACCGCTGGAATCCGCAGGTCTATACGGCGGCGGGCTATGCTGTGGTGATGATCAACTTCCACGGCTCGCCCGGTTACGGCCAGGCCTTCACCGACGCGATTAACGATCACTGGGGCGACCGGCCGCTAGAGGATCTGGAGAAGGGCTGGGCGGCGGCGCTGTCGAACAATCCGTGGATCGACGGCGACCGGGCCTGTGCGTTGGGCGCCTCCTACGGCGGCTATATGGTCAATATGATCGCCGGCAAGTGGAACGGGCCGTGGCGCTGCTTGGTCAACCACGCCGGGGTGTTCGACGTGCCGCAGCTGATGAACGCCATGGATATCGGCAACTTCATCTGGGAGTTCGGCGGACCGAGCTGGGAGCGCAAGGCCGTCTATGACGCCTTCAATCCGGAAACCTATGCCGGCGACTGGACGAAGCCGATGCTGGTGCTGCATGGCTCCAAGGACTTCCGCGTGCCGATGGAGCAGGGGCTGGCGACCTTCTCGGCGCTTCAGCGTCAGGGCGTGCCCAGCCGGTTCGTCCATGTGCCGGACGAGAACCACTGGGTGCTGAAACCCCGCACCTGGGTCGACTGGCAGCAGGAAATCCTGGATTGGGTGGGTCGCTATACGGTGCCGGCGGGCTGACCGACCCATTGACGCGCCTTGGCAGGGTGCTACGCCTCGCGGCCAGAAAGCTTCGCGAGGAAGATCTTGATGCGTCACCGTTCCCTTCTGTCCGCCGCCTGCGCGGCTGTTGCGCTGATGAGCGCCGCGCCTGCCCTGGCCCAGGTGCCGCCCGCGCCGGTTCCAGCCGCGCCCGCGACGCCGGACGCCTTCACCTATCAGGACATGATCTCGGCCAACCGGCTGGGCGATCCGCAGGTGTCGCCAGACGGCCGCTATGTCGTCTATTCGGTCACGACCACCGATGTTCAGGCCAACAGCCGCGCCGGCAGCCTGTGGATCCTGGACCTGAACGCACCGGACACGGCGCCGCGCCGCCTGGCCATCTCGGATCAGGGCGCCAACACCGCGCGCTGGGGCGGGGACGGCAATCTGTACTTCCTGTCGGGCAAGTCGGGCGCAAGCCAGGTCTGGCGCGTCGCCTCGCCCACGTCGGCGCCCGTTCAGGTGACGAACCTGCCCACCGAGGTGAACGCCTATCGGATCAGCCCGACGGGCGACAAGGTGGCCGTGTCCCTGGCCGTCTATCCGAATGCGGCCGACCTGAACGCCTCGGTCCAGCAGGGCAAGGCCATCGCCGAGCGGAAGACGACGGGCCAGGTCTATGACCGCATGTTCGTGCGTCATTGGGACACCTGGAACGACCACACCCAGAACCACCTGTTCGTCCAGTCGATCGGCCGCGACGGCAAGGCCACGGGCACGCCGGTCTGGATCACCAAGGGCTTTGACGGCGACACGCCCTCCAAACCCTTCGGCGACGAAAGCGAGTTCGTCTTCACGCCGGCGGGCGACGCCGTGGTCTTCTCGGCGCGTCTCGCCGGTCAGACCGAGCCGTGGAGCACCAACTTCGACCTGTGGAAGACCAACGGCCTGTCGGGCGACGGCACCTTCACCAACCTGACCGACGGCAACGACGCCTGGGACACGGGCCCGGTCTTCTCGCCGGACGGACGGACCCTGGCCTACCGCGCCATGGCGCGGCCGGGCTTTGAGGCCGATCGCTATCAGATCGTGCTGATGGACGTCGAAACGGGCCAGAAGCGCGAGATCGCCTCGAACTGGGATCGCTCGGCCGATACGCTGCAATGGTCGCGCGACGGCCAGACGCTGTACACGACGGCGGGCGACGTCGGTTCGACCAAGCTGTTTTCGGTGGATACGCGCAACGGCGTGGTGACGCCGATCACGGGCGCAGGCCACGTCTCGGCCTTCCAGCAGACGCCGTCGGGCTTCGTCTTCGCCCAGGACAGCCTGCGCGAGCCGGGCGACCTGTATTTCAAGACCTATCTAGGTCGCGAAATGCCGCGTCGTCTGACGCAGTCCAACCCCGCCTTCGCCGCCAAACAGTTCGGCGAGTATGAGCAGTTCAGCTTCGCCGGCTGGAACAACGAGACGGTCCACGGCTATGTCATCAAGCCGGCCGGCTACGTCGAGGGCCGCAAATATCCGGTCGCCTTCCTGATCCACGGCGGGCCGCAGGGTTCGTTCGGGGACGGCTGGTCCTATCGCTGGAACCCCGAAACCTATGCGGGCGCGGGCTATGCGGTGGTGATGATCGATTTCCACGGCTCGACCGGCTACGGCCAGGCCTTCACCGACGCGATCAGCCAGCACTGGGGCGACCGCCCGCTGGAAGACCTGCAGAAGGGCTGGGCGGCGGCTCAGGCGAAATACAGCTTCCTGGACGGCGACAACGCCTGTGCGCTGGGCGCCTCCTACGGCGGCTATATGATCAACTGGATCGCCGGCAACTGGTCCAATGAGTTCAAATGCCTGGTCAACCACGACGGCGTCTTCGATACCTTCGGCATGGGCTATTCCACCGAAGAGCTGTGGTTCACCGAGTGGGAATACGGCGGCACGCCGTGGGACAAGCCCGAGGGCTATCAGAAGTTCAACCCGGCCAACCACGTCGACAATTGGAAGACGCCAATGCTGGTGGTTCAGGGCGACCGCGACTTCCGCATCCCGACCGCCCAGGGCCTGTCGACCTTCACCGCCCTGCAACGGCGCGGCATCGACAGCCGCCTGATCGTCTTCCCCAACGAAAACCACTGGGTGCTGAAGCCGGCCAACAGCCTGCAATGGCATAATGAGGTGTTCGGCTGGCTGAACAAATATCTGACGCCGACCCAGTAACAGGCGTCCATCCGGACGACAAAAAGGGGCGCGGTGCGACGACCGCGCCCCTTCTTCATGCCCGTCTGTTCGGGATCAGAGCGCCGCGCGCTGCATCGGCGCGCCGGCCAGGCGGTCATACTGATGCGCGGTCATGCAGCGCGGCGCGGCCCAGCGCTGGCCCGACTGATAGGCGGCGACGGCCTGTTGCGCGGTGACGAAGCTCGGCGTCGCGCCGTGGTCGCGCTGATAGGCCGTGCGTGAGGCCACATCGGTTCCGCATACCCTGACGGTTTGCAGCACGGCGGCGCGCTCGGCCGGGCGCGGACTTTGCGCCAGCGCCGGCGTCGTTGCGGTCGCCAGGGCGGCGGCGATCAGGGCGGGGGTCAGAAAACGGGTCATCGGCGATCCTCCACGGCCTGAATTAAGATCAGGACTCTGACGAATTATGCGCCGATCCTCTCATTTGTAAAGATTATGCGACAGCTTCGCGTCAGATCGACGACAAGCTGACCCTGCGGCGCCAAACCGAAGCTGGTGCGTTTCCTCTGGCTGACGGAGACGAGCGATTGTCGAACCCACGGAATTGGCGCACTTTTCGGGCCGACCTGAACCAGCGGGCGTGGGCCCCGGCCGGGGCGCGTTTGCGTACCTGGCGCGACTGGGTGCGCGACAACGATCCCGTCTATGCGGCGGCTCGACGACCGGGGACGGCGGAAAAATGGGCGGCGGGCGTGGTCCTGGTCGTCGTGGCGGCCGTGGTTCTCTTCCTGGCCCTGTTCGACTGGAACATGCTGCGCGGGCCCATCGGCCGCTGGGCCTCCGTCAAATACGATCGCGAAATCGCCCTGACCGGCGATCTGGACGTCAATCTGTTCAGCTGGACGCCGTCCGCCGTGGTGCGGGGGCTGAAAATCGGCGGCCCCGACTGGGCGCGCGATCGCGACACGGCCGACGTCGATGAGGTCCAGGCCTCGGTTCGGCTGAGAAAGCTGCTGGCCGGTCAGGTGGAGATGCCCCTGCTGAGCTTCACCCGGCCCAGGGTCGTGCTGATTTCCACCAAGGACGGCCGCAAGAGCTGGCAGCTGAATCCCAACAAGCCCGATGACGGCGAAGGGCTGAACCTGCCGGTCATCCAACAACTGGTGATCAGGGACGGCCAACTGACCTTTGAGGAACAGCGGCGCGGACTGACGCTGGAGGCGGCGGTCAATGCGCGTGAGGCGTCCAGCGGCCAGGCCGGTTTCGTGCTGGACGGGCGGGGCGATGTGCGCGGCGCGCCCATGACCGTCAGGATCGAGGGCGGCCCCTTCATCAACATCCGGCGCGACCGTCCCTATCGGTTCGAGGCGGATGTGACCGGCGCGGACTCGTCCCTGGTCGCCAAGGGGGCGATCACTCGACCGTTCGATCTGGGGCGGTTTGATGCGACCATGACGATCCAGGGCCGCAATATGTCGGACCTCTATCTGCTGACCGGCGTCGCCCTGCCCAATACGCCGCCGTACCGGCTGTCGGGCGCGCTGAACCGCGATCGGCGGGTCTGGACCTTCAAGGATTTCGACGGACGCGTCGGAGCCTCCGATCTGTCGGGCGAGGTCAAGGTCCAGTCGGGCCAGCGGCTGCGCGTCGACGCCGACCTGACCTCGCGTCGTCTGGACATCGACGATCTGGCCGCCGTTTTGGGCGCGCGGACCCGGACCAATGCGGCGGGCACCGACACCGAGGCGCCGGTCGTGGTCGGCGGCAAGCTGCTGCCGGACGCCAAGCTGCAGACCGAACGGCTGCAGACCATGGACGGCACCCTGTCCTATCGGGCCGGATCGGTGAAGGCGAACGCCTTTGACGTGCGTCAGGTGAACCTGGGCGCTGATCTGAAGGACGGGATCCTGAAGCTGGACCCGATCAGCTTCGACTTCAACCGGGGCGCGCTGAACGGCACGGCGCGGATCGATGCGACGAAGGACACCCCCTACAGCACGGTCGATCTGCGTCTGGCCGGCTATCCGCTGGAATCCATCATCCCGGCCCGCAACGGCTCGGCGCCCGTCACCGGCAGGGCGCTGGGCCGGGCGAAGCTGGAGGGGCCAGGCGCCTCGATCCACGATTTCGCCGCCGCGTCGAAAGGCTCTCTCAGCCTGGTGGTGCCGAACGGCAAGATGCGGGCCGCCTTCGCCGAACTGCTGGGCATCAACGCCAGCGCGGGGCTGCTGAAGCTGTTGAGCGGAGATCAGTCCGAAAGCCAGATCCGCTGCGCCGTCGCCGACTTCAACGTCAGCGGCGGCACGGCGACCGCCCGCACCTTCGTCATCGACACCGATGTGGTGCTGGCCCAAGGCAAGGGCAGCATCAATCTGGGCGCCGAGACGATGAACCTGCGGATCGAAGGCGAATCCAAGAAGCCGCGGCTGTTGCGCCTTTGGGCGCCGATCACCGTGTCCGGCCCCCTGACCGCGCCCAAGGTTGGCGTCGATGTCGGTTCGGTGGTGTCGCAGGGCGGTCTCGCGGGCCTGCTGGGCGCGGTCGTGGCGCCGGTGACGGCCCTGTTCGCCTTCGTCGATCCTGGGCTGGCCGAAGACGCCGACTGCGGCCGGCTGATCGCCAACGCCCGCTGAGCGTTGATGACGACCGATCAGGCGATCCGAGCGTATTGTGGGTGATGGAGCCTTTTGCATGACACGCCGTGGACTGTTCGCGCCTGCCCTTGGGCTTCTCGCCGCCGCCTGCTCGCCTCTGAGCCTGCTGAACACCCTGGGACCGAGGGACGGCGGCGTGCGACGCGTCGCGCGCGACATCGCCTATGGCGACGATCCGCGCCAGCAGATGGATCTCTATGCGCCGACCGCGCCCGGCCCCTATCCGACGCTGGTCTTCTTCTATGGCGGCGGCTGGGATTCAGGCTCGCGCGGCCAGTATGGCTGGGCGGCGCAAGCCTTGGCGGCGCGCGGATTCGTGGTCGCCCTGCCGGACTACCGCGTCGTGCCCCAGGTCGTCTTCCCGGCTTTCATCGAGGACGCGGCCGCCGCCACGGCCAAGGCGGCCGAGGTGGTCGGTCAATATGGCGGCGATCCGGCGCGGCTTGGCGTGCTGGGCCATTCGGCGGGCGCGCATCTGGCGATGATGATCGCCCTGGACCGACGCTACATGGCCGCCGTCGGTCGGCCCGATCTGATCAAGGCGGCGGCGGGCCTCGCGGGGCCCTACGACTTTCTGCCGTTCGATGTGGCGGCGTCACAGAACGCCTTCGGCCGTGCGCCCGATCCGACCCTGACCCAGCCCGTCACCTTCGTCCGCGCCGACGCCCCGCCGATCTGGCTGGGCCACGGCACGGCCGACACAGTGGTCCACGACGAGGACACGGTCATTCTAGATGAGCGGATGCGCGCGGCGGGCGGTCGGTCGCAAGCCAAGCTTTATCCCGGCCTGGACCACGCCGACCTGATCGCGACCTTCTCGCCCCTGTTCCGCAAGAAGGCGACGGTGCTGGCCGATGTGACGGACTTCTTCCACCGTCAGCTGGGCTGAACCAATGAAGAGTGGTGCGGGCGGCCGGGGTCGAACCGGCACTCCTTTCGGAACTGGATTTTGAGTCCAGCGCGTCTACCAATTCCACCACGCCCGCAGCGGAAGGACCGCCTCATGCCACAGAGGGATGAGGCGGGTCCAGCCTTTGTGTCACTGCATGATGAAGTTGACGCGGAAGGCCATCATGCGCGGCGCGGTCGGTTGGTCGCCGTCATAGGCGACGGTGGCGTCGCGGGCCGCCTTAAGCACCGCTTCGCCGAAGCGACCATCGGCGGGATGTTCGGTTTCGATGACGCAGTCGCGCAAGCGACCGTCAGGCTGGGCGACGCATGTGGCGACGGCGAAACCCTCCGAATAGTTGGTGGCGGGATAGCGCGGACGAATCTGACGCGCCCATCGCATTCCAACCTGCAGACCTTCCTCGGAGATGGCGTCGAGTTCCTGGTCGCGAGGGTCAACAAGCGGGCGGCCGCAGGCCGTCAGGGTTTCGTCGATCGCCGAACCGGACGCAGGGAGTTCCAGATCATAGCGGAGGTTTCGACCCGCGCCGCCGCCATCGGGCACGATGATCTGAATGCGTCCGCCTTGGCGAAGTTCGCGGGCAAAGGGGGCTGGAAAATCGGCGACGGCGCCCGCACGATCAATCGTGACGTTCCAGCGCCATTCCTTGGCTTCTTCGTCTCGAAAGATGATTGTGATCGGGCGCGTTTTCGTCCGGCGCGCCACCTCCGGCAACCCGAACAGCAGCGCCGAATAGGCGCCGTCCATGCAGCGAGTCGCGATCGACAGGCCCGGCGTGGTCGTGACGTAAGCGATTGTCGATTTCTTTCGGGCGTCCTTGACCAGATCCCAGTCTTCGCCGGTGTTCGGCGCATCCTGCGAGACGGCTGAGCCGGCCGACAAGGCGACAGCGAGAGCGACTACGGCGTTCTTCATGCGACGACCTCCACATGGCTATCCATGCCGCCGGACTGGATGCGGCGGGCGCGGATGTACATTTCGACGCGCTGCATGACGATCAGGCCCATGGCGAAGACCAGGAAGGCGTCGGTGACGGCCAGGGCGTTCAGGTGCCAGGCGGCGGCATGGCTTTCGATCAGGTCGCGCAGCAGCGACCGGCCGGCGAACAGCACGACCAGCAGGATCAGACCCAGCGGCGAGGCCTGGGCCATCAGGGAACCGTCCGGCTCTTTTTCGATGGTGACGGTCTTGCCGCGATACCAGCCGGCGACGCCGCCCAAGATCCCGCCGATGGCCAGCACCGCCCAGGCGTCGGGACCGAACGGCGCATGGGCCATGTTCGGGTTTTGCGCCGTGCCCCAGATGCCCAGGCCGATCAACGGCAGGACGATGGCCGGCATGACCCAAAGCAGTTGAGGCTTCAGCACGCGCTTTCTGCGGTTCTTCAGCAGCACCACCACCAGCATGATCGGGATCATGAGCAGCGGGATCAGTTTTTCAGGCGGCACGTCGTCTCCCCCAAAGACAGGATGCGGCCTCCCCCGAGACCGCTGTCAGCACCCTAGCGGCGTCAATCCGCGCTGGATAGCGGCGCGACCGTCTGTTCGATGGCGCCGAAGATCGAATGATGACGCGCGTCCAGCATTTCGATCCGCACCGTGTCGCCGTGTTTCAGGAAGGGCGTCTCGGCCGCGCCGCGCAGGATCGTCTCGACCGTGCGGACCTCGGCGATGCAGGAATAGCCCAGGCCGCCTTCCGAGACCGGCTTGCCGGGGCCGCCGTCGGCGTCCTTGTTTGACACCGTGCCCGAACCGATGATGGTCCCGGCGCCCAGCGACCGGGTCTTGGCCAGGTGGGCGATCAGGGTTCCGAAGTCGAAGGTCATGTCGACGCCGGCGTCGGCCTTGCCGAAGTCCTCGCCATTCAGCTGCACCGACAGGGCACCGTGCAGCTTGCCGTCCTTCCATCGGTCCCCCAGCGCCTTGGGCGTGACCAGAACGGGCGACAGGGCGCTGGCGGGCTTGGACTGGACGAAGCCGAAACCCTTGGCCAGTTCGGCGGGGATCAGGTTGCGCAGGCTCACGTCGTTGACCAGGCCGACCAGGCGAATGGCGTCGAGCGCCTGTTCGCGCGTCGCGCCCTGCGGCACGTCGCCGACGACCACGACGATCTCGGCCTCCAGGTCGCAGCCCCAGGCCTCGTCGGCCAGCGGGATCGGATCGCGCGGCGACAGGAAGCTGTCGGAGCCGCCCTGGTACATCAGCGGGTCGGTCCAGAAGCTCTCGGGCATTTCGGCGCCGCGCGCCTTCCGCACCAGTTCGACGTGGTTCACATAGGCCGATCCGTCCGCCCACTGATAGGCGCGGGGCAGGGGCGAGGCGGCGTCGCGCTCATGGAAGCGGCCACGCGGCACGGCCTCATGTTCCAGGCTTTCGGCCAAGGCCTCGAGACGGGGGCCGCAGCGGTCCCAGTCATCCAGCGCCGCCTGCAGCGTCGGGGCGATCAGGAAGGCGTCGGTGAACCAGTTCAGGTCCTGAGAGACGACAACGAGGCGGCCGTCGCGGCCGTGCTTGAGCGAGGCGAGTTTCATGACCAAGGCCTAGACCGGATTTGCGATATTGGGAACGACGGAATCAGTCGGTGGCGGTCAGCAGGGCGCGGGCCTCGGCGCCGGTGCGGGCGGCGCGGTCGCGGACCTCGACCTCGACGATGACGCCGCCCTCAGGCTCGACGGCCCACAGGTAGCGACGCTCGACCTCGACCGTGCGGCCGGACGGGGCGAAGCCTTCGTAACTGTCGCCCCAAGGGGTGATCTTCCTGACCTCAACGAAGGGCATGGCGCAGGCGGCGTCCAACTCCTCGTTGGCCATCACGGTCAGTTCGTCATCGGATGCAGGCATGGGTCTCGGTCTGGGAAAAAAAGTCTAATTCGTCTAATTGGTCTGAACGGGCGCTCAGGGTTCGTCGGCGTAGATGGCGACGCGGGCGGGGTCGGTCGAGGAGGCCGCGCCGCGATACATGCCCGAGGTGGACATGGCGAAGGCGGGGCGGCCATCCAGGCCCATGACGATGACGCCGCCCTTGCCGCCCAGCCTTTCGGCGTCAGCGATCTCCGCCTGACCGGCGGCCTGCGTCGCCGCCCCTCCTGCAATCCGCGCGCAGATGTCGCGGGCGACGGTGGCGCGGATGAAATATTCGCCGTCGCCGGTGGCGGACACCGCGCAGCCGTCGGTGTTTGAGGCGTAGGTTCCGGCGCCGATGATCGGCACGTCCCCGACCCGGCCCCAGCGTTTGGCGGTCATGCCGCCGGTCGAGGTGGCGGCGGCGAGACGACCCTGGCCGTCCAGCGCCACGGCGCCGACCGTGCCGAACTTCTTCTCGTTCAGGGGCGGGGCGACTTCGGCCTGTGCGCCCGGTAGAGGCGCGCCGACGGGGCGTTCGGGGATCGGCTGTCCGGCCTCGGTCAGGGCCTTGACCAGCCCTTGCCAGCGCCGCTCGGTGAAGAAGAAGGACGGATCGACCTGCTCCAGCCCGACCGAGGCGGCGAAGGCGTCGGCGCCGGGGCCGATCAGCATGACGTGGGGCGACCGCTCCATCACCGCGCGGGCGGCGGCGACGGGATGACGGGTGGTGGTCAGGCCGGCGACGGACCCGGCGGTCAGGTCCGATCCGTTCATGACGGCGGCGTCGAGCTCGTTACGGCCGGCCGCGGTGAAGACCGCCCCGCGCCCGGCGTTGAACAGCGGATCGTCCTCCATGACCTGAACGGCGGCCTGGACCGCATCCAGCGCCGAGCCTCCGCTTTTCAGCACGGCCGAACCGGCGTCCAGCGCGCCTTGCAGCGCCCCGCGATAGGCCGCGTCCTGCTCGGGCGTCAGGCTGGATCGCTCGATCACGCCCGCCCCGCCGTGAATGGCCAGCGACCAATGCGGCGCGGCATTTTCAGCCTCGACCTGGGCGTGGGCCGACGAAAAACACAGTGCAAAGAGTGCAATCAGTCCCGAACAAACGAAGCGCATCGTAAACCTCCTCCGCGCCGAAAACAGGGTGGAATGTGTGCACTTACCCCATTGACGCCGGTCGATCGCAGTGTAACGCCGCCTTCGGGCATGTCAGGTCGATTGGCCGAAGAAAATCGGAAACGTCGGAAGATCCGAGGGATGGTTCGCGGCAATAGGATGGTTGCAGATGATCGCCGAAGCCCTTGCTGTGCCGCAGGGCCGCTTTCAGCCAAGCGGATGGGGCGCTAATCAACCAAGCTCGGGCCTCACCAGCCAAGGGACTCAGCGGCGGCTGCGCGACTTTTTCAAGCGGTCCACCAGCATCGCTCCACTAGACGTCAACAAGCACATTGGCACAATCCAAGGCTGATACTGTTCGCCGCTGCTCCCAAAATGGACAAGCAAGGCGACGATGACTGTCGCCAGCGTCCAGAGCGAGAGCGTGACGTAGGCGATAAGTAGGACTGGATCGCGGGTCATCTTAGGCTATCCAAGGTTGCGCCTGAAGTCTGACCAAACTTTCCTGAAGTAGTCCACCCAAGGACCGCTATCCGCGCGGAGTAGACTCTGCGCCCGCGAACGACAAATGTCTGGCTCGCCTCACCCCCTGTGGTGCAGCCGCTTCCACACCTGATAGCCGACGATGGGCGCGAAGCCGCAGAGGAGGGCGGCGATCAGGACCATCCAGAAGCCGCCGCCCAGCCAGTATTCGCCGGCCAAAGCACCGGCGCCGGCCGCGAGGACCGGGCCGAGCCAGGGCAGCCATGTCGGCGGCCGCATCCTCATTCAGGCGTCGACCTTGATGACGCCGCGACGGATCTGGTCCAGCTCGATGGAGTCGAACAGGGCCTGGAAGTTGCCGTTGCCGAAGCCCTCGTTGCCCTTGCGCTGGATGATCTCGAAGAAGATCGGGCCGAAGGTGTCCTGGGTGAAGATCTGCAGCAGCAGGCCTTCCTCGTCCGAGCCGTCGATCAGGATGCGGTTCTTGCGCATCCGCTCCACGTCCTCGCCGTGGTTCGGCAGGCGCTTGTCGATCAGTTCGAAATAGGTCTCGATCGTGTCCTGGAAGTCGACGCCGCGCGCGCGCATGGCCTCGACCGTCTCGAAGATGTTCTCGGTCGTCAGGGCGATGTGCTGGATGCCTTCGCCGTTGTAGCGACGGATGAACTCCTCGATCTGGGAGTTCTCGTCCTGGCTCTCGTTCAGGGGAATGCGGATGGCGCGGTCGGGCGCGATCATGGCCTGCGAGAACAGGCCGGTCGCCTTGCCCTTGATGTCGAAATACTTCTGCTCCTCGAAGTTGAAGATCGAGTTGTAGAAGCCGGACCAGGTCCGCATCTGGCCGCGACGGACGTTGTGGGTCAGGTGGTCCAGGATCTCCAGGCCCATCGAGTTCTTGCGCTCGGCCTCTTCCCAGCCCTCGATCTCGTCCCACGCGTCATAGAGCGAGCCGGAGTCGCCGTACTGATCGATGACATACAGCAGCGATCCGCCGATGCCTTGCAGGATGTAGGGATAGTCGTCGCCCAAAGCCCCGCCGGCGGCGTCCGTCGCGGCGACGGCGCCGCGAGCCAGCGCGCCCTCATAGGCGGCCTTGGCGTCGGTGGTGCGGAAAGCCATGCCGTTGGCGGACGGGCCGTGATCCTTGGCGAAGTCGGCGGCCTGACCCTTGGGCGAGCGTTGCACCAGGAAGCTGATATCGCCCTGCTTCAGGCGCACCACGTCGGTCTTGGGGTTCACGTGCGTCTGGGTGAAGCCCATCAGCTCCAGGCGCGAAATCATCGCCTCGGGCTCGGGGCCGGTGAATTCGACGAACTCGAAACCGTCGACGCCGAGGGGGTTTTCCTGGTCGATCTGTTCCGCCGTGGCCTGATCTTGGGCCTGGGTCATGTCGTTCATGGCGCGTCTCCCGCGTGATCTTGAGGGCGGTCTGGCCGCCGATTGGCGCGGAACCTAGTCACAGAAGACGACGGAGCCAAGACGAAGCCACGGGGTCGTGATGACGGGCGACCCCGCAAGTCTCATGCGATCAGCGCAGGACGGCTTCGGGATCGACCAGCCGGACGTCGTGCATCTGGTCCAGATAGGCCTCGTAGTAGCCCTTGTGCGAGGCGCCGACGATGGTCAGCATCCGCGTGCCCGGATAGAGGCCCAGGACATCGCGCATATTGGCGACCATTCGCACATTGCGCGTCTCCCAATAGCCAAGGTAGCGCCGGCCGAAGGCCTGCGGCGACGGCTCGACCAGATTTGCGCCGAAATCGGACTGATAGGCCATGGCCGGGACGGTCGGCGCATTGTAGGCGCGGTACATCTGAAGAAGGCCGTCCGGCTGATCCAGGGCAGCGCTCAGCCGTTCGTCTTCCGCCCGACGGGCCGTGCTGGCGGGATTGTCCCAGGCGGCCATGACGGCGTCCTGTGATGCCTTCTTTTCCACGGGGTCGGCGGGATCGGGCGAATCGGCGGAGTGGTCGTCGACGCTCCACAGCCGCTCCAGTCCCAGGCGCGCGGCCAGGGGGGCGGAGATCAGGAAGGTCTCGTTGGCCTGTTCCTCGATCTGGTTCAGCACGCCGACCAAGGCGTCGTTCAGGCCGTCCCCGGCGATGCGGTCCTGGGCGGGCAGGCGAAGCCACTGGACCAAGGCCGATCCGCGCTCGCCGGCCGCCAGGAAGACCGCCGCCAGATGACGCCGCTGGGCGGCCGTTGGGTTGGCGGGCCATGCGGCCAGCAGTCGCTCGGCCTCGGCGTTGGCGGCGGGTACGTCAAGGCCGCTCGCCAGGGCGGCGGGGGCGGGATCCCAGCAATAGGTCTCGACCGTCTCGGCATAGCGCGACGGATAGCGACGCAGGCTGTCGCATTGCAGGCCGGACAGGTCCTCCGTCGCGATGGCGGTCGGCTTCCACGCCGCCAACCGATCCAGCAGCGGCGACAGGCTTTCGACCTTGAAGCCGTCGCCCATGTTCGACAGGTGCGGCGTGCCCAAGACCAGAACCTCGTTCAGCGCGCCGGCTGGCGGTCCCTTCAGTTGATCGGGATGGAAAGGCTGGCGGTAGTCCTGCGCGGCTGCGGGGAGGGCGACGGCCAGCAGCGCGCCGACGGCGACGAACAGGATGCGGGAGGAACGAAGAGGCAAGGCCATGACACGCCGTGAAAGGAATTTGAGAAGGATCGACCGTCGGTCGGTCACGCCACCTTCCACGGATCACCGCCCGGGCGCCCGTTAATTCTTGGACATCTAAGGCTACGCTTGCAGCGTTGAAACCGATGTCTGCGTCAGCCCGGCAGCCAGCGGGCCGCCCATTCGGCGCCCATCAGAACGCCGGTCCCGAGCGCGCCCAAGATGGTCAGCCACACGGTGGTGACCGCGCAGCCGGCGAGGACGAACAGGCCGTCGCGCTGGATCAGGCCGACCGACAGCAAGGCCAGGGCGATGGACGGAATGGTGTTGGTCAGCGGCATGACGATGGTGACGGTCGCCAGGATCATGAAGACGGCGGCCAGCTTCTCGCCCGGCCCATCGGCGAAGCGGCGCAGGCGGGGGCGCGACAGCCGGTCGATCCAGCCCAGTTTGGTCTCGGCGAAATCGGCCATGGCCTTCAGCCACGATCCTTTGCACCGCAGGTTCAGGAACCAGCGCGGCAGCCACGGCTCCTCACGCCCGACCAGCATCTGGCCGGCCAGCAGGATGACAATCAGCCCGACCACCTGCGGCACGCCGTAAAGGCCCGGCACCAGACAAGGGATGGAGAGCAGCAGGATCAACAGGCCGTAGGCGCGCTCGTCCAGCCGGTCGCGGATTTCGTGCAGGGTCAGGCCTGCGTCGCCGCCGTCGTCGGCCAGCCGCCGCAGCAGCCGGGTGACGTTGTGGCTGACGTCGTCCTGCTGGACCGTGGACGGGGAAGAGGCGGGGGTCGTCATTCAGGCGCTCTAGCAGGTGGACGTGACGGCCGAGGATGACGCAACGCCGCAGGGGTGCTAACGCGCCGTACCGCCTTAAGGATCGCCATGCTGCGCAAACTCTATGACCGCGTCTTCGACCTGGCGCGCAGCCGCCATGCGACTAAGGCACTGGCGGTCGTCTCCTTCGCCGAGAGTTCGTTCTTTCCGATCCCGCCCGATGTGATGCTGGCGCCCATGATCCTGGCGCGGCCGCAGAAGGCGTATTTCTACGCCGCCGTCTGCACTGCAGCGTCGGTGCTGGGCGGGATTCTCGGCTATGCGATCGGCTATTTCCTGACCGATCTGGGTATGGCGATCATGCGGGTGCTGGGCCATTCGGACGGGCTGGAGCAGTTCCGCGCCTGGTTCGATCAGTGGGGCCTGTGGGTCATACTGATCAAGGGGCTGACACCCATCCCCTACAAGCTGGTGACCATCGCTTCGGGCCTGGCGGCGTTCAGCTTTCCGGTCTTCATGGCCGCGTCGGTCGTGACGCGGGGCGGGCGGTTCTTCCTGGAGGCGTGGATCCTGAAACGCTGGGGGCCGGCCATGCTGGCGCAGGTGGAAAAGCGGCTGGCGATGTGGAGCGTGATCGGCCTGGTCGCGCTGGTCGCGTTGATCGTCGTCCTGAAGCTTCTGTAAGTCGACGCGGCCGCAGGGGCGGGGTAAGACCGTTTCAAGATGATCGATGTCTATCGCCTTCTGACCCGTTGGTGGACCGCCTTCGCCCTGGCCGCGTCGCTGGCCATGCTGGGCGCGGCCCACGCGTTCGAACGGTTCGGCGGCCTTGCGCCCTGTAACCTGTGTCTGAAGCAGCGCGAGGTCTATTGGGGGGCGGTGGTCGTCGCGGTGCTGGCTACGGGCTGGACCCTTTTCAGCGGCGGACGCCGGGGCACGCCGCGCATCGCCGCCTTCCTGCTGGCGGCCGTGTTCGCCACAGGCGCCATCACGGCCATCTTCCACATGGGTGGCGAATATAAATGGTGGGCGCTGCCTGCGACCTGTTCGTCCGTCGGTGGCTCGGTCGATATGGACAGCCTGACGGCGCTCGCCATGGGCACGGGGCCGGTGACCAAGGTGATCGGCTGCGGCGATGTGGCCTGGAGTTGGCTGGGTCTGTCGATGGCAGGATGGAACGCGATCATCGCCTCGGCGCTTGCGGTGTTCAGCCTGTTGGCGGCGAAACGTCCCAAGGACGCCCGTGCGCCCCGGATCGAAAAGGCCTGATGCGATGAGCCATTCCATTCCTCTCCCTCGTCCTGGCCAAGGCGCAGACAAGGCGCGGATGGACGAAATCCTGCGCGTCGACCACGCCGGGGAATATGCGGCCGTCCTGATTTATCGCGCCCAGAAGGCGGTGTTCGAAGGGCGCAAGGGGCGTGACGGCGTCGCCCACGACCTGTCGGAGATGCAGGACCAGGAGGCGGTGCATCTGGCGCGCTTCGAACGGCTGCTGAACGAGCGGCAGGTGCGACCCACGGTCATGACGCCCCTGTGGCGCATCGCCGCCTCGGCCCTTGGCGCGGGCACGGCCCTGATGGGTGAAAAGGCCGCGCACGCCTGCACCGAGGCGGTCGAGAGCGTCATCGAGAAACACTATGCCGACCAGATCGCCGAGATCGGCGATCGCGACCCGGCTCTTGCCGCTGAGTTGAAGCAGTTCCGCGACGAGGAACTGGCCCACCACGACCACGCCATCGAACACGGCAGCCGCGAAGCGCCGGCCTATCGGCTGCTTTCCGGCGTGATCAAGGTCGGCTGCAAGACCGCGATCAAGATCAGCGAGCGGATCTAAATCATCTCCTCCCTGCGGAGCGGGGAGGGGGACCGCGAAGCGGTGGAGGGGCTATTGAAGTCCCATAGACGTTTGCGATGCGGCGAAGAGCCCCTCGGTCTCTCCGCTTCGCTACGAGCCACCTCCCCATGAAATGGGGAGGAGACAATTGGTTTCTCTCAATAGATCTCGAACAATCCCGCAGCCCCCATGCCGCCGCCGATGCACATGGTGACGACGCCGTATTTGGCGCCGCGACGCTTGCCTTCGATCAGGACGTGGCCGGTCATGCGGGCGCCGGACATGTCGTAGGGGTGGCCGATGGAGATGGCGCCGCCCGAGACGTTCAGCCGGTCGTCGGGAATGCCCAGCGTGTCTTGGCAATACAGAACCTGGGCGGCGAAGGCCTCGTTCAGCTCCCAAATGCCGATATCGTCTATCGTCAAGCCGTGGCGCTTCAGCAGTTTGGGCACGGCATAGACCGGGCCGATGCCCATTTCGTCCGGCTCGCAGCCGGCGACCGCCATGCCGCGATAGGCGCCGAGCGGTTGCAGATTGCGCTTCACCGCCTCGCCGGCCTCCATGACGACACAGGCTGAGGCGCCGTCCGACAGTTGCGAGGCGTTGCCGGCGGTGATGAACTCGCCCGTCTGGATCTCCTCGCCGCCGCCGAAGACGGGCTTCAAAGCCTTCAGCCCTTCCAGCGTCGTATCGGGACGGTTGCCCTCGTCCTTGGACAGGGTGACCTCTTTCGATGAGGTCTGGCCGGTGGCCTTGTCCATGACCAGCATGGTGGTGGTCATAGGCACGATCTCGGCGTCGAATCGACCGGCGTCCTGGGCGGCGGCGGTGCGCTGCTGGGATTTCAGCGCATATTCGTCCTGGCGGTCGCGGCTGACGCCGTAGCGGCGCGACACCACCTCGGCCGTCTCCAGCATCGACATATAGATGTGGGGCGACAGCTTCAGCAGCGCCTCGTCCTTCATCCGGTACAGGTTCATATTTTGGTTCTGCACCAGGGAGATGCTTTCCAGCCCACCGCCGACCGCCATCTTCTGCTGATCGAAGACGACCTGTTTCGCCGCCGTGGCGATGCCCATCAGGCCCGAGGCGCACTGACGATCCAGGCTCATGCCCGGAACGGAAGAGGGCAGGCCGGCGGCGAGCGCGATCTGGCGCGCGACGTTTGTGCCGGTCGAACCCTGCTGCAGGGCCGCGCCCATGATCACGTCCTCGATCTCGGCCGGATCGACGCCGGCGCGCTGGACCGCGTGCTTGACCGCGTGGGCGCCGAGCTGTTGCGCCTGGGTGTCGTTGAAGGCGCCGCGATAGGCGCGCCCGATCGGGGTGCGGGCAGTGGAGACGATGACGGCTTCGCGCATGGGCTTTCCTCCTGGGGCTATCGCCCTTGGGGCTACTTGAGCCCCATTCTTGTTTGGCCTACCGCGCTTCGCGCTGGTTGAGGCCGGTTTCCTCTGACGCGAAGTTAGGCGCCTCACGTCGCGTCAACGCAAGGCGCCTTTTTGTTCAACCGCCGTGGGCTTCTTGAGCTTTCGTCAGTTCGATCATGCCTTGGGCGGCGCCCATCTCTGGGACGATCTCGCCGCTGCGGTCCGAGATGGCGTCGAAACGGGCGGCGACCTGTTCGGGCGCATCGTCGCCGGTGACGAAGTCGCCTTGCGTCAGGGTGACATAGGCGCGCTCGAACCCGCCGGCGCCGGCGGCCAGAATGGCGCGGCTCGGCGCATCCTGGCTGACCAGGTAAAGCAGGCCGGGCGTGACCAGAGCCGGGGCCAGCGCCTCCAGCGGCAGGGCGGCGCCCAGATCCTCGGTCATGCGGGTGTGGGCGGTGGGCGCCAGGCAGTTGACGCGGATGTCGTTCTTGGCCCCCTCGATCGACAGGGTCTGCATCAGACCGACCAGCGCCATCTTGGCCGCGCCATAGTTCGACTGGCCAAAGTTGCCGTACAGGCCAGACGACGAGGTCGTCATCACGATCCGGCCGTAGTTCTGCCCGCGCATGATCTCCCACACCGCCTTGGTGCAGTTCACCGCCCCCATCAGGTGGACGTCGACGACGAAGCGGAAATCGTCGATCTCCATCTTGGCGAAGGTCTTGTCGCGCAGGACGCCGGCGTTGTTCACCAGAATGTCGATCCGGCCCCATTTCGCCATGGCCTGATCGACCATGGCCTGGACCGCGGGAAAGTCCGTCACCGAGGCCGCATTGGCCATGGCCTCGCCGCCAGCCGCCACGATTTCGGCGACGACCGATTCCGCCGCCGTCGCCGACCCGCCGGAACCGTCGCGCGCTCCGCCCAGATCGTTGACCACCACCTTGGCCCCGCGCGCCGCCAGAGCGAGCGCGTGTTCGCGCCCCAAGCCGCCCCCGGCCCCCGTCACGATCGCCACCTGTCCGTCAAACCGCATCGCCATAATCGTTTCCTTTCGCAGGCGCCCAATGTGTTGAAACGGCGCCACAGTCGACACAATCGTAGCTCAAGCGCGGAACCGTGCGCCAGCCACGCCGTTCGGTCGGGTGAATGCTGTGCTATTGTGCAGCTTCGCGCATTCACACAGTGAGGAAGCTATGAAGCTCAAACTTCTCGCCTCTGTCGCCGCAGCCGGGCTGTTCGCAGCCGGAGCCGCATCGGCAGAACCCAATGGTTGGTACGGGGCGATCGACGCCGGTTATCAATGGATCGACGAGATCAACGCCGAATCGTCGACGACCAATGCTAACTGGAATTACGAAGTGAACGATGGCTGGGCGGCGTTCGCTCGCCTCGGTTATCGTTTCAATCCCAACTGGCGTGCGGAACTCGAAGGCGGCTATCGCTCGGGCGACGTCGGCACCGTTCGGGCCGTTTCGGGTACGCAAGGCGTCTGCAACTTCACCCCGGCGACGGGCGGTTGCTTCTCTCCTGAAGGCGACATCGAATCGATGACCCTGATGGCGAACATCATCTACGACTTCGGTTACGAAGCTTGGGGTATCCGTCCCTTCGTCGGCCTTGGCGCTGGTGTGAACCACGTTAAGACGGACATCGCCGGTAACTTGCGCGCCAACCGCGGCGCCGTCTTCACCGCGGACGACACCTCGACCAAGTTCGCTGCTCAGGCGATCGCAGGTCTGGCCTGGGCCATCGGCGACCGCGCCAACATCGACCTGACCTACCGCTACCTGACGGGCGACGCCAACTTCGCCTCGACGACGGTCGGAACGGGCGTGGGCGCCACGTCGTTCGGCGAATGGGACGGCGACTACGATCAGTCGCACACCGTGACCCTGGGTCTGCGTTACAGCTTCGGTGCGGAAGACGCGCCGCCGCCGCCCCCGCCCCCGCCCCCGCCGCCCCCGCCGCCTCCTCCGCCCCCGCCGCCCCCGCCGCCGGTTGCGCAGAAGCCGGTCGCTCGCCAGTTCGTCGTCTACTTCGACTGGGATCGTTCGGACCTGACTGCGGAAG
>NZ_JAELUF010000850.1 GCF_016429195.1 Brevundimonas sp. ASV9
GTATGTACCTCTAAATGACATATATAGCAATTTAGCAAGGAAAAAGTATCCCGAACATCGAAAATCATGCATTCGTGACATCAGTTGTACGTGTCATTATTCTTTCCCCTAAAAACATCATACGTGACGATTTCCGTAATCTGCGGCCTCGACATGCTCTTCAAATGTCTCCTTCTTCATATCGTTGTACACTACGCGAGCCTGGGTGCGCTCCGCAATGACGTCTTTCATGTTGCGACGCTGGACAAGGGACTGCCACACTGTAGTGCAGGTGCTCATGCTAAAGAGTCTGTCCATGTCTTCAAGTGACAGGCCCTTGGTCTCGGGAATGAAGAAGAGGGCCCAGAAACCCATGATGACCATGAGGGCACCGAAGAACATGTATGT
>NZ_JAELUF010000851.1 GCF_016429195.1 Brevundimonas sp. ASV9
CTGGTCTCGTGGGCTCGGAGATGTGTATAAGAGACAGGGTATCAGGAAGGTGAGGAGGATAGAAATGAGAAGCAAGAAAAAGAGGCGTTCAAGACGAATAGCCGGAAGAGACGTGGTTGAGGCCGGTTCTTTAACTCTGGTCACTCGGGCGGCAGCTTTCTGGGAGCGCTGAAGGTGCCTCGGCTGTAGGCAGGCGGGTACCGAGGGGACTGCTGGTGGGGCGGTGTTCCGTTTTGGGGCTGCTGCTCCCGCTTCACATGTTTGGGGGACGAGAGAGTTCAAGCTGGAGAGCTCGAGGCCATGGTAGATGAAAGGGGAATAAGAGGAATGTTAACATATCAGTATTGAGATTTAATTCTACGTGCATGTATAATCTGTCTCTTATAC
>NZ_JAELUF010000852.1 GCF_016429195.1 Brevundimonas sp. ASV9
CCCCAGTGTCTTGTCTGTGATGTATTCGTCGGCAGAGTCAGATGTGTATAAGCGACAGATGCCAGAGTTTGGGGTGGCTCATTTTGTTAGTTGAGGTTATCGGCATCCGCACCTTATGAGGTGGTGTTCAAAGGAAGGACTCGGATGCTACCGGATTTAGGCGATGAGAGTACATGCTTGTTAAACTCGCTGAACCTAGATATGTTTAGCTGAAATCGAATAGCTGTGTGCAGATATGTTAAGTTATTGAAGGATGATGATGGTGGACGCTGCAGAACCGACTCATCGTACATGGCGGCGCATTTCAAGTGCAAAGTCTATGTTACTCGCCTCAGCGAATGTATGTTATATCGAATCATCTTCTCAAAGAAGAAAAAGGACACAACC
>NZ_JAELUF010000853.1 GCF_016429195.1 Brevundimonas sp. ASV9
TGGATGGGCAATAGGTGGAAGTGGAAGGAGTAGAGTGGTTTGCATTTTGCATCGTTTTATGTTTTATAGATTTGATGTAATTTGGGGCATATAGAGCGGCATTCATCATGACTCGATTCAACCTTATTCGCGACAGAACTGAGCACAGACGCATATACGGCGCAGGAGGCCATGCAAAGCAGTTTTGAACATCTCAATCCATCGCGTATTCTAATTCAATAAAAAAAGATAGCTCGTTTTGGCCCCCAAGTTATCTGTGTGGCCACTTTGATGGGGTCGCATCGTGAAAAATAACGCCCATTGCGCGATAAACTAAACCCAACCAGGCAAGACCCCTGGCAAAGAAGTTGGATCCTCATTTTCAAGAAAAACATCTCAGTATAAACT
>NZ_JAELUF010000854.1 GCF_016429195.1 Brevundimonas sp. ASV9
GTGACATTTTGTGTAATGAAATGAGAAAAAAAGGTTGCCATATTAGATTCGAAGTTGTTTTCTACAAATTTAAACCCCAGACTGATACGCGAGCCACGCAGGGACCAGTGTTGAACTGGCAGAGATTAATACATGGTCTTGCAGTAGCGTTGAAGAGAGTCTGAAAGCATTTTATTAAGAGGAGTCAGATTTGGTCGAGAACAAAAGAGTACCTATATAACTGCAACTCTATTATATTGTACCAGTAATGAGCTGTCGAGTCCACTGTGGGCTACGGCTAACGCTACAAAACGCTTCAGGCAAAGCAGGGGTTGAGAAAGGGCCGTGAGTCCCGGCGAGAGAACGCTACTCGTACGATTGGAATCGGCAGCGGGCTAACCGAACAGC
>NZ_JAELUF010000855.1 GCF_016429195.1 Brevundimonas sp. ASV9
GTGTGGCTGGGTCGTTTACGGCCTGAGACGCTATCGATGGCGAGCTCTCTGCGTTTGTATGGCGGATCCGTGTGTAACGGCGATGTCGCTCCGGCGGGCTTGGAGTAAAGAATAAAACGTCTTAATCCAGGTTCCTGACTTGGAGATGGAGTTATAAGGATGTTTTGATGGAACAAAAGGTAGCGGGAAAGGTCCGGACGTCGGAAGGTTACGAGAGACGGTCATGGGACACAGGCGGATGAGACGGGCTGGCGGTGACCTATTGTCATATGCCGACAGGCGAGCACTGGGTGATCGAGTGTGCGACTACTCCGTAGGTACCTTACCTATGGTAGGTACCTTGTGCAGGTGGATCCGTTACCTCAGGGTACTTATTTTAGGCAGGAC
>NZ_JAELUF010000856.1 GCF_016429195.1 Brevundimonas sp. ASV9
GCGGAATATAGCATCCACGTCGGTTCTGTTGAGAAACTCTTCTTCACCATTCTCGCGGAGGGGCTTGGGTATATCGTTCTCCCAACCATCCCAGCCAATCATCTGCTCTCCGACACCTGTGACGTTATTCACACTATTCGGCCACTCGGTATATATCAAAGGCGACAATTCATTCGGGGTCAGGTTGACGCACATGGCGTTTACAGCCGGAGATACCACTCCAGCTCTAACAGCATATTCGCCAACCCCAGAAAGGTCATCCGGTTGCAAAATTCCGTTGAGTGGCAGTGTCGCTGCGGACGCAACGCCAGGGTGAGGCATAGCCAGGGTGACATTATTAATCAGTCGACCCGTCGCCTCAAACGACTTGGACACTTTGCTATGTTG
>NZ_JAELUF010000857.1 GCF_016429195.1 Brevundimonas sp. ASV9
GTACCCTTACGGCCGGCATCAATGCGGACAGATTTCTTTGGTCGGCTCGGGATGCGAGCTACGTGGCTCGAGCCGTTGATCTTCGGTTTCTTGAGTGACGGCTTCTTCTGCCGAGCTGAGCCAGCTGGCTTTCGCGATCGCGGTGCGGGATGGTCCTCGTCGCTGTCGGTATCATCACCGCCGCTCTCCTGATCAGATTCAAGATCGTCATCGTCGCCATCGTTTTCACCAGTTTCTCTGCGCTTCCGCTTGGCGGACGCGGAAAGCGCTGATGCATCGGGTTCGTACTTCTCTGGAACCTTCACGACGCGTCCAGAACGGCGACGCGACGAGCTGTCCTGGTCGGCTATGTCGGCGGCAGCACTGTCCATGATGTCTGGCTAGTAG
>NZ_JAELUF010000090.1 GCF_016429195.1 Brevundimonas sp. ASV9
GTCGATGACCTTGGAGGTCAGGGACGCCTCGCCCATCTGGAAGCGGATCTTCTGGGCCGAGACGGTGACCTCCACCGCGCCGCCGGCGTCGTCCAGCAGGCGACGGACCTGATCCACGGTCTTGCGCGGCACGATGACGCCGGGGCCGCCGGCTGCGCCCTCGGGCGCCGGGGTTTCGGCCAGGGCCAGGCGGTGGCCGTCGGTGGCGACGGCGCGCAACAGCGGAATGCCAGCCTCGGCGACCGTGTGCAGATACAGGCCGTTCAGATAGTAGCGCGTTTCCTCGGTCGAGACCGCGAACCGGGTCTTGTCGATCAGGCGGGCCAGATCCTCCTTGGGCAGGACATAGGAGGCGCCGGCGCTGTCAGTGGACATGACGGGGAAGTCGCCCGCCGGCAGGACCGGCAGGTTGAAGCGCGACCGGCCGGCCGAGACGACCAGGCGGGGATCGTCGCCCGAATAGAGCAACGAGACCTCGGCGCCTTCCGGCAGCTTGCGCACGATCTCGTACAGGGTGTGGGCGGGAGCCGTGATCTGACCCTCGACCTGAACCTGGGCCTCGGCCTCGTCCACCATTTCCATGTCCAGATCGGTGGCGGCGAAGGCCAGCCGGTCGCGGCCCGCGCTCAGCAGGACGTTGGACAGGATCGGAATGGTGTTTCGACGTTCGACGACGCTCTGCACGTGGCCCAGGGCCTTCAGGAGCGCGGATCGTTCGATGGTCAGCTGCATGTCGTCTCGCCCGGCGCGGCCGACTCGCAAGGCGGCTGCGGTTAAGTGACCTGGGACACTAGCGGATTGCGCGGCGGGAGCAACGGGTCAGACCCGCTGCTCCACAGCTTCAGCCCCGCAGCTTGCGAGTCAGCGCCTCGACGTCGCGGGCGATCTGATCGTCCTGCGGCATCAGCTCCTCGATCTTGCGCACGCCGTGCAGGACCGTGGTGTGGTCGCGCCCGCCGAAACGGCGACCGATGTCGGGGTAGGAGCGGGTCGTGTGCTGCTTGCACAGATACATGGCGATCTGGCGCGGGCGGGCGACCGAACGGGTGCGGCGCTCGCTGAGCAGGTCGGCCTGTTTCATGTTGAAGTGGTCAGCGACCGTCTTCTGAATCTCGTCCACGGTGATGCGGCGCTCGGGCCCGCCGCGCATGGCCATGCCCAGCAGGGTCGAGGCTTCATCGACCGAGACCGACGACAGGCGCGCGCCGGCAGCGGCGGCCAGAGTATTCACGGCGCCCTCGAGCTCGCGCATCGAGCCGGGGGTGCGGTCCACCAGCTGGGCCAGGACCTCTGGGTTGGCCTCGCCCTGGACGACGCCCAGAGCCGACAGCGCCTTCAGACGGTTCTGGGCCACGGCGATCTTCAGCTCGCGGTCGCCTGCCTCGACCGGGCAGGTCAGGCCGGCGGCGAGGTGACTGCGCAGGCGCGGCTCGACCTCGGTCAGGGCCATGGGCGCACGGTCGGCCGAGAAGACGATGCGTTTACCGTCCTCGATCAGGGCGGTCAGGGTCGAGAGCAGTTCTTCCTGGGTCGACGTCTTGCCGCCCACGAACTGGACATCGTCCAGCAGCAGCATGTCGGCCGAGCGCAAGCTTTCCTTGAAGGCGGCGGTCGAGCGGTCCTGCATCGCCTTGACGAAGGTGGACAGGAAGCGTTCGGCGGTCAGATAGACGACCTTGGCCTCGGGACGCAGACGCTGGGCCTCCCAGGCGATGGCGTTCAGCAGGTGGGTCTTGCCATAGCCGTAGGGGCCGCAGAAGAAGACGGGGTTGAAGTGGCCGTCGGCCCAGCTAGCCACCTGTTTGGCGATGGCGAGGGCAAAGGCGTTGCCCTGGCCCTCAACGAAGCTGTCGAACGTCAGGCGATCCTGCAGACCGGCGGCGCGCACCGCGCGGGCGCCGTCAGCGCTGATCGGGGCGGCGGGCGCCATCTGCGGCGTGGCGGCGAAGGCGGCCAGGCGCGGGGCGGCGTCCACCACATTGCCCGGCATCACGGCCGAGGCCGGCGGCGCCGAACCCACTTCGGCGCGGCAGCGCACCTCGAGTCGGCGCGACAGGCCGTCCAGGCCCAGCCACAACTCGTTCATGCGACGCAGGGCGTTCTTGCGCACCCAGTCGCGAGCATAGGCGGTCGGGGTGACCAGGATCAGGTGGCCGGCGTTGTCCAGGCGGACGGCCGACGGGGCGATATAGGAGGAGAACGGGCCATCGCCGATTTCAGCGCGCAGGCGCACGGACGCCTCGCTCCAGATGCGGTCCGGATCCGTCAGTCCCGACGTCTTCGTTCCGCCTGCCATCGCCGTTGCGCCCCCAACCATCTTTGCCCGCCCACCTTAGAAGAACCATTCCGACCTTCCGCGCTTCAGGGCGATGGTTCAGGGACGACTTCTCCTGCGCCGAAAAGCGATGCTTTTCGGACGGGGTCTAACCTCTGAACAGACATCTCCCGCCGACGCGAAACACAGGCCTCGCGCCGTCTTCATCCGTGCTGGGATGGAAGTGCGTTAGAGGCCAAAACTTACGCCGCGAGCCGGGTGGGTCAACGCTGATTCGTTGGTCGATTCGCAGTTAAATTGTTTGACTCCGTCAAACCCTGACACCGCTTGGAATTTCGGCCGGATCATGGCTCGACGATCGGTGTTTTCGATTTTGACAGTTAGCGACACAACGCAAAACGGCGAAGGAGCTTGCGCGCCTTCGCCGTTGATATTGCTTTATAATCCCACAACGAAACAGCGACAGCTGCTCCGTCCGCTGTTGGATTAATTTTGGCTCAGGCGGCCGACAGCTTCTTCAGCTGGGCGGCCAGGCGCGAGACCTTGCGCGAGCCGGTGTTCTTGTGAACGACGCCCTTCGAGACGGCGCGCATCAGCTCGGACTGAGCCTCGATGAAGGCGGTCTTGGCGACGGCGGCGTCGCCGCCGGCCAGAGCTTCCTGGAACTTGCGCAGATAGGTGCGGACGCGCGAACGGCGCGCCTTGTTCACTTCGGTACGCGCTTCGATCTTGCGGATCGCCTTGCGGGCGCCGGGGTTGTTGGCCATGTCAAACCTTCGAACGGAAAACGCCGCGGAGCACACGTCCACGGCGCGGAAATCTCAAGAGGGCGGGCCTATAGCCGAAAGCCCGGAGGCGGTCAACGCGGAGTCTTCATCGCTGGACTCCGAGGTTGGGTCAGGACGTCTGTTTGAGCGCGCCTTGCGCCCTGTCATCCAAACGCAACCCAACAGGCTTTAACGCGCTGTGGCGGACTTTCCGTCGCAGGTTTTTGCGTCGTGTTGAAAGTGCGCAACGCTTTCACTTTGTTCATGAATTGTGTCGTTTTACGGCCATGTTTGTCCCGTCCTGACAAGGGCTGAAATCATCTCCCGGATCGTCGTTCCATGACCCAGACCGCGCTTCTCCTGCTTGCGCTGGCCCCCGCCGCCGGTGTCGTCCAGCCTGTTCAGGCCCAAACCACCGCGGCCCAGCCGGTAGAAGCCCAGGCGCAGGTCCAGCAGGAGGAGCCGACGGTCGTTCTGCCGGACGTGGAGGTGACGGCGGCGCGGCGCGGGGTGGCCCTGGGCGGGCAGGAACCGATCGTCTCTTATGACTCCGCCCAGATCCAGGCGTTCGGCGCGACCAACATCGGCGAGCTGATCACCCTGCTGGAGGCCCAGACCCGCAGCGCGCGCGGCGGGTCTCCGGTCTTCCTGGTCAACGGGCGGCGTATATCAGGCTTCCGCGAAATCCGCGGCATTCCGCCCGAGGCTATCGAGCGCTTCGACGTCCTGCCGGAAGAGACCGCGTTGTCCTATGGCTACAGCGCCAATCAGCGGGTGGTGAACATCGTGCTGAAGGCGGACTTCAAGTCCCTGACCGCCTCGGTCAACGTCAGCCGGCCGGAGCAGGGCGGTCGCACGACCACCGCCAGCGAGAACAACGTCCTGCGCATCGCCGGCTCGGACCGCTGGTCTGTCGATATCAACGGCACGACCTCCAACACCCTGTTCGAGACCGAGCGCGACATCGACCGCAGCACGACGGCCGGCGGCGACAGCGAACTGGCCAACGCCTATCGCACCCTGCTGCCCAAGACGGACGAGCTTTCGGTGTCGGGGACCTACAAGCATGACCTGAACGACAAGGTCGGCATGACGCTGAGCGGCAGCGTGGAGGACTCAAACAGCTTCAGCTATCAGGGACTGCCCAATGTTCAGCTGACCGTGCCGGGGACCAATCCGTTTTCGCCGACCGGTCAGGAGGTGACCCTCTTCAGCTATCTGGACCTGCCCGGCGCCCTTACGCGCAAGACCGATACCCGCACGGCCGAACTGGGCACGGTGTTCGACGGCTATGTCGGCGACTGGCGCTGGACGGCGACGGGGGAATACAGCCGCGTCGAGACCGACACCACGACGGGACGAGGTGTGAACGCGACGGCGTTGCGGGCCCTGATCGCGGGCGATCTGACCGTCAATCCGTTCGGCGACCTGACCGACCGGGCTGTGGTGAGACCGCGCGACACCGCCAACTCCGTGGCACAGACGGCGACGGCGGAACTGGTGTTGAACGGGCGTCCCTATGAACTGCCGGCCGGCGACATCACCTCGACCTTCAAGGTCGGGGCTGGTTATCAGTCGCTGGACTCCGAGAGCCTGCGTTTCTCCGAGAGCCTGGGTTCAAGTGTCGCCGTGGATCGGTCGCAGTCGCGCAACTCGGGCAGCGTCCAGGCCAACTTCGATCTGCCGATCTCCAACGTCGAGCGCGGCGTCCTGCCCAAGATCGGCGACCTGTCGGCCAATCTGAACCTGGCCTATCAGGAACTGTCCGACTTCGGCGGCGTGTCCTCGGTCGGGGCCGGGCTGAACTGGTCGCCGGTCGAGCGGCTGTCGTTTTCCGCCAACTATTCCGATGAGGGCAAGGCTCCGACGGTCCAGCAGCTGAACGACCCGACAGTATCGACGCCGAATACGCCGGTCTTCGACTTCCGCACCGGCCAGACCGTCGAGATCAACCGCATCACCGGCGGCGATCCCAATCTGCAGGCCGAGGATCGGCGAATCCTGAAGCTGGGCATGAATTGGCAGCCGGTGTCGGACAAGGATTTTCGCCTGAACCTGGCCTACACCCGCACCGAAGCGGACAACGAAATCTCCAGCTTCCCGGCCATCACGCCGGATCTGGAAGCGGCGCTGCCGGATCGGTTCGTTCGCGATACGGACGGCGATCTGGTGTCCATCGACGCCCGTCCGCTGAACTTCTTCAAGCGCGAGCAGCAGGACGTTCAGTGGGGCTTCAACTTCTCGCGCCCGTTCGGCAAGCCGAACCCGGCGGCGGCGGGCGGTCGTGGTCCAGGCGGACGCGGCGGCCCTGGTGGCGGTCCGGGCGGCGGCGGAATGATGATGATGGGAGGACCGGGCGGTCCCGGCGGCCCCGGCGGCGGACGGATGCGCGGCGGGCGTGGATCCGGAATGCAGCCCGGCCAAGGGATCTTCAACCTGTCGCTGACCCACACCTGGCGTGTCGAGGACGAGGTCACCATTCGCGACGGTCTGGCGCCGCTGGATCTGCTGGACGGCGATTCCATCTCCGGCTCGGGCGGTCAGTCGCGCCATGAGGTCCAGCTTCAGACCGGCCTATCCAGAAACGGCGTGGGCGCCTTCGTCAACGCCAACTGGCGCTCGGGCACGACGGTCAATGGCGACGCGCTGGGTTCGCCCGATCTGGACTTCTCGGGCCGGACAACCGTCAATCTGTTCGCCTTCGCCGACCTGACCCAACGCACCTCATGGGTCGAGCGCTTCCCGTTCCTGAAAGGCACGCGGATCGGTTTCGGCGTTCAGAACATCTTCGACGACCGCGTCTCGGTAACCAGCAGCGACGGTCAGACGCCGGTCAACTATCAGCGCGACTATCTGGACCCGCAGGGGCGCGTCTTCCGCATCAATCTGCGCAAGATCCTCTTCTAGAGGCTCAGGGCCAGACGGTCGCCAGGGCGATCATCACGACGGCGGCGGCGAGCGCCAGGGGAAAGAAAAGACGGTCGGACATCGATCCGACCGTTACCCCGACCTGCGCGACGCGACAAGCGATGGCGAGGCCCGCGAGCCTTGACCGACTTCGGAGGGCGTCCTACCCCGAAAGGCCGTATTTCGAAGGACCGACCGAATGCCGCGCCTGATCCTGCTCCGCCACGGCCAGAGCCAGTGGAACCTCGAGAACCGCTTCACCGGCTGGGTCGATGTCGATCTGACGGCGGAGGGGGAGGCCCAGGCGCGTCGCGGCGGCGAACTGATCGCCGAGGCCGGGTTCAAACCGGCGGTGATGTTCACCTCGGTCCTGACGCGCGCCCAGCGCACCGGCGCCCTGGCGTTGCAGGCGGCCGGCCTGACCGATGTGCCGGTGATCGAGGACTGGCGGCTGAACGAGCGCCACTACGGTGGTCTGACGGGTCTGAACAAGGCCGAGACGGCCCAGAAGCACGGCGAAGACCAGGTCAAGATCTGGCGGCGTAGCTATGATGTGCCGCCACCCCCGCTGGCGCCCGGCGGCGAGTTCGATTTCAACGCCGACCCGCGCTACGCCGGCAAGGCCATTCCCGACACCGAAAGCCTGAAAACCACGCTGGACCGGGTGAAGCCCTATTGGGACGCCGAGATCGCGCCGCGTCTGAAGGCGGGCGAGGACGTGCTGATCGCCGCCCACGGCAACTCCCTGCGCGCCATCGTCAAACTTCTGTTCAACGTGCCGGACGATCAGATCGTCGGCGTCGAAATCCCGACCGGCAATCCGCTGGAGATCGATCTGGACGCGGACCTGAAGCCCACCGCCGCCCGCTACCTCGACGCCGCTCGCGCCGAGACATTGCCGACCGCATCATGAGCTGGAGCGAAGCCGACCAGGCCTTTATGGCCCAGGCGATCGCCCTGGCGACCGGCCGGATGGGCGAGACCTGGCCCAACCCGGCGGTCGGCTGCGTCATCGTCAAGGACGGCCGGGTCATCGCCCAGGCCGCCACCGCGCCGGGCGGCCGTCCCCATGCCGAGGAGCAGGCCGTGCCTGCCGCCGGCGCGGATGTCGTGGGCTCGACCGTCTATGTCACGCTGGAGCCCTGCGGCGCCCGGTCGTCGGGCCGCAAGTCCTGCGCCCACTTCCTGACCGAGGCGGGCGTGGCGCGGGTCGTGATCGCCTGTATGGACCCGTCGCCGTTTGCGGCCGGGCGCGGCACCGAGCGCCTGCGCGCGCAAGGGTTGACCGTGGAAACCGGCCTGATGTGCGAAGAGGGCGCGGCCCTGTGTGAAGGCTTCCTGCACCGACTGGAAACCGGTCGCCCGATGGTGCGCATCAGCGAGGACGGCTCGGGCTTCGACGGCCGGTTCGTCGCCTCGCCAAAGGCCGATTTGGTCACCGAGCTGAAGCGGCTGGGCGAAGCGGGCTACACGCGCCTGTGGACGGGTCCAGGCGAGCTGGCCGAGGCCCTTCAGGCCCAAGGGCTGCTGACCGTCTGAGGCCGCTTCGCCGTTCAAAGGTTTCTTAAGTCAGGGCCCGTAATGTGCCCTGATGGCCCTCGCCGCTGAACCCCTCGTGAGAAAGCGCCTGACGCAGGCGGAGCTGGACGTGATCTGCGCCCGGCACGACCGGCTGTTCCAGGCCCGACCCGGCGGCGCGCGCGCCGTCTTCGCCTGGATGGACCTGTCGGGCCTCAGCCTGAAGGGCCGCAATCTGGCCGACGCCGATTTCGCCGCCGCCTGTCTGGAAGGCTGCGACCTGACCGGGGCCAAGCTGGACAACGCCAACTTCTTCGGCGCGGACATGCAGGATGCGATCCTGGCCGAGGCCAGTCTGCGCCGTTCGGACCTGCGCGGCGCCTGCCTGCGCGGGGCCGACTTGTCGGGGGCCGATCTGTTCGAGGCGGACCTGCGCGAGGGCACCATCGCCGCCGCCGACGCCAGACTGGGCTTCAAGGTCATCGAACCGCGCCACCGCGACGAGACCGAGGCCAGCGGGGCGTGCCTGGCCGGCGCCAATCTTCAACGCTCCAAGATGGCCGGCGTCATCGCCGTGAAGGCCGACTTCTCTGGCGCGGTGATGAAGGACTGCAAGCTTGTGCGGGCTAATCTTAAACAGGCGGACTTCCGTGGGGCCGACCTCGCCGGCGCGGATCTATCAGGGGCGGACCTGTCGGGCGCGGACCTTCGCGACGCCATCCTTGTGGGCTGCAAGACGACCATGTGGCGCGCCGACGGCGCCGACATGCAGGGCGCCCTGACCGACAACAAGTCGTCCTGCGAGTCCGTGGAAAAAATGCCGGCCGCCGAGATGCTGCGCGAACATGCGCGCTGGTGCGAGACCGGCGGCGCGGAAGGACAGCCGTCGGTCTTCAACGGCGTCGACCTGCGTCCGCTGAAGTCGATCACGGGCCTGAACCTGACCGCCCTGTCGGCCAAGGGCGCGGTCTTCTACGGCCTGGATATGGAGGGGGTGCAGCTGCAGGGCGCCCAGCTCGACAACGCCGACCTGCGCTCGGCCAAACTGCGGCGCGCCGACTTGCGCGGCGCGCGCCTGCGGGGTGCGCGACTGAACGGAGCGGACATGCGCGAGGCGCAACTGGGGCCGCTTCTGATCGCCGCAGATCGCCTGATGCCGGCCGATCTGACGGGCGCCGTGCTCCGCGGCGCGGACCTGTCTGGCGCCGACATGAAGCGCGCCGTCCTAACCGGCGCCGATCTGGGCCGTGCAACGCTGCACGGCGCCCAGACCCGTCAGGCCGACCTGACCGACGCCAATCTGGCGGGCGTGCGCGGCCTGACAATCGATCAGGCCGCTTGAAGCTTTAGGCCAGCGCCTTGAGCTGATCGACCAGATCGGTCTTTTCCCAGCTGAAACCGCCGTCCGCGTCCGGCTCGCGGCCGAAATGGCCATAGGCGGCCGAGCGGGCGTAGATCGGCTTGTTCAGTTGCAGATGCTGGCGGATCGCACGCGGCGTAGCGCCGCCGATCAGGTCCAGAATTTTATCTTCCAGAACGGCTTCAGAAATCTTGCCGGTGCCGTGCAGATCGACGTGGATCGACTGGGGCTTGGCCACGCCGATGGCGTAGGAAATCTGGATCGTGCAGCGGTCGGCCAGGCCGGCGGCGACGACGTTCTTTGCCAGGTAGCGGCAAGCGTAGGCGGCCGAACGGTCCACCTTGGTCGGGTCCTTGCCAGAAAAGGCGCCGCCGCCGTGGGGCGCCGCGCCGCCGTAGGTGTCGACGATGATCTTGCGGCCGGTCAGGCCGGCGTCGCCGTCCGGTCCGCCGATCTCGAAGATGCCGGTCGGGTTGATGTGCCAGACGGTGTTCTCGTCGGTGAAGCCTTCCGGCAGCACTTCGAGAATATAGGGTTTGACGATCTCGGCGACCTGCTCGGAGCTCAGCCCTTTGGCGTGCTGGGTCGACAGAACGATCGAGGTGGCGCGGACCGGCTTGCCGTCCTCGTATTCGATCGTGACCTGGCTCTTGGCGTCGGGCTCGAGCTGCGAGCCGCCGGCGTGGCGAACCTCGGCCAGGCGCTTTAGGATGTTGTGGCTGTACTGCAGGGTCGCCGGCATCAGCTCCGGCGTCTCGTTCGATGCATAGCCGAACATGATCCCCTGATCGCCCGCGCCCTCGTCCTTCTCATTGGTCGAGTCGACGCCGACGGCGATGTCGGCCGACTGGGCGTGCAGGAAACAGGAGTAGTTCGCCGTCTCCCAGTGGAAGCCGTCCTGCTCATAGCCGATGTCCTTGACCGCAGCGCGGACCAGCGGCTCCAGGCTGTCGATGATGCTCTGGGTGAAGGCCTCGTTCTCTTCTTTGGTGTTACCCGGCTGGGTGGCGCGGACCTCGCCGGCCAGCACGATGCGCTGGGTCGTCACCAAGGTCTCGCAGGCCACGCGCGCCTCCGGGTCCTTGGCCAGGAAGGCGTCCACAACCGTGTCGGAGATGCGGTCCGCGACCTTGTCGGGGTGGCCTTCGGAAACGCTTTCCGAGGTGAAGAGGAAGGAAGAACGAGCGGCCAAGAGAGGCTCCTGTCAGTGTCAGACCGACAGACATATAAAGATATGCTTATATGTTCAAGTGATCTGACGCAGCGCCTAGCCGCTAGAAACTGCTTTGCGGCGTAAGCATATCGGCTGACTCCCCCTCATTTTAGGGTAAACAGGCCCAAGGGGGTCCCCATGCCAGAAGGCCTGACGACGAGAGAGAGCGAATGTGTCCGCCTGGCCGGCCAGGGTCTGGAGGACAAGGAAATCGCTGCGCGCCTGCGCATCTCGCCGCGCACGGTCGGCAATCACCTGCATCGCGCCTATGCCAAGCTGGGCGTTTCGGACCGCAAACTGGCGGCCCGGCGACTGAGTATTGGCTACTCAGAGGCGTCGATACTCATTCCCGACGCCGGCCCCGATGCGCTCAATGATCCCACGTCGGCCGAACAGTCGGACGATGCGGTTTCCGACCCAACGACTTCCTGGCTTCTGCCTGCGCCTCCTCGGGGCGCTCTGGCGAGAGTGGGGATCATTGTCGCCGGGGCCGCCATCGCCCTTCTGTTCGCCATCGGGATCGTGACGGCGGGCATGGTGGTTCCATCCCTTTTCGACCGGCTTGCTCCCGCTGAAATGCGCTGACCAAACGGCTTAAAGGAAGGTGAGCCAATGAAGAACATGCACGTCGGCGTCCGCGTGGCACGGCAGGTCAGAACCGCAGAACACGCCGTCGATCAGGCGATGATCGAGGTCAGCCGCTTGGTTCAGACCGCGTTGGAAGGTCGGGTCGAGGCGCGTCTGGCGGCGGAAGTCGGACAGGAGGCCCTGGCCAATATGGTTCGCGGCCTCAGCCAACTCGCCGAGGTTCGCGGCTCGGTCATCGCCAGTCATGGCGAGCTGGCCCAGGTCGCCGACGACCATCAGGTCGGCTGGTATTTGGACGGTGCGCACGAAGACAAGACGGTCAAACCCACTGGGTTCGCCCCGGTTCTCTCCGTCGCCGCTTGATCGCGGCCGTCGGAATGGGGTCGCCGCTGTCCTTGGTTCTGGCGTGTCTGACCTACGGCGTCATGGCGCTCCTGCTCTGGAAAGGTCGCATGCCGGAGCGGATCGCCTTGATCGCTTTGGTCGTCCTTAACTGGGGCACGCCATTGGTCGATCACCTGTTCATCGGGCATTTCCGGTGGGGGGTGGCGATCCTGTCGGTGTCCATGTTCTGTCTGCTGGTCGGTCTGGCGCTCCGTTACGACCGATGGTGGCTGCTTCTTGCCGCCGGCGCCCAGCTTATCGCGGTCTCGACCCATCTGGCCGGCATCGCTGGTTCTGACGCCCTGCTGTGGTCGATCGTATCGACCCGAATGGTCGTCTGGTTCGAGCTCTTGCTCCTCGCCCTCTTAGGCGTCTGGGAGGCCCAGTGCGCCCCCTACGCCCGTCCCAAATCAGCGCCCGGATCGATTCGGGCGCTGCAGAAAGTTTGAATGTCATGAACACCCAAACCACACCCGCCTTCATGCCGCTTTTCCGCTCGTGGCTGGAAACGGCTAATCTAGCGAAACAGGTTGGATCGTCATCGCTGTCCGCCAGCGGCGAGAACCTGCTTGTCGAACTGGATCTGGCGCCGATGGAAGCGGCGGAAACCACGCTTCTCGATCACGCCCCGACCTCGGCCGTCGAGGCGGTCTGCATGATCGAGATTATCCGCCAAAGCCTGTCCGACGCCGGCCGCTCGGACGGACGAGATGCTCGCGCCTTGGATGCCATCCAGTCGTGGCTGGCAGGCGCGGCTCTCGAGGGCGCCGACCATCGCGATGAGGTTGAGCAGTTGCTGAAAAGCGCCAGCAGCCGGGCCTGATCAGCCGCGCAGGCCCTTGGCCACGGTCAAAAGGGCGTCGCGCTGGGCGGCGTCCTTGATGCCGCGGAAAGCCGCCAGCAGTTCGGCGACCCCGGGAGCGGCCAGCGCCAGCTCGTCGCCCTCGGCCGTTTCCAGTTCGCCCAGCAGGGCCGCGCCGGTCGATTTCAGCACCGAAGCGATCTGCAGCAGGCGGGCGGCCGAGACGCGGTTCACGCCCCGCTCGTACTTCTGGATCTGCTGGAAGGTCACGCCTGCGCCGGCGGCCAACTGCGCCTGGGTGATGCGCAGTTCCTCACGACGGGTGCGGATGCGTCCGCCGATGGCGATGTCTACGGGATCAACTGCGTCGTTCATGTCGGCCTGCGGGCATAGATAATGCGGCGCCATGGCCCCAAAACACCGACCCCGTCAAGCCAAAGCTGCTTAGCTAGGGATTGCTACGTGCGTTGCAGGTGACGATTCAACCTTGAGGATATATTTCGGCGATCTAGACGCCGCCTCCCGCGCGAA
>NZ_JAELUF010000858.1 GCF_016429195.1 Brevundimonas sp. ASV9
GTCAAAGGGTGAGGTAGAGCAAATCTATTGCGGTTACAAAGTTTGGGAGCATAGCTGCTGGAGCGTAGGAGCGCCTATTTCATTTGACGTCATTTTTTTTTTAGTATGAAGCAGAACTAACAAGCATATAGTACTATTAGGGGAACATTTAACCTCTGCAAGACTCAATTCACGACCCTAGTTACCACCGATAGGTTTCCCTACACTGTTTCGTGAATACAAGGGTGGTTCCAGGGTAAAGCTATTTCAGTTTGTCCGATCGGAAAAGCCTTGAGCGGTGACCCCAGCTTGATACCTCGCCGTGCTTCATGGCGAGAACTGTGTCTGTGTTCACTTCCGTAGTATCTTTTCTTTCAGGTAATGAAAATTGAATAAGAATCAAAGTAT
>NZ_JAELUF010000859.1 GCF_016429195.1 Brevundimonas sp. ASV9
GGCTTGGTCAGGACGCCGATGGTGCGGGAACCGTTTGGGTCAAAGTGTCGAGCTTTTGTGAGGATCGGGGCCTGGACATAGTCGTTGTTTCCACCGATGACAGCGAGAATGATTGTGCGCGAGCTTTTCATGTAGCGATCGGAAAGGGCTTCAATCGTCTCAATGTCGTCGGCTGACTGGTCTCGATTGGCGACGCGCACCAAACCAGGCAGATCGACTAGCGTGAGGAGAGGCATGTCGGGGCCCGTCTTTTCCACTACCAGAATATCTTTGGAAGCAAATCTACCGGGAATATCCTTTGGTGCAATGAGTTCGGTTGCATCTCTCATCAACGTCTCGAAGGGCGTGTCGCCGGTGACATCGCCACCGAACTGCATGAGCCTGGCC
>NZ_JAELUF010000860.1 GCF_016429195.1 Brevundimonas sp. ASV9
CTATTAGTTACTGTCATGATTCGCAGACTACTGTTTCAACTTACAAATTACCGCGACATTCCTCTACTTGTAAGTGCGGCCATTTTCGTCGAATCAAGGCTTTCCTCCGCGAGGAGCTCGAGCCAATTACCGAGCCAGGTGGCAACTGATCGATAGATGTAAACTTGGAGTCAGACCTCATTATTACCGCATCAGTTGGATCCTCGCGCTCGGGGACGGATGCAAGTAGACATTTAGGTGGCAGCGTCGTTGGCATATCCTTCAAAGAGTGGACGAGAACCTGGACTTCGCCGGCAACCAACTTTGTCTCAAGGTCGCTTGTCCAGAGACTTTTCCCGACATCAGATCCTCCCGTTTGTTTGGATAGTTGCAGGAACGGACTTTGCT
>NZ_JAELUF010000861.1 GCF_016429195.1 Brevundimonas sp. ASV9
GGGCTCGGAGATGTGTATAAGAGACAGTGTTAATCCGTCAGCAGATGGATCTCTTTCAAGGAACGCATCCTGCGTATTAAATCCGACGTGTAGGTTGAGGTAGGCGTTCGCTAGGCACCCAGTCATCGGTTCATGCCGCATTACCTGGTCCACGACAGCGGTTGGCGCGACTTTAAGGAGGGCATTGGCATTGCCGCGTCGCATGCAGTATGACGTCCACTTTTCCTCCGACCCTAAATCTGATCCAATCCTGTCCAGGTAAAACGCATAGGCTGAGTATTTCATGGGATCTGTCATCGACTTTGTCCATCCGCCAGCCGCGGTCCGCACGGACCTGTCTCTTATACACATCTGACGCTGCCGACGAATACATCACAGGGTAGTGT
>NZ_JAELUF010000862.1 GCF_016429195.1 Brevundimonas sp. ASV9
CCCCCCCCCCCCCCTCTATAAAGCTCCGGCGACCACCGAGATCTACACTGTGATGTATTCGTCGGCAGCGTCAGATGTGTATAAGAGACAGGAGCAAAGGCTCTTGTCGTGCTGAACTTTACAACTACTGACTGCGAGTGGTCTTTGCCGAGTGCCGAGCTGGGTCTTGAAGCCTCTTCTTGGCGACGCATTTTCTCAACGTACGAGTCCGAGACAAAGGAAGACGTGTTATCGCCATTTGAAGGTAGAGTATATCTGAGCAATCACTAAACGGTCTCCAATACAGACGCACATTGGACCGTTAAAGATATCTAGAGTTTCGATGTACATGCGCCGCTGGAGAGCAAGTGAGCATTTGCATAGTATGTAAATTCAAATCTCTAGAT
>NZ_JAELUF010000863.1 GCF_016429195.1 Brevundimonas sp. ASV9
CCCCCCCCCCCCCCCCCCCCCCCCCCCCCCCCCCCCCCCCCCCCCCCCCCCCTTTTTAATTCTCCCGCGACCACCGAGATCTACACTGTGATGTATTCGTCGGCAGCGTCAGATGTGTATAAGAGACAGGTCGAGACCAGGCGTGTCGTCGATTTCCGACTCACGCCATTCAGCACCGCACGTGACGAAGCCGCCGCCGCCAAGGCCGCCGCAGAAGCTGCACGCGCCGAAGCCGCCAAGCTGACGGCCGCCTGTCTCTTATACACATCTCCGAGCCCACGAGACCAGCAATCGTATCTCGTATGCCGTCTTCTGATTGAAAATAGTGGGGGGGGGGGGGGGGGGGGGGGGGGGGGGGGGGGGGGGGGGGGGGGGGGGGGGGGGGG
>NZ_JAELUF010000864.1 GCF_016429195.1 Brevundimonas sp. ASV9
GCAGGGACGCGTCCTTGAAGTTCGTGAAGACCGTTATGCCGGAGGCGGTGCTATGGGCTTCGGCGGCCGTGGCGGATTTGGTGGCATGCGTGGTGGCTACGGCGGCGGCGGCGGCGGCTTTGGTCGCGGCGGTTTTGGTGGCCGCGGTGGATTTGGTTACGGTGGCCGCGGTGGCTTCCAAGGCGGCGGCGGCGGTCCTGGAGGTTTCGACGCTCCTGCTGCCGCTCCTGCTGCCCCTAACCCTTTCACCGATCACGCCACTTCTGGAACCGAACGCGGCGAGACAATCTATGTCCGGAATGTAAGTGTGCCTGCCACCATACATCGCACGAGTCCATGCTGACAAAGATCTAGCTTCCGTGGTCAACGAGTAACGAAGACTTGAT
>NZ_JAELUF010000865.1 GCF_016429195.1 Brevundimonas sp. ASV9
CCCCCCCCCCCCCCCCCCCCCCCCCCCCCCCCCCCCCCCCCCCCCCCCCCCCCCCCCCTCCAATGACACGCCCACCCCCGACATCTACACTGTGATGTATTCGTCGGCAGCGTCAGATGTGTATAAGAGACAGGTATTGTTATGACCATAAAACGGTAACAGATAAAGAAACATATAAAGTAGATGAAAAAGAAAGATATAGAGGTGCAGAAGTTTTTGATCCAGTGCCAGGATTAAAAAGAAATGTTGCTGTCTCTTATACACATCTCCGAGCCCACGAGACCAGCAATCGTATCTCGTATGCCGACTTATGCTTGAAAAAGGGGGGGGGGGGGGGGGGGGGGGGGGGGGGGGGGGGGGGGGGGGGGGGGGGGGGGGGGGGGG
>NZ_JAELUF010000091.1 GCF_016429195.1 Brevundimonas sp. ASV9
AGTCCGCCAGCCTAGCCGCCGCCGCCGGGGGCGTGACGACCATCGTCGTCCAGCCCGACACGGACCCCGCCGTCGACGACCCGGCGATGATCGACTTCATCCAGCGGCGCGGCGCGGCTCTGAACCTCGTCAACGTCCGCGCCGCCGGCGCCGCGACCAAGGCTCTGGACGGACAGCGCATGGCCGAGATCGGCCTGATGGACGAGGCCGGCGCCCTGTATTTCACCGACGGCGACAAAGTCATCGTCAACAGCCGCACCCTGCAACGGGTGATGAGCTACGCCGCCGCCTTCAACGCCCTGATCGCCTGCCGCCCGGCCGACCCTTGGCTGACGGAAGGCGCGGTCGCCGCTTCCGGCGAACTGGCCACGCGCCTGGGCCTGTCCGGCAGCCCCGCCATCGCCGAGCGGATCGGGCTGGAGCGCGATCTGGCCTTAGTCGAACAGACCGGCGCGCGGTTCCTGGTCGATCAGATCTCGACCGAAGGCGCGCTAGACACCTTGGCCCGCGCTCGCGCCAAGGGGCTGGAGGTCGCCGTCAGCGTCTCGATCAACCACCTGTGCTTCAACGAGGTGGACATCGGCGATTATCGCACCTTCTACCGGCTGGACCCGCCGCTGCGCTCCGAAGCCGACCGCCAGGCCCTGATCGAGGCTGTGCGGCAGGGCCTGATCGACGTCATCACCTCCGCCCATGCCCCGGCTCCGGCCGAGGACAAGCGCCGTCCCTTCGCCGAGGCCGCACCCGGCGCGATCGGCCTGGAGACCCTGCTGCCCGCCGCCCTGACCCTGCATCACGAAGATGGTCTGGACCTGCTCGACGTGCTGCGCCCCCTGACTCAGGGCCCCGCAGCCCTGCTGGGCCTCGACGCCGGCGTGCTGGCCGAGGGCGCGCCCGCCGACCTGATCCTGTTCGACGCCGGTGCCCCCGTCATCATCGACGCCGACGCCCTGCACTCCAAGTCCAAGAACTCCCCGTTCGACGGCCGCCGACTTCAGGGCAAGCTGATCGGAACTTGGGTGGGCGGCCGAAAGGTCTTCTAAGGATCAACTCAGCGCGGCCGCGCGCATGTCGCGGCCTTGGCCACCTCGGCGCCCAGCACCGATTTGACGGCCAGCGGCGTATCGGTGGCGATCACGGTGACGCCTTGGCGCACCAGATCGCGGTATTCCGATACGTCCTCGTCGGCGGCGTAGCGGTCGTCACGGCGCACGCCCTCGGCGCCCAGTGTGCCGAACTGAACCTCGACGCCGGCCTCGCGCAGGGCGCGCCACAGCGCCGGACGCTCCTCGCGCGTGCCGGTCCAGGCCAGGATCTGCGCCGGGTTCAGCCCACTCAGATCCTCCACACCGCTTAGCCCGGCTGAGATCATCATCTCCGGCGCCATGGCCGCCACCGACCGCGCATCGGCGTCATTATAGGTGATCAGGATCACCCGGTTACCGGCCCGCGACTTGCGCACCTGATCGATCACCGCCCGCGCCAGATCGACCGTGGTCTCGCCGTCCGAGGGTTTCAGGTCGATGCTGGCGATGGCCCCCACGCGTCCGGCGGCGTCCAACGCCTCGCCCAGCGTCGGCGGCGCGGCGCGCGTCAGGGCGCCGTTCGACGCCTTCAGCCGCGCCTGTTTCACCTGGGCCAACGTCAGGTCCGCGACCCGGCCGCGCCCCGTGGTCGTCCGGTCCATGGTGTCGTCGTGCATCAGAACCAAATGCCGGTCCTTGGTCAGGACGGCGTCCAGCTCCAGGATCGCATTGGGGATCGAACGGCCTGTCGCCTCGATGGCGGCGATGGAGTTCTCGGGCTGGTCCAGCGCCGAGACCGCCCTGTGCGCCGAGATCGCCACGCCGCCGTCCCGCACGCAGTCAAAATAGGCCGCCATGGCCGGACCCGACGACGGCGCTGGCGCCACCGGCGGCGCCCCGACGCAACCTGTCGTCGAAACCAACAGCAGGCTGGCGGCGGCGGCGGAGATACGGGTCATGGATCGGCTCCGGAAAGACTCGCGGACCAAACGCTGCGCCGATCATCGGGTCAAGAGGTCGGATCGCCCTTGCTCCCGGCCGCCCCGCGACGCATTTTGCCGCAACGACACGCGGGGAGCGAATCAACGTGCAGGATCTAGTGGCCCCGGCTCTCGGGACCTTGGCGCTGGTGGCGCTGGGCGGCTATCTGCTCGGCTCGATTCCGTTCGGCGTGGTGATCACGCGTGCAGCCGGCGCCGGCGACGTGCGCAACATCGGCTCGGGCAATATCGGCGCGACCAATGTCCTTCGCACCGGCCGCAAGGATTTGGCCCTGGCCACCTTGCTGCTGGACGCCGGCAAGGGCGCGGTCGCCCTGCTGATCGCCCGTCATCTGTTAGGCAGCGAACTGGCCGGCGCCATCGCCGGCGGCGCGGCCTTCCTGGGCCACCTCTTTCCCGTCTGGCTGGGCTTCAAGGGCGGCAAGGGCGTCGCCACCTTTTATGGCCTGTTGCTGGCCGCCGCCTGGCCGCTTGGCCTGATGGCGGGGGCGGTCTGGCTGCTCTGCGCCTTCCTGTTCCGCTATTCGTCACTGGCGGCGCTCATTTCATCGGCGACCGCGCCGCTGCTGGCGCTTCTGCCGCTCGCCGTCGTCGGCCTGCCGGTCAGCCTTCCAATCCTCGCCCTGACCGTCTTCGCCGCCGTTCTGATCTGGGTTCGACATCACCAGAACATCGCCCGGCTGCTGAAGGGCGAGGAACCGCGCATCGGGGCCAAGAAGGCGTGAGCCTGGACCCGGCCGAACGCTTCGCCCGGCTGCGGCTCGCCCGCACCGACCGCATCGGCCCCGTCGCCTTCAGCCAACTGATCAGCCGCTACGGCTCGGCCCTCAGTGCGCTGGACGCATTGCCCGATCTGGTGCGCAAATCCGGCGCAGCCTCCATTCCACCCCCCGTCGAGGCGGTCGAACGCGAGATCGCCGCAGGCGAGGCCATCGGCGCACGCCTGCTGGTGCTGGGCGATCCCGACTATCCCGAGATGCTGGCCGCGCTCGATCCGCCGCCGCCGATCCTGTGGACGCGCGGCCGCGTCGATCTGCTGAACCAGCCCTCGGTCGCCGTCGTCGGCGCCCGCATCGCCTCGGCGGGCGGTCAGCGGATCGCACGCGGTTTGGCGCAGCAACTCGGTCAGGCCGGTCATGTCGTCGTCTCGGGCATGGCGCGCGGTATCGACGCCGCCGCCCACGAAGGCGCCCTGGCGACCGGGACTGTCGCGGTCCTGGGCGGTGGAGTGAACGACATCTATCCGTCAGAACACGCCGACCTCTACGCCCGCCTGACCGAACAAGGCTGCGTCGTGTCCGAAAGCCCGGTCGGCGCCCGCGCCCAGGCGCGCGACTTCCCACGCCGCAACCGCATCATCTCGGGCCTGTCGCGCGGCGTCGTGGTGGTCGAGGCGGAAGTCCGGTCCGGTTCCCTGATCACCGCTCGTCTCGCCGCCGAACAAGGACGCGATGTCTTCGCCGTGCCGGGTTCGCCGCTGGATCCCCGCGCCCGCGGCCCCAACGAACTGCTGCGTCAGGGCGCCATCCTGTGCGAGGGGATCGAAGACATCGACCGCGCCTTCAATACCCTGCGCACCCTGCGCGAGCCGCCTGCCGATCCGATGCGATTCGACGACGACATCGACGACGCCTTCCTCGACCGCGTCGCCGCCCTGTTGTCGCCAACGCCGACGCCGCGCGACGAGATCGCCCGCGCCCTGAACGCCCCGGTGTCCCAGGTCGCCGCCGCCCTGCTGGAGCTCAGCCTGACCGGCCGCGCCGACCTGCTGCCCGGCGGCCTAGCTTCGCTCTAGGCCGGCGGATGACCCGCCACGCCAGCCGCCTGTTCCAGCAAGCTGGCCAGCCGCACGTCGCCCTCGTCCCGCGCCAGCCGCGCCATTTCCAGCGCCATGGCGCCGATATATTCCCGCGTCGGAAAGGCCGCCGCTTCGATATGCGCTTGGCGATCCGTTTCGCAGGCCGATTGAGGTTGCGCCGTCGCCATGATCGTCTCCGTTGCTAGGACCACAATCTAACCGAGCCACGCTAAAAAACAACTACCCTAGGGTGTAAGACGTCAGGTGCGATTGACTCACGGCTCCGCTCCAACCACGTTCGCGCCCCTTCCCGAGACCGGACCGTTATGAAGCTCGTCATCGTCGAGAGCCCCGCAAAGGCCAAGACCATCAATAAGTATCTGGGCTCGGACTATGAGGTCCTGGCCTCGTACGGCCACGTCCGCGATCTGCCGTCCAAGGATGGCTCGGTCTTGCCCGACGACGACTTCTCCATGCATTGGGAGGCCGACGCCAAGGGCGCCAAACGCCTGTCTGAAATCGCCGAGGCCGCCAAGCGCGCCGATCGCGTCATCCTGGCGACCGACCCCGACCGCGAAGGGGAAGCCATCAGCTGGCACGTCCTGGAGGTGCTGAACAAGAAGAAGGCGCTGAAGGACACCCACGTCGAACGCGTCACCTTCAACGCCATCACCAAGTCCGCCGTGCTCGAGGCCATGGCCAATCCGCGCCAGATCGACATGGAGCTGGTCGAGGCCTATCTGGCTCGCCGCGCGCTGGACTACCTCGTCGGTTTCACCCTCTCGCCGGTCCTGTGGCGCAAGCTGCCGGGCGCGCGCTCGGCCGGCCGCGTCCAGTCCGTCGCGCTGCGTATCGTCGTCGATCGCGAGATGGAGATCGAGAAGTTCAAGGCTCAGGAATACTGGTCCATCGAGGCCGACCTGAACGCCGACAGCCCGCCCTTCACCGCCCGCCTGGTCAAGCACGCCGGCAAGCGCATCCAGCGTCTGGACATCAAGGACGAGGCCACGGCTTCCGCCGCCCGCGCGGCCATCGCCGCTGGCGATTTCACAATCAATGCGGTGGAGAAGAAGCCAGTCCGCCGCAATCCGGCCCCGCCCTTCACCACCTCGACCTTGCAACAGGAGGCGGCGCGCAAGCTGGGCTTCTCGGCCCAGCGCACCATGCAGGCGGCGCAGAAACTGTATGAGGGGGTCGACGAGACCGGCGGCCTGATCACCTATATGCGGACCGACGGCGTCCAGACCACGCCCGAGGGCATCGCCCAGGCGCGCGAGGTCATCAGCCAGGCGTTCGGCCCGGCCTTCGTTCCGCAAGAACCGCGTTATTACAAGACCAAAGCCAAGAATGCTCAGGAAGCGCACGAAGCGATCCGGCCGACCAACATCGCCCGCCATCCCGACAGCCTGCGCCTCGAATCCGATCTTCAGCGCCTGTATGAACTGATCTGGAAGCGGATGGTCGCCTCGCAGATGGAGGCGGCCCGCATGGACCGGACCACCGTCGACATCGAGACCGCCGACGGCCAGACGGGTCTGCGCGCCACCGGCCAGGTGGTGACCTTCGACGGCTTCCTCGCCGTCTATGAGGAAGGCCGCGACGAAAAACAGAAGGGCGCCGAAGAGGACGAGAGCGACGACACCAGCCGCCTGCCGGCGCTCAAGGAAGGCGCCAAGGCCAAGGTCGACGCCATCCGCACCGACCAGCATTTCACCGAACCGCCCCCGCGCTATTCGGAAGCCACCCTGGTCAAGAAGCTGGAAGAGCTGGGCATCGGCCGCCCCTCGACCTACGCCTCGACCCTGTCGACCCTGCGTGACCGCGAATATGTCCGCGTCGACAAGAACCGCTTCTATCCCGAGGACAAGGGACGGCTGGTCACGGCCTTCTTGGAGCAGTTCTTCAGGAAGTGGGTCGAATACGACTTCACCGCCGCGCTGGAGACCCAGCTCGACGAGGTTTCGGCCGGTCAGCTGAACTGGAAGGTGCTGCTGCGCAACTTCTGGCAGGACTTCCACGCCGCGACGCAAGCCGCCGGCGAACTGCGCACCACGGCCATTCTGGACGCCCTGAACGAAAGCCTGGGCGCCCACATCTTCCCGGACAAGGGCGACGGGACCGACCCGCGCGAGTGCCCCCTGTGCCACCAGGGCCAGCTCAGCCTGAAGACCAGCCGCTTCGGCGCCTTCATCGGCTGCGACCGCTATCCCGAGTGCAAATACACCCGCCCCGTCGCCAGCCCTTCGGCGGAGGACGGCTCGGCCGAGAGCGGCGACCGCGAACTGGGCGTCGATCCGGAAACGGGCCAACCGGTCCAGCTGAAGATCGGCCGTTTCGGCCCCTATGTCGAAATCACGCCACCCGAGGGCGACAAGCCCAAACGCTCGTCCCTGCCCAAGGGCTGGTCGCCGGCCTCCCTGACGCTGGACCAGGCGCTGCGCCTTCTGGCCCTGCCGCGCGAGGTCGGGGTCCACCCCGAGGACGGCAAGATGATCACGGCGGGCCTGGGCCGTTACGGCCCCTTCGTCCTGCACGCCGGCACCTACGCCAATGTGTCTGACATCGACGAGGTGTTCGAGGTCGGCCTGAACCGCGCCGTCGCCCTGCTGGCGGAAAAGCGCGCCGGTCGTCCCGGTCGCGGCGCGGCGGCGGCGCCGCTCAAGGATCTGGGCGCCCACCCGGAAACGGGCGAGCCGATCCACGTCATGGCCGGCCGCTTCGGCCCCTACGTCAAGTCCGGCAAGATCAACGCCACCCTGCCGAAGGGCACGGCGCCCGAAGACCTGACCTTGGAAGACGCCCTACCTCTTCTGGCCGCCAAGGCCGGCGCCGCTCCCAAGAAGAAGGCGCCCGCCAAGAAGGCCGCCGCCCCGAAAAAAGCGGCCGCCAAGAAACCGGCCGCCAAGAAGGCTCCGGCGAAGAAGGCCGCCAAGTCCAAAACGGCAGATTAATCCCTCTCCCGTTGGGAGAGGGCTTGAGCGCCCGAGAGCGTCAGCGATCGGCCTTCGCGCGAAAGGGTGAGGGTCGCGATGTTGCGAACTGGCCCACCGCCCGACCTTCACCCGGCCCGTCCGGCCCCCTTCCCCCAACGGGAGAGGGAAAGGATCGTGCATGGCGCGAATCCCCCCCGCGCCCTATCTTCGCCTGCTCATGCCCATCCGCCGCCTTTCCCCCGAAACCGTCAACCGCATCGCCGCCGGCGAGGTGGTCGAGCGGCCGGCCAGCGCCATCAAGGAACTGGTCGAGAACGCCCTGGACGCCGGCGGCCGCCATATCGAGATCCAGGCCGACGGCGGCGGCCTGTCGCGCATCCTGATCGCCGACGACGGCAAGGGCATTCCGCGCGAGGAACTGCCGCTGGCCATCGAACGCCACGCTACGTCGAAGCTTGAGCCTGACGACGCCGGCGACGTGGACCTGCTGCGCATTCACACCCTGGGCTTCCGGGGCGAGGCCCTGCCCTCGATCGGCTCGGTCGCCCGCCTGTCCATCACCACCCGCTCGCGTGACGCAACCGACGCCTGGGCCATCACGGTCGAGGGCGGCGAGACCCGTCCCCTGGCCCCCGCCCCCTTCCCCGGCCCGCACGGCGCGCGGGTCGAGGTGCGCGACCTGTTCTACGCCACCCCCGCCCGGCTCAAGTTCATGAAGTCCGAGCGGTCCGAGGCCATGGCCATCTCCGAAGAGATCAAGCGCCAGGCCATGGCGCACGAGGCCGTCGCCTTCACCCTGTCGTTGGACGGCAAGGTCACCCTGCGCCTGCCCGCCGAACATCCCGGTGACGAAGGCCGGCTGCGGCGGCTGTCGGCCCTGCTGGGCCGCGACTTCGAGGCCAACGCCCTGCTGATCGATCAGGAGCGGGACGGCGTGCGCCTGTCGGGCTACGCCGGCCTGCCTACCTATTCGCGCGGCAATGCGGCGCATCAGTATCTGTTCGTCAACGGCCGCCCGGTGAAGGACCGGCTGCTGCAAGGGGCCCTGCGCGGCGCCTACGCCGACTTCCTGGCGCGCGACCGGCACCCGGCCGCCGCCCTCTTCCTCGACATCGATCCGCTCTATGTCGACGTCAACGTCCACCCGGCCAAGGCCGAGGTCCGGTTCCGCGATCCGGCGCTGGTGCGCGGGCTGATCGTCGGCGCCCTGAGGCACGCGCTCCACGCCGCCGGCCACCGCGCCAGCACCACCGTCGCCGCCGACGCCCTTTCCGGCTTCCAGCCCCACACCGGCGTCGCATCCGGCCCCGCATACAGCCCCAGCGCACCGTCGGCCCAAGGCTTCAGCGGCTGGACCGGCTGGTCCCAGCCCGCTGCGGCCGCCCAGGTCCTGCCCGGCCTCAACGAACGCAGCGCCCGCGTCGAACCGTCGTGGGACGGCCCGTCATGGCCCCAACAGCCGACCGCGCGCGACCCGTCCGCTCACGACTCACGACTCACTCCTCACCCCGCTCCCGCCGACCCCCTCGACTATCCTCTAGGCGCCGCGCGGGGTCAGCTCCACGCCAACTATATCGTCGCCCAGACCCGCGACGGCCTGGTCATCGTCGATCAGCACGCCGCCCACGAGCGGCTGGTTTATGAACGGATGAAGGCCCAGATGGCCGAGGGGGCCGTGACCCGCCAGGCCCTGCTGACGCCCGAGGTGGTCGATCTGGACCCCGCCGAGGCCGAACGCGTCGCCGGGCGCGCCGAGGAACTGTCCGAGATGGGCCTGATCGTCGAGGCCTTCGGCGCCGGCGCCGTCCTGGTGCGCGAGACCCCGGCCATGCTGGGCGACACCGACGTGCAAGGGTTGATCCGCGACATCGCCGACGATCTGTCCGAACACGGCCAGGCCCTGTCGCTCAAGGAACGCCTCGCCGCCATCTGCGGCACCATGGCCTGCCACGGCAGCGTCCGCTCAGGCCGCGTCCTCTCGGCGCCGGAGATGAACGCCCTTCTCCGCCAGATGGAAGCCACCCCCCACTCCGGCCAATGCAACCACGGCCGCCCGACCTATGTGGAGCTGAAGCTGCACGACCTGGAGAAGCTGTTTGGGCGGCGGTGAGGGTTTGAAAGAGGTCCCGAGAACCTATCAATTCGGCGCATACAGCAATTCATCTATCCGACATGCTGCCCGCCTGAAGTATGTCATCGCAGAAGAGTTGCTCTTCCCGATCTCCTGACATTTCTGAAGCAGCTTCAAAATTCCATCCCGATCAGTCGGCATTTGCGTCAAGCCCGAAATGGCTTGGCAGATTCTGGCAGCTTCGTTTGGAGCTGTGGGAACACCTGGAAGTTCGTCAGATAGACCTTTGCAGAGCGTCGCCACCGGACCCTTTGGCTTGCTGAATGCCGTCTCCTTGCCAAGCGCCCGTTTCTCGAAACTGGTTTTACGAGGCAAGGGAGCGTCACAGTTGGCGATAAAATATGCGAGGCCTTTCCTATCGAGACCGGCTTCGCGGGCGAGCCAGAAAATCGGGAGCCAGTTCGCATGCCCTCCCTCGATAGCCCATTTGATGTATTCCTTAGGGTGCGATGGTGCCTTTTCTGAAAGAAAGTCCGCAAAAAACATCGGCGCTGTTACCGCGCCAAAGGCATCAATCGTCTTCTGAGATTCTATCGTGGCGACATCGCCGAGAAGACGCAATGTAGGCGCACCTTCCACCTCGTCGAACTCACCTTCTTTTATGAACTGCAAGCTCTGAACCAAGCCTTCATCAATGATGATGCTTTTTCCACCATCAGTGAGAACACCTGCTGTTAAATCAGCGACAAGAGCCTTTTCTGGGCCAATTGCAAGGAGACGTTCGACCATCGGCAGAATATTTGAACGAGCTTGCGCATCTCGTTCATCCATTATCGCTCGAAGGTCACTGTATTTGATCCTCTCCGAGCTGCCAGGATAGCGAAAGAAAATATCTCCCTCGCGGATATCACCACCACCCTCACCCTGACGGGCGATAACCGGCTTGCTCTGCTGGCGGTCAACGTAGATGACGCCAAATGTCTTGCCTTCGATTATACCATGCCCGAAGCGAACACGCGGGGTTGGATCGAAGACGGCCTTTATATATCTGAATATGTCTTTGGGATCTGCATCTTGGAATTCCGTCGTTGTCATGCCGATGAGCTCATAGCTCTTGTCGTGACCATTGGCCTTTTCGGCATCCTTATCGTGGACACCGAACAACAAATACCCACCTCGGTTGTTAGCTAATGCAGCAATGGCGCGAAGCCATTTCCCTCTGTGTTTTGCACCATAGGCAGACTTACATTCATGTTCGTCACTCTCCCCGGCGACGAACCGCCATGTTCCAGAGTCATCTTTTCTGAACAGCGCTCTTAGTAAATTCTCCTCAAGCGGATCAGATTCCACAAATTTTGAAACCTCGGAATCTAGCGTTGAGACGGATCCAAAATTATTTATAAATTTGTCAAGTAATTCATCAGATGAAGCAAAAATATCTGACGAGTTACTATAAGTCCCCTTTCCTATATCCGTAATCCGACCAGAATTTACAGCCCTGTTGGGACGGTTAAAGAAAAACTGAATATCCTTATTTTTCATGCCCCGAGCGATCATCGCCTTGATAAGCGCAATCTCCGAGTCCGCGATATTTCGCTTTGCTATGATCGCCTCCCCCGATAGCTCAGGCAATCTATTCAGGATTGCCGTGAACTTCCAGCAGGTTGTGCAGCTTTCCCTAGGTGTCTTCCCATGCCCTCCCTCCTCTTCGTCTGCCTCGGCAACATCTGTCGCTCGCCCCTCGCCGAGGCCGCTCTGCGCGCTGAGGCTGAGCGGCGCCGGCTCGATCTGATCGTCGATTCCGCCGGGACCGGGGACTGGCATGCGGGCGAGCCGCCGGACCCGAGGGCGCAGGCGACGGCGCGGCGGCATGGGGTCGAGATTTCGGGGTTGAGGGCGCGGCAGGTGACGCAGGCGGACTTTCGCCGCTTCACCCATGTGATCGCCCTGGACCACGAGAACCTGAAAAACCTGCGCCGCCTGCGGCCCGACGATGCGACCGCCGAGCTCAGCCTGCTGCTCGACCACGTCCCCGGCCGCGAGGGCCAGGCCGTCGCCGACCCCTATTTCGGCGACGACAACGGTTTCGAGATCACCTGGGCCGAGGTGACGGCCGCCGCGCGCGGCCTGGCCGCCAAACTGTAACCCTCCCCTCTCCCGTTGGGAGACGGGCAGCGTCGCCTCACTCTGATGTCGGCGAAACCTTCAGGAACAGCACCCTGGCTGCGCCATAGTCGCGCGCGTCCAGCCGCTGATAGCCGGGGGCGTCGATCTCAGGCTCGTCCGACCCGCGCTCGAACACCACCAGGGCGCCGGGCTTGAGCCAGCTCCCCTCGATCAGCCGCGCCAGCGTCTGCTCCCCCAGCCCCTTGCCATAGGGCGGGTCCAGAAACGCCAGGTCGAACGCCTCGGCGATCGGGCCGGGCCGCACGCCCAGGTCCGTCGCGCTCCTGCGATGCACGCGCGTGCGCCCCATCAGCCCATAGGCGTCGGCGTTCTCGCGGATCGCGCCGCGCGCCCCGTCGTCCGTCTCGACGAACAGGCAGAAGCCCGCGCCCCGGCTGATTGCCTCGAACCCCAGGGCGCCCGACCCGGCGTACAGGTCGATGACCCGCAAGCCTTGCAGGCTCTCACCCCAGGCGGCGTGTTCCAGCACGTTGAAGACGGCCTGGCGCGCACGGTCCGAGGTCGGGCGCGTCCCCTGCCCCTCCGGCGCGACGATGGCCCGGCCCTTCAGGCTTCCGGCGACGATCCGCATCAGGCGGCTCCGCCAAAGCGCCGACCGACCCAGACCCGGCCGGCGATCAGCAGCCCCAGCGCCAGCGCCGTCGCGGCCGCCAACAGCCCCACGCCCCGCGCCATCAGGAAGAAGCTCAGCGCGCAGGCCAGCCCCGGCATCAGGGCATGGGTCACGACCACCGTGGCGCGCACCGCCCAATGCGGTCGCGGCCGGATCGCATCGGTGACGAAGGCGGCCCAGCCATAGGCGCCGGCGTGCATGACGCCGACCAGCGCCACCAGGCTCAGATAGATCCACGCCCCCTCGCCGTTGCGCGGCTGTTCGTACAACAGGGTCGTGGCGAACGGCATCAGCACCACCCCGGCCAGGGCCAGCATGTTGAACAGCATCACCCCGTTGCTGAAGCCGGTCATGCGGGCGAACACCCGCCGGTGCGTGTTCCAGAAGACGCCGATAATGGCGAAGCTCAGCGCAAAGGC
>NZ_JAELUF010000866.1 GCF_016429195.1 Brevundimonas sp. ASV9
CCCTTTGTCGGAAGTAACCAAGACCAGTTCATAGCTGCTGAGGCTTTCGACGCTTTTGCGGAATCAAGCAAAGAGGCCGTCATCATGTTGGTAGAGGTAAGTTGTTTTATTTTCTATTTTCCCTTTTTTAAGTCTTCTTTCTTCTTTCCTCGGTCTTGCGGCCAGCTTCCTTCCCTCTGTTTGCACAAGGAGCTCGCCTTGCCAGCTGCCAGTCACCTCTTGTCAGCTCCCGTCGTCACCGATGTTGCAAGCGCGTTTGTTTGGTGCGAAAGCAGGCCCTTGTTGCTGCGCAGTGTCGGCCCTGCTGCCAGCTGGCGACGGGGTTCCGGTGCAGCTGGTGGTTCACGGCTTTTTGCGAGCCATCGCCTGCCCTTGGTGTCAATGAT
>NZ_JAELUF010000867.1 GCF_016429195.1 Brevundimonas sp. ASV9
CCTTGGGCTTCACTGACGACGTAGCCATGCATACAATTTCTAGCCATGACGGAGTCTCGTAGGTATGGGAAGCTGAGTTGAACATACTTTGGGATCACCTTGGAGTCTGTCGGTTGTGGCTTAATGTCGGCAATCTTGCCATAGCGGCGGAAAAGACTATATATGACCTCTTCCGGTAGCTCTTCAGGCGCGGTGCCCGGTTCAGATGGGACAAATTCAACTTTGAGAATACTCGAAGGGTAGCGGAGCATGTCCTCCAGCCAAGGCTTTCCTCGTACTAGCCGGGCTTGGATTCCACGAAACGGATTAAACCACGGCTTTAGAGGTTTCTCTTTGAGCTTTTTCACCAGCGTTGCTAATGACAGTGCGACTAGTCAGCTTTGTTG
>NZ_JAELUF010000868.1 GCF_016429195.1 Brevundimonas sp. ASV9
TCTATAAGCAGCGCGTAATAGATGTTCCAGACGGCCTTCCAAAATGGTCAGGGATCAATGAAGAAAGCGAGTTGATCGAGGACAGTCCACAGGAGAAAATAAAGGAAAAGGAACGAGAGAGGGTCCAAGACTAGACTAAGTAAATATGTTTGAAAATGGTTATGATCCGCTAGCAAAATTGTTGTCTTACTAAATTAGAACTATAAACATCTTATACCGCCGCGTCCGGCTCTTGACGGTTACCATGATATAAGCTAAGAATGGAGCTAGAATAGGCGGGCGGTATTCGTCAGAAGCAAGCCCTTCTGTCCACGACATTATCAGCTTGGTGACACGACCCGATGTGACGTGATGGGTAATTCAACTCTAGAGAACTGGAGCAGAGT
>NZ_JAELUF010000869.1 GCF_016429195.1 Brevundimonas sp. ASV9
TTGTATACTTGTAATAAGGGTGCTTGGAGGCGACGGAGTTGAGCTCTGCAATGATGGAGGCTTGCTCTTTGATGGCGGATTCCAATTGAGCGATGAGCTGAGGGTCTGATTTGGAGCGAGAGGGTTCCTAGTAGTTAGCAGGATGAAATGAGGAAAAGGTTAGGGCGAGTGAAAAGCAAACTCACAATTCGAGCGCGGTGTTGAATGGACCTTGGTCGAGAGACCCTGCGCTGAAACGACGCTGCGCTCGAGGCGTTGAACGATTTGCGTGAGGGCGTCGCGGACTTGAGTTTCTTCCTCGAGCTTCGACTCGAGGCTGCTGAAGATGGAGGGGTCGAGGAGGCTGGATGGGTTAGACATGGTGGGCTTGAGTGTGACGGTGAGAG
>NZ_JAELUF010000870.1 GCF_016429195.1 Brevundimonas sp. ASV9
CTGCTCTTGTAAGGCGTGATAGGGTGACTACTAGGTTGCCTTAGTCGGTCTTGTAATTGATTCGTGGGTGAATAAGCGTGGTGTCTGATGCCTCTGCGGTACTTCGTGAGACTCAACAGCCAAGTATAGCTCATAAGACGCCTGTTGCCGGTCTTGCAATACAGCTGGTGGATTTAAACCCGACCTACGAGGTATCCAAATTCATCCATAGTATGAAGAGCGCAACCAAGCCTAAAACCCAATTCTAAGAAGTAGTAGTGAATAGCAATGTGCATAATGGAGCCACTACACTCTATCGTCGGTTTTCCACCTGAACTTCGTTCTCTTCAGTTCTAGGGTAGGTTGTGGGCGGGCCTAGTGGCCCAGTGAATTGGGCTGAGATTGGG
>NZ_JAELUF010000871.1 GCF_016429195.1 Brevundimonas sp. ASV9
GGGATATAGAAAGCATCTGTAGGGCAGAGCAAGAAAAAGGAGAGCAGACCGCGGAGGCCAGCTCTCGACAGTCCAACCATTATGAAGGGGGCGGGTTCCTATTCAGACGTTTCTTTGTGACGAGGTTTACGCATGAACCGAAAGCCAAGGTGTCGGACAAGTAGCACAGTTAATATCGTATTCGTAACGTGCTGCTCTCAAATCTTGCGTATTCTTTCTTAAAGTTTCCAATTCGTCCAACGGCTTGTGCCAACGAGCGTAACGGGCACAGAGTACCGCAAAAGAGTTAAAAGGATGCAGAAGGGCGCGTTTCGGGAACACGAAGACGAGCGAGCTGACAAAGATCGGCAGGGCCCTGAAATCCCGTCCGGCCCCCAAGGGTAGGT
>NZ_JAELUF010000872.1 GCF_016429195.1 Brevundimonas sp. ASV9
CGGTCCCAGTGGTTTCATTAATTCATCAGACTAGTTTGACATTTTTCATCCATTTTTTTAAATTGAAATTTCATTCACTTTTTCCTCCGTTCCCCGTCTTCACACTTAGGCAGCAGCGGCAACGGCGGCTTCAATCTCGGCAGGGTCGGTCGGCAGGTTAGTGAGGTTCTCCGAGCCAGTCTCGGTAACAAGGATATCATCCTCGAGGCTGTGATACAAAATACATTAGCAAAGAATTCGACAGAGACCAAAGCAAAAGAAACTTACCGGATACCGCCAACGGCCCAGTACTTGTTCAAGACGTCGACGTCAATGAAGCGGCTGTGGACAGGGTCGCTGAGGTATGGCTTGATGATGAACTCGCAAAAGTAAATCTAACGAGAATT
>NZ_JAELUF010000873.1 GCF_016429195.1 Brevundimonas sp. ASV9
GTACAGGGCTATGCGTAGGGAAGTTGCCCTGGCGTCACAATGTTATATCTAGGCTTTACGGCAGCGACCGTATCTTCCTGTTACGAAGACTAAGAAATACAATCACTCCTGCCACCCAACAAACCGAAACAAACAAAGGTGTAGTCCACACATGGTACGACGCACCCTAGTCCTTGATTGCGGAAGTTCGGATTATTGGCGCACTATGGCACTACTTAAACCGGATATTAACAACCCGCTCGATCCAAACCAGAACAACACTCAGTCAGTTATTCAGCAATTGCAAAACATGGAAAAGCGTCAGCGCCAGTTTGGCCTTGAGCAAAGGAAAGCTATCGAGGCGAGCTTCTTTGAGGGGAATTTCGGCAGACGAAGTGCGACAAAGG
>NZ_JAELUF010000092.1 GCF_016429195.1 Brevundimonas sp. ASV9
GGGGACATAAACCGGCAAGCGGTTGAAATCGCTGCGGATGGACCAGCGGCATTGCGATGGCTGAGCATCGTCTCCTCCCCATGTCATGGGGAGGTGGCTCGAAGCGCAGCGGAGAGACGGAGGGGCTTTTCAGCGCATCCCGGCGCTTAAGCGGCGTCTAGAACCCCTCCACCGCTTCGCGGTCCCCCTCCCCGCCAGGCGGGGAGGAGACAGTGTTGTGGTCAGGCGTGCGTCTGGTCCCAATACCGAACCGCATCGGCGTCGCGGGCCGAGAGGTCGGGGTAGGCGGGGTCGGAGCCGACGTCGGGGACGCGGCGCCAGGAGCGGGCGCATTTGGGGTGGTCGGCGACAGCGACCGTGACCGAGATAGTTTCGCCTTCGACAAGATCGGCGCCCGAGGTGCGGAAGATCTCGGCAGCGTCGAGGCCTTCGAACGGGGCGAAGGCGGAGGCCGGCGCGGTGACGGTCGGCCACGCGTCAAGGGCGCCGCCGATCAGCTTCTCGCGGCGGGCGGCTTCAAGCGATTCATTGACCACTTCGAGAACCGTATTGATCGCCGCCCAACGCTCGGCCTCGGCCGGATTACGCCATTCCGCCAGGGTGTCGGGGATGACCCGCGCGCAGTTGGAGCCGGCGTCGGGGAAGCGCGTGGTCCAGGCCTCTTCCATGGTGAAGGGCGTCAGCGGGGCCAGCCAGGCGGTCAGGCGCATGAAGACCTCGTCCATCACCGTGCGGGCGGCGCGGCGACGCAAGGCGTCGGGGCGGTCGCAGTAGAGCGCGTCCTTGCGGATGTCGAAATACAGGGCCGACAGGTCGCCGGCGCAGAACTCCAGCACCGGACGGACGACGTCCTGGAAGCGGTATTCGCCGTAAGCCGCACGGACCTGAGCGTCCAACTCGTGCAGGCGGTGCAGGACGAACTTCTCAAGCGGCGGCATCTGGTCCAGCGGCAGGCGTTCGGCCTCGTCGAAATCGGCCAGGGCGCCCAGCAGATAGCGGACGGTGTTGCGAAGCTTGCGATAGGCGTCGACCGTGGTCTGCAGGATCTGTTTGCCGATCCGTTGGTCGTCCGAATAATCGACCAGGGCCACCCACAGACGCAGGATGTCGGCGCCCGACTCCTTGATGATGGTCAGGGGGTCGGTCGTATTGCCCTTGGATTTGGACATCTTCTCCCCCTTCTCGTCGAGGGTGAAGCCGTGGGTCAGGACCGCCTTGAACGGGGCGCGGCCACGGGTGCCGCAGCCTTCCAGCAGGGACGACTGGAACCAGCCGCGGTGCTGGTCGGAGCCTTCCAGGTACAGGTCGGCGGGCCAGTGTGCGGGGCGGTCGCCGGTGTAGCCGCTTTCCGGCAGGCGCGGGTCGAGCGTGAAGGCATGGGTCGAACCGGAGTCGAACCAGACGTCCAGAATGTCCTCGACCTTTTCGTAGCGGGCCGGGTCGTGGGCGCCCAGGAAATCGCTGTCCGGCGCGGTGAACCAGATGTCGGCGCCGTGTTCGGCGACGGCCGCGACGATGCGGGCGTCAACCTCGGGGTCATGCAGGGGCTGGCCCGTCTGTTTGTCGATGAACATGGCGAGCGGCGTGCCCCAGGCGCGCTGGCGGCTGACCAGCCAGTCGGGACGGCCCTCGACCATCGAGCGGATGCGGTTCTTGCCAGCGACGGGATGGAAGGCGGTGGCGTCGATGGAGTTCAGCGCCGTCTCGCGCAGGGTGTCGCCGCTCTTCAAGGGTTGATCCATGCGGATGAACCACTGAGGGGTGTTGCGGAAGATGATCGGCGCCTTGGAGCGCCAGCTGTGCGGATAGGAGTGCTCCAGCCGCCCGCGCGCCAACAGATTGCCGGCCTCGATCAGCTTCTCCATCACCGCGCCATTGGCGGGACCGAACTTGCCGGTCTTCTTGCCTTCGGTCTCCAGCACCTTGAGGCCCGCGAACAGCGGGACGCCGGGGTAGTAGGCGCCGTCGGGATCGACGGTGTCGGGCACCTCGTGATGACCGTGGGCCTTCCAGACCTCGAAGTCGTCGGCGCCGTGGCCGGGCGCTGTGTGGACGAAGCCGGTGCCGGCGTCGTCCGTGACGTGGTCGCCGGCCAGCAGGGGCACGGAGAAGCCGTAGCCGCTATCGAGCGCGGCCAGCGGGTGGGCGGTCTCCAGGCCCGAAGGATTGATGTCGTAGACGCGGGTCCAGGCGGCGATCTTGGCGGCCTTGAACACGTCCTCGGCCAGCTTGTCGGCCAGGATCAGGCGGTCGCCGGGCTTGGCCCAGGGCGCGAACTCCAGGCCTTCCTCCATGGCTGTGACCTCATACAGGCCATAGGCGATCTCGGGGCCGTAGCTGATGGCGCGGTTGGCCGGGATGGTCCAGGGCGTGGTGGTCCAGATGACGATAGAGGGCGTGCTGGAGCGGAAGGCCAGCAGGTCGTCGGGATGGTCGTCCGACATGGCCGTGACCGGGAACTTGACCCAGATCGTCGGGCTGACGTGGTCGTGGTACTCGATCTCGGCGTCGGCCAAGGCTGTGCGCTCGACCGGCGACCACATGACCGGCTTGGAGCCGCGATACAGCTGGCCCGAGTTCTTGAACTTGTGGAACTCGGCGACGATGGCCGCTTCGGAGGTGAAGTCCATGGTGGCGTAGCGGTTGGCGAAGTCGCCGACGATGCCCAGCCGGTGGAACTGGTCCTTTTGCAGGTCGATGTATTTGCCGGCGTATTCGCGGCAGGCGCGGCGGAACTCGTCCTTGGACACCTCATCCTTGCGGCGGCCCTTGGCGCGGAACTGCTCCTCGATCTTCCACTCGATCGGCAGGCCGTGGCAGTCCCAACCGGGGACGTAATCGACATCGTAGCCCAAGAGGAATCGGCTGCGGACCACGAAGTCCTTCAGCGTCTTGTTCAGCGCATGGCCGATGTGGATGTCGCCGTTGGCGTAGGGCGGACCGTCGTGAAGGACGTAGAGGGGGGCGTTCTGCTTCTGTCGCTCAGCGCGCAGGGTCCCGTAAAGGTCGCCCCACTGTTCCAGAATGACCGGCTCCTTCTGGGGCAGGCCGCCGCGCATGGGGAAGGGCGTCTCGGGCAGGAAGACGGTGTCGCGATAGTCGCGGGCGGTGGATTCTGGGGCGTCGGCCATAGGTCGTCTCGGCGTCTAGGTTGTCGTTCGCTTTTCTTTTCGCCCTATCGCGCTTCGCGCTGCTTGAGGGCTGTCGATCCCGGCGTACACGGGGCCAGAAGGCCCAGAGGCGCTACGCCGGGCGGCTAATCGAAATCAGGCGAATGGAGACGCGGACGGTCATTGTGCGGGCGGTCTAGCAGACGGATGCGGCATTGCGCCATCCCGAAGCGCAGGCCTCATCAACGGAAACGAAAGGCTTTTGCGGTTTTGTGACGGAAGGATTGGCCGGAATCTTGTTCGGCCGACACGATATTCGCTTGGGAGTTCCCGCCGATGCGGCTGCGGATCACGAAATGGATGCTGGGCCTGGCGGCCGGTCTCGCCGTCTCGGCGGGCGCCGGAGCCGCGCTGGCGCAATGCACGTCCGGCTGTCAGCCGCCGCCCTGCACCTCGTGCGAGCCTCCGCCTCCGCCTGAGCCGCCGCCCTGCAACGGCGGTGGAAACTGCGGTCCTGGCGGCGGTGGAAACTGGAACGGCAACATCAATACCAACGTCAATGTGAACGTGAACCTTGGCGCGAGCGCCAATGCGAACGCGGGCGCCGGGGCCAACGCCAACTCGGGCGCGCGGTCCTACGTCAATGCGCGCGCCGGCGGGTTCTCGAGCAGCTTCGGCGGAGGCGGCGGCGCGGCCTATGTCAGCGTCGATCAGCCCTATCCGACCACGATCCAGGGCCTGGCCGTCGAGGGCGTGATCGCCCAGACTGTGCGCACCCCCTACAGCGCCTTCCGCAGCATGATGACGCGGGTCGTCATCCAGGCCGTCTGCATCGACGACCGCCAGGTGCCGCACCCCGCCTCACAAGTGCGGCCGGACCGCGAGATCGCCGAAGGGTTCGAGGGCGAGCTGTATCGCTGCCTGTCGGGCACCTGGCTGCAGGCGACCATCGCCGACTATAACGGCGACGTCAGCTTCGATCACGGCACGACCCTGACCTGCCGCAAGCATGAGGCGCTGTGGTACGGAACGGGCGGCAAGCTGGAATGCCGGCCCGAGAAGCCCGAGCGGGATTGCAATGAGCGTTCGCTGCTGCGTCGCTACGGCGCCGGGATCAAGATCCTGACGATGTATCGCGAAGAGGAATACACCGAATACCGCGAGGAACAGGTCGAGAGCGCGACCGTGCTGACCGGGGTGATCACCCTGGACGGCGGCGTCGGCGGCCGGGTCTTCTGAACCGGACCTAAACACGCCCGTTCAGCCGCCGATCAGGCGGGACATGAGATAAGGCGACCGTCGCCTCTCCGTCGACGATCCTGACGACTGGCCCCGGTTCGCGAGAACCGGGGCCTTTTTCGTATGCGTTACTGGGCCGCCGATTGAGCGGTGACGGTGGCGCGCCAGGCGCTGTCGGACTGCAGATACTGGCGAGCCAGGGCCTGAAGGTCGGCGGCGGTGACGGCTTCCAGGGTGGCGATCTGGTTTCGGGTCTGGTCCAGCGTCGCCGGATCGCTTTGGGCCTGCGACAGTTGGGTCAGCCAATAGCCGTTGTCGGCCATGCTGCGACGGATGCGCTCGACGGCCGGGCGACGGGCGCGGTTCAGTTCGTCCTCGCTGATCGGATTGTCGCGCAGGTCGGCGGCGATGGCGTCCACCGTCTCGAACAGCTTGGGCAGTGCGGCCGGCGGGGTTTCCGCGGTCACCGAGATGAAGCCGTAGCCCGGATAGGTGTCCGAGGCGGTCGAGCCGGCGCTGGGCGAATAGGCCAGGCCCTGCTTCTCACGGATTTCGTCGTTCAGGCGCAGTTGCAGCACGTCCGACAGGATCGACAGCTGACGCGCGGTCTTGCGATCTTCAACCTGGTCGGTGGTCGGCCAGGCGACGAAGCCCAGCGCCTGTTCGGCGGGTCCGGTGTGATACAGCTGGACCGGCGTAGCGGTCGGGGCCGGGAACTTGCGCACCGTCGAGCCGGCGGGCGGTGTGGGCGCCTGACCGCGCGAGGGCAGGGCGCCGAAGGTCGAGCCGACGGCGGCGATGACCGCGTCGACGTCGACGTCGCCGACGACGGTGATCTCGACCGGACCTTGGGCCAGGGCTGAGCGAACGCCCGAGCGGATGTCGTCGATCTGGATCGCGGCGATCTGTTCGGCGGTCGGGGTCGTCTCACGCGCGTCGCCGCTGGCCAGCAGGCCCGAGGCGTCACGTTGGAAGACGCCGCGCGGCGTGGCGCCCAGCTGGGCCAGGATCTGCGGGAACATGGCCTTGGTCTGTTCGAACGAGGCGCCGCGCAGACCCGGATCGGTGAGGTAGGCGGCCAGGACCTGAAGCTCCAGCTGGAGATCGGCGGGCTTGGTGGCGCCGGCGAAGACATAGGCGTCGCCGGCCTGATTGACGGCGGCGCTATAGGTGCGTCCGCTGAGGACACGGTTCATCTCGTCCAAGCTAAGCTTGCCAAGACCGCCGGGGGCCAGGACGGTGCTGGCCATCGACAGGGGCGACAGGGTGTCGGCAGGCAGGCCCAGTTCGCCAAGACCGGTGCGGGCGCTGACCAGGATCTGGTCGGCGCGGAAGTCCGTCTTCTTGATGTTCAGCAAGGTGCCGTTCGGGAAGCGAACCAGGGTCGCACCCAGGTCTGCGACTTCGGAACGGGCGGCGGGGACCGCCGGGGCGCCGAAGTTGTCATAAGGCCATTTCAACTCGGCCTCGGCGGCGCGGGCCTGAACCGGCGTATTGCGCGAGGCCTCCAGCGCGGCGGTGACGGCGGCCTCGCCGCCCTCGACCGGCACGGGGGAGCTGAACAGCAGCAGCGGGCCCTGGCCCTCGAACACCGCCTTGGTCGCCTGATTGACCTGGTCGACGGTCAGGCCTTCGACGGCCTTGTTGAACAGATCGAGATTGGTCTGGGGCGAGCTGAAGACCTGGTCGTCATTGACAGCGCCCAGGAGGCCGGTCGCCAGGGCCGGGGTCGAACGGGTCGCGGCCGAGGCCACGGCGTTCTGAAGCGCGGTGCGGGTGTTGACGATCTCGCGCTGAAGCTCGGCGTCGCTGACGCCGTATTCTGCCAGACGACGGCTTTCCTGCTCGACGCTTTCCAGCGCGCGCTGCCAGCCGCCGGGATTGAAGGCGACCGACAGGGTGCCGGCGTCCAGGCTGTCGAACAGCGACTGATAGCCGGCGCCGGCGCCGATAAAGGGCGGGTTGTCGGCGCGGGCGATCTCGCCCAGGCGACGGTTCAGCACAGCCAGACCCAGGCCGCGACGGACGTCGGCGGCGCGTTCGGCGGCCGTGTCGGGGCTGAGGTCCGGGGCCTTGATCCAGTTGAGCTGGATCGAGGACTGGATGCCCGGCTCGACCAGGATGCTGGTCTGCGGCTGACGTGGGGCGACAGTGCCCAGGTCGGGCTCCGGACCATCGGCGGCGGTCGGCTTCCAGTCGCCGAAGGCCGCGCGGACCTTGGCCTCCATCGCATCAACGTCGAAGTCGCCCACGGCGATAAAGGTCGCGCGCGAGGGGCGATAGTAGGCGTCGTAGAAGTCGACGAAGCGCTGGCGCGGTGCGGTGCGGATGATGTCGAGGTCGCCGATCGGCAGGCGTTCCGACAGACGCTGGCCGGGCGCCAGAAGGCCGAGCTGGGTCTTCAGCACGCGCAGTTGCGGCGTGTCGCGGGTGCGTTCCTCGCCGACGATGATGCCGCGCTCGGAATCGATGGCGTCCGGCGCCATCAGGGCCGCAGACATCATCTCGCGCAGGATGTGCAAGCTGGGATCGACCGTCTCGTCCTTGGTGTTGGGCAGCTCCAGCATATAGGCGGTCTGGTCGAAGCTGGTGAAGGCGTTGGTGTCGGCGCCGAAGGCCAGACCCAGGCGTTCGAGGATGCGCAGCATCTCGTTTTCCGGCACGTCCTTGGTGCCGTTGAAGGCCATGTGCTCCATGAAGTGGGCCAGACCCTTCTGGTCGTCGCGCTCCATCAGCGAGCCGGCGTCGATGCGCAGGCGGAACGAGGCCTGGCCCGGAGGCGTCGCATTGTGCAGCAGGGCGTAGCGCATGCCGTTGGGCAGCAGGCCGTAACGGACGGCCGGATCGGCGGGGATGTCGCTGGCGGCCTGGGCCCAGGGGGCGGACGGCGCGACCTGACCCGCGGCGGCCGCAGCGGGCGGCGCGGTTTGGGCGAGAGCAGGGGCGGCGAACGCCCCGGTGGTCAGGGCCAGTCCCGAGACGGCGACAAGCAGCAGATGACGCGCAGAACGCATAGTATCACTCCGAAACCGCAACCCCCGATGGCGCGATGCCGGATGTGTAAAGTGTGCTTGCCTTCGCCACAAGCGGGGCTGGCGAACCTTACCGACTTGTCATGTTCGGATCAGCCGCCGGGGCGGCTGATGTAGAAGCTGGCGCTGTTGCCGACGGCGTTCGCGCCCACCACGGCGGTGCGTCCGGACGAGACCGTGGCGTTGGTGGTCGCCGTGACATTGCCGCTGTTGGTCTGGTTGTTGTTGACGTTGACGTCGCCGCCGCACTGGGAACAGGCATAGCCCGTCACCGCATTGCCGACCGCGTCGGAGCCGACATAGGCGTCATAGCCGTTGACGCCGACATAGGTCGCGTTGGCCTCGACCCCGCCGGTGTTGAGCTGGGTGTTGTCCAGCTTCAGATAGATGTCGTTGTTGCCGGCGACGGTCTCGTTGGCGACGCTGCGGGCCGCCAGAACCGTCTGGCCCTGGAGATTGGTCTGGACGCGGGCGTCGGCGCGGACGCGGCCGGCGTTGGCCTGGTCCGTCTGAATCAGCATGGAGCCGCCGGCGTTGGCGGTGATCGCCTGGTTGGCCCCGGCGTTGGCGCCGACCGTCAGGTCCCAGCCGTTGTCGACATAGACGTCGGTGCGCGCCTCGGTCGTCGAGGCGGCGTTCGATTGGCGGATGGCCAGATCCTGGTGCGAGGCGCCCGTGGTGTTGGTCTGGACCGCATTGGCGACGGCCTGGGACGAGAAGGTCGCGGGCGCGGGGATGTATTGAACGTCGGCGACGGTCTCGGCGAAGACGGTGGTCTGGGCCCTCTGGTCGATGACGCCGGTCAGGGACGACGAGGGGCCGCCCAAAGCGACGGTGTTGGCGACGGCGGTGCTGGTCGCGAAACCACCCTGCAGAACGCGGCCGTTCGGCGCCTGGACATAGGTCCCGGCCTCGACCCGGTCGCCGGTCGCGGACTGGCTGGCGTCCACGGCGAAGGTGGCGCGATCGGTGGTGACGCCGAGATAGTTGCCGCGCGCGGTCGTATCGACGCTGAGCTGACCGTCGGCTTCTCCGTTCACAACCACATTGCTGCGGGCCACGGCAGCGCCGGTCATCGACTGGCGCGAGATCAGAGCGGCGGAGGCGGCCGTGACCCCGCCCGCAAGCGCATTGCCCTGGGCGTTTGTGCTGACGGTCACCTGATCGACGGACAGGTCGATATCCACCAGGCCGGTGACGTCGCCAGTCTGGGTCTGGGTGCTGGAGCAGGTTTCGCCGGCTTGCGGATCGCAGGTCGGCGTTTGCTGGGCGCTCGCCTCAGTGGCGAGTGCGGCGAACGTCGCCGTCGCGGCCATCATGCCAACGAGACGGATCGGCGCGGGTCTGGCCATTGTTGGTGTCCTGAGTGGGATAGGCCGGATAATAGCCGCCGGTCGGGCCGACCGTGGAATCGCCGAGCGGGTCGTTGGCGGGGTTCAGGCAGATTTCGGGACCGGGCGCGCCATAGAGGTTGGCCATGAACTCGACCGTGGCCCGTTCGACCAGGGCGCGGACGGCCAACTGCGTCGGCTCCATTCCGCCGGTGCCCGCCGAGATGTCGAAGACGTTGCCGTTCAGGAAGTCGAAGACGCCCGCCGAGATTTCGCGCCCGATGATCTGCTTCTGATAGGAGACGACATCGACCACCTCCAGCGTGGTCGTCTGGACCAGGCGCAGGTCCATGGCGATGTTCATCACATAGACGCGGTGGTTGACGATGCCCGAGCCGGGGCGGTTGCTGTCGACCTCGCCGCCGGCGATGTCAAAGCCGCCGGAGCGGATGTTGTAATTCACCTCGGTGATGCCGCCGACGACATAGAAGTCAGAGCCCGGCACCTGGCCTGCCAGGATGCGGCGGTACTGGGTGTCCTCTGGCCCCTTGGCGTCGGGAGCCTGGTCGCCGATCAGCTTGTTGTTGGCGTAGCGCAGCTCAAGCTCGGACACCGAGGTGTCGTAGCGTTCGACAATGCGGGCGCCGGCCTTGGCCAGCGCCGAGTTGGCCATGAGGGAGGCGCCGCCGGTGATCTGGCGACCGCCGTCTGACGACACCGTGCCGGTGTAGTCGCTGATCCGGCCCACGGCCATGCGCGGCGAGGGCAGGTTGTAGCGACGCGCGTAGTCGGCCAGGCAATAGAGCGCGGCGGAATAGGGCGTGGGGTTGGCGGTCACCGGCGCATTGCCGATCGGCGTCGCATATTGACCCGATGGACCCGCGACCGGGCTGACGCAGCCGGCGAGCAAAAGGGCGACGGCCGAGACGGCGGCGGACCCCTTGATGAGATGACGGCGGCTCATGGCAGGTTGATGTTCCCGTTCAGGGCCGTACCGGCGTTGATGGCGCCGGTGTTGGTCTGGGTCGAGTTGACGATGACGGTGTTGCGGCTGCCCTGGACCACCACGTTCAGCTGATTGCCGATGGCGGTGGAGCCGCCGATGGTCGTGCCGCCGTTGCTGGACGCGCCGGCGCCGGCGCCGGCATAGGCCGAGGCCGCGCCGCCGGACTGGCTGGAATAGGATGAGGCGCCCGACTGGATGATGCCGTTGACAATCAGCCGATTGCCGTTGGCATCGCGGGTGTAGCCGGTCGCGGCGGTATTGGCGGCCGTTCGTGCGCCGCCATAGCCCTGCTGGAAGCGCGCAGCGCCGCCCGAACCCGTCGATTGCGCGATCGCCGGCACGCTGGCAGCGGCGGCGAAGGCCATGACGGCGGTGGATACAAACAGCCTCTTGGCGGGCATTCCAGGGTTCCTTGCGCACAAACGAACGCCGGACCACGAGCGTGATCCGCACCCCAACCTGCATTAAGGTTATTAAGAAGCGCTTGATGTGACGCGGGTCACTGAGCATTTGTGGCGTCATGTCAGACGCATCCGGTCGATTCGATCCGCCGAACAGCCGCCCGGCGCGAGAGCCGATGTTCAACGTGCCGCTGGTGGTGCTGCTGATCGCGGCATCGATGCCGACGCTCTTTTTCTTCCAGCGCGACCTGCCGGACATGGGCATGAGCATGGCGTTCGCGCCCCTTGATCTGGAGCAGGGGCGGTGGGGTGGGCTGCTCACGGCCATGCTGCTGCACGGCGGCTGGACACACGCGATCATGAATGCGGTGGCGGCGCTGGCGTTCGGGACGCCGGTGGCGCGGCTGTTCGGGACCAAGGTTGGTCCGACGGTCTTTCTGCTTTTCTATCTGGTCTGCGGCGTGTTGGCGTCGTTGGGCTATGGACTGATCCACTGGAGATCCAGCGAGCCGATGGTCGGTGCGTCCGGCGCCGTCTTCGGCCTGATCGGCGCCGCGACACGACTGCTGGGCGGACAGGGCAGGGTCCTGCCGATGGGTGATCGCCGCGTGATCGGCGCGGCCATCACCTGGATGGCGGTCAACGCCGTGACCGGAATGATCGGCGGACTACCCGGCGCCGAAGGGGCCAGGATCGCCTGGGAGGCCCACGCGGTCGGCTTCATCGTTGGCTTTTTGGCCATCGGTCCCTTGGGGCGGATGTTCGGAACGGGCGCCGCGCCTCATCCGTGAGGCGCGTTGATTCCGGACGGGGGGTGAGCGATCATCGCTCCCTGAGCGGCCCTGTCGCCATTCCGGCCCTGCGGTCGTCTCTTATAGAGAGAAGGGACCGCGATGTTCGTCGCCGAAATCCTCAAGACTAAGGGAAACGCTGTCTTCTCCATCGCGCCGGATATGACGGTGACGCAGGCGTGCGCAGAACTGGAGCAAAAGCGGGTCGGGGCGTTGGTCGTCTGTGACGGCGACAAGGTGGTCGGGGTGTTTTCCGAACGCGATGTGGTCAAGGCGCTGGCGGCCGATGGCGCCGAGGCGCTGGACCGTCCGGTCGCCGACTATATGACGGCCAAGGTGATCTATGCCGAACCGGCCGAGGAGATGTCGGCCTTGATGACCCGCATGACCGATCGGCGCATCCGGCATCTGCCGGTCATGCAGGCGGATCGTCTGGTCGGCGTCATCTCCATCGGCGACGTGGTGAAGTGCCAGATCGCCGAACACGCCCATGAGGCCGAGAGCTTGCGGACCTATATTGCAGGCTGAGAGGGGCGCGCGCCGTTGGCCGATCATGAGTCTTCGAGAAACTTCCCCCGGACGGTCAGAATCCGCTTGCTGACAAATCAGCCTCTCCGTATAGAGCCGCCTCGCTCGGAAACGGGCCGGCCGGCGGGGCCGCGGGGGTTTAGGTCCTCACGGTTTCACGGAAGAAAGAAGCGAAAAACTTCTTGCTTTCATCGGTTGGTTTAACTAGGTTCCGCGCTCCAATCGAATCGCCGACGGGTTTTCAGAGGTAAGCCTCGCTTTCCTCCGGTGGTTTCTTGCGGTCTGAAGGGTTCGCTCTTCTCTCCGAAAGATCTCTGAAAAGAGCGGTTGACACGGGGTTTGCGGTTCTCTAAATCGCCGCCTCCGCCGACGACACGGCGCTAAACGGTCGGGCCTCTCCGGAGGTTCCAGGTCTTTGACATTGTTGATTTGGAAAGAGAAACGCAGGCGGCGGTGTTCTTGCGATGACCCTAGAAGGTCATCATACGACACTGACTATCTGCGGTCTTTTTGAAAAGATACCATGCGTCGGTCTTCGGATCGATGACGTGGGAACTCGTCAATAAAATACGTAGAACTAATGCCAAGACC
>NZ_JAELUF010000874.1 GCF_016429195.1 Brevundimonas sp. ASV9
GTGATATGCCCATCTCGCGTCGACTGCTGACATTTTGGGGTTTCCAACTACAGCGACATCAACCGCGTTGTGCTCTCGCTTCACCAACACGACTCCTAAGAAGCTTCAGGCCTGGCCACAATGGCCAAGTCGACGCGTTTTTTCGGCTCCAACGAGCCGCTTCAGATATTCCAGGACGATTTCTTCGACACGCCCGCTCCCATGACTAGTCACGCTCCTATGCCTTCCGTCACCAAGCCTGCACGTCGCCCGCTGAGCGCGTCCAGCTCCAACGTCATCCTTGACCCTCCGTCACAAGGCGCCACCGGCTTCTCTCCATACAAGACGCAATCTTCCTCACCTCGCTCTCCGCTCAAGGCCGCCTCCCAAGCCAACAAGCTCAACAT
>NZ_JAELUF010000875.1 GCF_016429195.1 Brevundimonas sp. ASV9
GTTCCGCTCTATAGCGCCTCCACGTGGTCTGTGTTACCCTTCAGAATCTAGTCGAAGGAAAGGTAAAGGGCTCTATTTACAGAATTGCCCAGGTTTTCGAAGGCCCGTGGAGGGTTTGGTGCCACACCGGTGTGACTTTTCCGCACAGAGGACAGAGCATCTGGAAATCCACTTCAGGCAGCAAATCAATGAGTGGTTTAGAGATGCCAATTACAGCCATTGGCCAAAATCACAAGTGACGATCATGCATCTGGGTCTGGCCGGAGTATTCATTAGCCGGTTGAGGTGGAACTGGTCTCAGTTGCCGGATCCGGCACACCAACGGTATCTTTTCTAGAAGGTTTCGATTGCCGACGCTTCTCTTCGAGTACCTTTTCTACGTAATG
>NZ_JAELUF010000876.1 GCF_016429195.1 Brevundimonas sp. ASV9
AAGTAAAGTAGATCAAATGTCTTCTGTCGGAAAGATACGTCAATTCTCACCGCTTCAGTATATAGAAAGTTTTCTAAATGATTTTATTAGTGGTAAAGATACTGGGAAAGTTATTTTTGTCGTATTGTTTGTAATTGCCATTATTGGATTGGTTAGTAATCTATTTGTATGGCATAAGAAATGGGAGGAAAAAGAAGTAAATGATCAAACAATGGAGCATAGTGGCTAAGTTATCATTTCTCTCTATCCTTTTACTGTTTGTCGCGCTACCGATAAGGAGCGCGGCTGACAGTTATCTTGGTGATGATGGGAAGATTAAGTTTAAAGTGGATCGACTTGAAGAAAGCGACCAAGAAAAAAATAAAAAGGAACATAAGGAAACAGAA
>NZ_JAELUF010000877.1 GCF_016429195.1 Brevundimonas sp. ASV9
GTGCCTACTCGAATGGCGATATTGGCAACGCATTTGCAGGAGCTGTTATCATTACTCTTGGGATGTTCTTTCCCTGTTTTCTATTTACTATTGCAGGACATGAGTTGCTAGAGAAGCTAGTACGCTTTAAGGTTAGTGCACTTCAGAGCCATCCGGCCACTACTAACACTTCTTTCTCTGGTCCTCAGCTCCTTGCCAGCTTCTTCGATGGCCTGTGCTGATCAGTTATTGGCATCATAGCCATCATGGCGGCAGAGGTCCTCAAGGCTCGAAGGCGCGCTGGATAAGATCGAGAATAGGCCCATCGAAGAGGCGATGAGCGCGGTGGCTCAAGTTGGGCCAGCGGCAGTTCTGTATATGCTTGCACTGACAGCCCTTTAC
>NZ_JAELUF010000878.1 GCF_016429195.1 Brevundimonas sp. ASV9
TATAAGAGACAGGACCTGCGATCATCTACGTCGCAGTCTCCTTGAATGACTGTCCGCTTGACTGGTCCACGTTTCTCATGCAGCGACGACACGGACTGTGCTTTGCTGGCCTCTGCACCTTCAATATCGGCTTCGAGGATGTTTGAAGAATAGCCCACAGAGCCGATGAGGTTAAGTGTAGCCTCCTTCGCAAAGGAGAGGGCTCCTTGGGAGCGGACGGTGAACCTGCCACCCTTTGAGAGGTCATATACTTCGGCAAGGTCAAACGATGTCTCAAGTGTGCTGCCAGAGGCAAGGTCCTCAAAACTTGTCTCATCAAGGTGCTGGGGCTCGACGCGAGCATATATGCCGCCAAACTCCAAAGGCTCGTCTTCGAGTCCATGTT
>NZ_JAELUF010000879.1 GCF_016429195.1 Brevundimonas sp. ASV9
GGTGTATGCGTTGAGACAAACGATGACAAGACACAAGGCACAAAGACCACGAATTACTACGTAGGCGCTTCTTGCGTCGCAGAGTCTGCTCGTGGTAACTACCTTGCCATTGCAGATGAACGATCCGCGACTGTTACTCTCAACTTCCGTTGGTAAGTTGGTGAACCGACGATATACTCTGCCTCTCGTTAACTCACAATCACCCAGTTATCCCTCATGCGCCACAATTACCATTTTCGATGCTTCACCTTCAGTAGGACCTTCTGCATCGTTTATAGGCTGCCCTTATCAAATTGGTCTGCCAGAGGAAGCGCGAACTGTATATCGAAAACTTCCCAGCGGTGTATCCGTTGAGCCTGGCTCGAATCAAGAGAGCACCGCGATG
>NZ_JAELUF010000880.1 GCF_016429195.1 Brevundimonas sp. ASV9
CCCCCCTCAATGCCACCCCCACCACCGAGATCTACACTGTGATGTATTCGTCGGCAGCGTCAGATGTGTATAAGAGACAGATACTGGTCCGTGTAGGATACGAGGCAGCATCGGATGCCAGGACGCCGCAGTAACTTGTCATGCATGTCTCTCTTTTGCGCCTCAACGAAACAGTCACTACTTCAATATTCATGTAAGTGCCGCCTTTGTTGTACAAGCATCGCTACAGGTGGATCCGCGGCATACGATGTTATGCAAATAACACGCAAACCTGCAGCAGAGAGCCGCCCGATGTCTCTCGTAGTTTGCCCCCTTCACTTTCGTCCCGTATTAGACGCAAGATGCACAGGTTTTTTTTTTTGGGCGTTACACGTGGCTTATGCAT
>NZ_JAELUF010000881.1 GCF_016429195.1 Brevundimonas sp. ASV9
GGTATGCTCTGTCTGGAGAAAAATATTCAAAGGGAGTCGGCCTTTGCAGAGGAGTTGATGCTCTGCCAGGCGGGACTGTGGCTGCAGTCCTACATTGTTACGTACGATGGACATGGAGCCTAAAAGCCCGCCGCTATCCGACGACAGAGCGAGCTGACGAGGAATCCACGCAAAGTACAAGTTCAATGTGGCTTATACTTGACTGACAGCTCTAGAGCAGTTACCTCTCACAATGAAGAGCGCTCTTTTCATAACGTTATTGAACGCACCAAGACTGACATAGTTTCTTCTCTTTCGAATGAGAAAGTCTCTCCACTGTATTCGTAGCGACGTCTTTCACCAACTCCGGATACAGTTCATAGTATAATTACGTGCAAGTATGGAG
>NZ_JAELUF010000882.1 GCF_016429195.1 Brevundimonas sp. ASV9
GTCTTGATCTGGCGGACCGGGAGTTGACTTTGATGGTTTGCTTGCCTCGCTTGCGAGGAGTGGTGTCCATATCGACGTCTCCTTCAGCGTCTTCTCCCTCCGCGTCAACGTCCATTTCCTCTTCGCCCTCGGCATCCTCATCCCCATCATCCATGGCTTCATCCTCGTCAAGTTCAACTTCCACCTCGTCCTCAATGTCCTCGTCATCATCGTCGGGGCTGGAGTCAATTACATAATTCTTCTTTGCGCCGCGACTGCGTTGGCTGCGCGTATTTTCACCTGCGTCAGACTGTCCAGACCGCCGGCTGCGCGCGGCTTGGCGTGAGCGACTGCTCGGTATGTCCTGGGATTCTGGAGAGGACGCATCGCGTGCAGCCGCGCGCCC
>NZ_JAELUF010000883.1 GCF_016429195.1 Brevundimonas sp. ASV9
GTCAGCCAAGAGTGCAAGCTGAACGTAAACGAGGAGGAATATGTCGCCAGTTTGAAGTGGCAGCTCATGGAGACGGTATATTCGTGGGCGCAGGGCCGACCATTCTCTGAGATTTGGTGAGTAAATCGTTCACACACGCACCTACGGGTTACGTGATTTACTAACAGCAAATGATAGCAAAATGACTAGTGTCTACGAAGGCTCCCTCATCCGCCTGTTCCGCCGTCTGGAGGAACTGCTTCGACAAATGGCACAGGCCGCCAAGGTCATGGGCAACGAGGACCTGACGAAAAAGTTTGACGAGAGTCTGCAGAAGATTAGGAGAGATATTGTCGCCGCTCAGAGCTTGTATCTATAATATGCTGCCGGGTGGAGAGGTGGTATG
>NZ_JAELUF010000093.1 GCF_016429195.1 Brevundimonas sp. ASV9
AAGGCGTCCGAGAAATCGCGCATCCGCATCTGAACCGTATCGACGCCGGACCAGACAATCTGGCCCTTGGTCGCCAATGCTGCGCCGGAATGCAGCTGGTGCGACTTGCCACGCATGGCTTTCAGCCGCTCGCGCGCCGCGTCCAGAGACCTGGCCTTGGAAATCAGGCCGCCGTCAAAGGCCAGCGTCTGATCCGAGCCCAACACCCAGGCGGTCTCATCGTCGCGTGAGACGGCCAAGGCCTTGGCTTCCGCGAGACGAACGGCGAGGGCGGCGGCGTCCAGGTCGGTCGAGACGGCCTTGATGGCGTCCTCGTCCACATCGGCGACGCGCACCTCAAAGGCGACGCCAGCGTTTTCGAGCATGGCGCGGCGGGCCGCGCTCTTGGACGCCAGGATCAGGTTTCCGCGCTCAAGCAGCCCGCAGGGCGATAGCGCTACAGAGACGCTCATCACCAGGTCGTCCCGATCTTGTGGTTGCGATGCTCGCTCAGCAAATTGGTGATCGCCGCCGCCGTCTCTTCCACCGAACGGCGGGTCACATCGATGGTCGGCCAGCCGCGCCGCTCGAAGGCCCGGCGCGCCTTGATCGTCTCGTCGCGCACGGCGTCCTGATCGGTGTAGTTCGACGACTGGCTGGCGTTCAGATTGTCGATGCGGTTGCGCCGGATCTGAACCAGCCGATCGGGCGACACGGTCAGGCCGATCACCAAGGGGTTCTTTAGCTTGGTCAGCCGCTCGCCGTCCTCCTGGCCCGGCACCAGAGGCACGTTGGCCGCCCGGATGCCCCGGTGGGCCAGATAGATGCAGGTGGGGGTCTTGGATGTCCGGCTGACCCCGCACAGAACGACGTCGGCGCCCTCCAGCTGATCCAGAGAGCCTTGGCCGTCGTCGTAGGCCATGGCGAAGTCCAGCGCCGCGATCCGGTTGAAATAGTCGTGGTCCAGCGCGTGCTGGGCGCCGACGCGGGTGGACAGGGCCGCGCCGAGATAGCGCGACATGGCCCCGACCAGCGGATCCAGCGCGCCGATCTGGGGCATGTCCAGGCGACGGCAGCCTTCTTCTAGCTGCTCGCGCAGATCGCGGTCGACCAGGGTGTGGAGAACGACGCCCGGCGCGGACTCCACCTCCTGCAGCACCCGCTCCATCTGCTTTGCCGACCTCACCAGGGAATAGATGTGCTCGATCGGAATGACGCCGTCGAAGCGCGCGGTCACCGCCTTGGCCATGGCGTTCAAGGTCTCGCCGGTGGAGTCCGACACCAGGTGAACGTGGAAATAGGTGGCCAGACGGGCCGGTCCCGAGGGTCTCGCAGGGCTCATGAGACTGTCTGTCTCCCTGTTGAAAGTTGGGGGACGGCGTTGGACCGTCGGGGCGCCGTTTTTCTTAGCCGCTGATCGATCCGCCCGCGAGCGGGGATGATGGTGGATCGCGTTGGTCGTCCGCCGCCGGATCATCCCAAGGCGGAAACCGAATTTCCAACCGCTGTGGAAAATCCTAATGAAAGGTTAACGGTGCTTAACCGCGTTCACAGCCGCAAGTCCCCGCAAACCCTTGCCGGTTAAGGTTTCGTTAGGGATTGTCCACCGGCGGGATTGGTCATTCCGACATCCCCGTTAGGGATATCGCAGACGTGGATATCCGCTTTTGTTCCGCCGCCTCCGATCGAGTCATCCCCGCCATTCCACCGCCCTACCTGCCACTTCGAATCTTTTAATTCTTAATCTGATTAGGGATTGAGAGCGGGGGGCTGTGACCTTAATCCTCCGGGATGACCGATCAGACCCAGACTGCCGATCCGACACCCTTGGTGCTCCGGGCTCTCCGCGGGGAGACGCTGGAGCGTCCGCCGGTGTGGTTCATGCGCCAGGCCGGTCGGTATCTGCCGGAATATCGCAAGCTGAGGTCCGAGGCGCCCGACTTCATCGCCTTCTGTCTGAACCCCGAAATGGCCGCCGAGGCGACGCTTCAGCCCATGCGCCGGTTCGGCTTCGATGCGGCGATCGTCTTCGCCGACATCCTGCTGATCCCGCGCGCCCTGGGCCAGGACGTCTGGTTCGAGACGGGGGAGGGGCCTCGTCTGGGCGAAATGCCGATCCCGGGTCGGATGGCCGAACTGGCTCCGGCGGCGGGCGAGCATCTGTCGGCGGTGGGTGAGACCCTGTCGATCGTGCGCGCGGCCTTGGAGCCGGAACGCGCCCTGATCGGATTCGCAGGCGCGCCCTGGACAGTGGCGACCTATATGCTGGACGGCCAGGCGCGCACCATAGGCAAGGGTGAACGCGCCCAGGCCCGCACCTACGCCTATGCCGATCCCGAGCGCGTCGATGAGACGCTGGAGGTTCTGGTCGAGGCCACGGCCCGATATCTGAAGATGCAGGCCGACGCCGGGGCCCAGGTTCTGAAGATCTTCGAGAGCTGGGCCGAGGGGCTGCCGGACGACCTGTTCGAAAGATTGGTCCTGAAGCCCCACCAGGCGCTGGTGAAGCGCACGCGGGAGCTGGGGGTCACTGTACCCCTCATCGGCTTCCCACGGGGCTCTGCGGCGCTTTCGGAGCGGTACGCCGAGGCGGTCGAGGTCGACGCCGTCGCCCTGGACACCGCCTGCCCGCTCGAGGTCGGCAAACGGGTGCAGCAGATCAAGCCGATCCAGGGGGCGCTCGACCCGCTGCTGCTGCGCGCCGGCGGGGATCTGCTGGACCGACGCGTCGATCAGCTGATGGAAGCCTGGGGGCAGGGGCCCTGGCTGTTCAACCTCGGCCACGGCATCCTGCCGGATGTGCCGATCGACCATGTCGAACAGGTTTTGAGACGGATCGGCGCCCAATGAGCGATGCGAACCCCGGCCGCCGCATCGCGGTGGTGCTGTTCAATCTGGGCGGGCCGGACGATCAGGCTTCGGTCAAGCCGTTCTTGTTCAACCTGTTCAACGATCCGGCCATCATCGGCCTTCCGGGGATCTTCCGCACGCCTCTGGCCAAACTGATCTCCAGCCGACGCGAAACCAGCGCCCAAGCCAACTACGCTCTGATGGGCGGGGGATCGCCGCTGCTGCCCGAAACCCGTCGCCAAGCTGAGGCTTTGCAGGCGTTGCTTGGCGCGCGGCTGGGCGGCGATGAGGTCAAGGTCTTCATCGCCATGCGCTACTGGCATCCGTTGACCGAAGAGACGGCGGCCGAGGTCGCCGCCTTCGGACCCGACGAAGTCGTCCTGCTGCCGCTCTATCCGCAGTTTTCGACCACGACGACGGAATCCTCGCTGAAGGCTTGGAACGCCGCCTATGCCGGCCCGGGCGTCAGCCGCGCCGTCTGCTGCTATCCGGCCGCGACAGGCTGGGTTGAGGCCCAGGCCCAGGCGATCGGCGAGAAGCTGGACGAGGCGGTGGGCCAGCCGGTGCGGGTGCTGTTCTCCGCCCATGGCATCCCCGAGAAGCTGGTGACCGGCAAGGGCGATCCGTATCAGGAGCAGATCGAGACGACGGTCGCCGCCGTGGTCGCCGCCATCGAGGCCCAGCGCGGGCCGATCGACCACGCTATCTGCTACCAAAGCCGGGTCGGGCCGATGAAATGGCTGGGCCCGTCCACGCCTGAAGCCATTGAAACCGCCGCCAAAGACGGCGTCGGGGTCGTTGTCACGCCTATCGCCTTTGTCTCGGAGCATATCGAGACCCTGGTCGAGCTGGATATCGAATATGGCGAACTGGCCCACGAAAAAGGGGCCAGTCCCTATTTGCGGGCACCGGCGGTCGGGATTGAGCCACTGTTCATTGACGCCTTGGCCGACGCAGCCGTGAGCGCATTGTCGCATAAGGGCGTCGCGCCGTTCGGCCAGGGGTGTAAGGCGGACTGGAAGGCCTGTCCGCATCGCAGGGGAAGACAGGCGGCATGAACACCTATGATCTCGCACGCGGGCTGCACATTCTGGCGGTGATCGCCTGGATGGCGGGTCTTCTGTTCCTGCCTCGGCTCTACGCCTATGACGCCGAACAGAACGCCAAGCCCGAACCGCTGAAAAGCGAGATGCAGGCCCTGCTGCGCTTGTGGCAGACGCGGCTGCTGCGCATCATTCTGAACCCGGCAATGATCCTGGCCTGGGTGTTCGGTCTGTGGCTGATCCACATCGATGTCTCGGCGCGCGGCGCCGCCTTCCTGGCCGAGCCGTGGATGATCGCCAAGCTGGCGGGTGTCTTCCTGCTCAGCGGCTGGCACGGCTTCCTGGCGGCCCAAAGGAAGAAGATCGCGGCCGGCACGTCGAAGTATTCAGGCAAGTTCTGGCGCATGACGAATGAGGTCCCGTTCGTCCTGGCCATCGTCATGGTGCTGTCGGTGACGACGGAGTGGACGTTCCATTAAGCGGCTCCGCTTGACCTGACCCGCCGCCTGTGGTTCCGCTGGCGGCGAACCGTTCGACGTCCTGCGCCGGCGGTCCCTCTCTTTCGTGACGCTTGCAGGCCTTGGAGCCAGCGGGAGCCCGTCGCACCTCCCTTCGGCCTTCCGGCCAGACATTTTCAGAGACCCGCGCCGCAGCCGTCTGGCCGCGTGCGCCCGCGAGCCTGCATTATGACCGACGTCCGCGACACCAATACCGACACCCCCGAGAACGAAGGCGTGGAGGTTGAAACCCCCACCCATCACGGCGCGGCGCATGAAGCCGGCGAGGCGGCGGGCGCCGATTCCGGCGTGGACACGACGGCGGACGACGAAGAGGACGGCGAGCCTGTCGTCGCCAACGGCCGCATCACGCTCGCCGAACTGAATGAGAAGACCCCGGCCGACCTGGTCGCCTTCGCCGAACAGCTGGAGGTCGAGAACGCCTCGAACCTGCGCAAACAGGATCTGCTGTTCGCCATCCTGAAGGCCCTGGCCGACGAAGAAGTCGAGATCATCGCCGACGGCGTGCTGGAAATCCTGCCGGACGGCTTCGGCTTCCTGCGCAGCTCGGACGCCAACTATCTGCCAGGTCCGGACGACGTCTATGTCTCGCCGTCGCAGATCCGCCGCTTCGGCCTGCGCTCGGGCGACACCGTCCATGGGGCCGTGCGGGCGCCGCGGGAAGGCGAACGCTACTTCGCCCTGCTCAAGGTCGACACGATCAATCTGGAAGACCCCGAAGCGGTCAAGACCAAGGTCCTGTTCGACAACCTGACGCCGCTCTATCCCGAAGAGCGACTGCACATGGAGATCCAGGATCCGACGTTGAAGGATCGCTCGGGCCGGGTGATCGATATCGTCGCGCCCTTGGGCAAGGGCCAACGCTGCCTGATCGTGGCGCCGCCGCGCGTCGGTAAGACAGTGATGCTGCAGAACATCGCCAAATCGATCGAACGCAACCACCCGGAAGTCTTCCTGATCGTCCTGCTGATCGACGAACGCCCCGAAGAAGTGACCGACATGCAGCGCACGGTGAAGGGTGAGGTCGTCGCCTCGACCTTCGACGAGCCCGCCACCCGCCACGTCGCCGTCGCCGAAATGGTGATCGAAAAGGCCAAGCGTTTGGTCGAACACAAGAAGGATGTGGTGATCCTGCTGGACTCCATCACGCGTCTGGGCCGAGCGTACAACGCCACCGTCCCCTCGTCGGGCAAGGTGCTGACGGGCGGTGTGGACGCCAACGCCCTGCAACGGCCTAAGCGCTTCTTCGGCGCCGCGCGCAATGTAGAGCAGGGCGGTTCTCTGACCATCATCGCCACGGCCCTGATCGACACCGGCAGCCGGATGGACGAGGTGATCTTCGAAGAGTTCAAGGGCACCGGCAACTCGGAAATCGTGCTGGACCGCAAGGTCGCCGACAAGCGCATCTTCCCCGCCATCGACGTGCTGAAATCCGGCACCCGCAAGGAAGACCTGATCACGCCGAAGGATCAGCTGGCCAAGACCTATGTCCTGCGCCGCATCCTGAATCCGATGGGACCGCAGGACGCGATCGAGTTCCTGCTCGACAAACTGCGTCAATCCAAAAACAACTCGGACTTCTTCCAGTCGATGAACACCTGATCCGTCATCCTCAAGCAGCCACGCGCCGCGCGCGTGGCGTTAGGGTAGAAATGGCGTTTCACGTGAAACAGGAGACCATGCGATGAAAGTCAATGTGGAAGTCGAGTGCACACCGGCGGAGGCGCGAGCCTTTCTCGGCTTGCCGGACGTGACGCCGCTGAACGACGCCATGGTCGCGGAGATGCAGAAGCGGATGGAGGCCAATGTCGCCGCCATGCAGCCTGAGGAACTGATGAAGACCTGGACCAGCGTCGGGCTTCAGGCTCAGGACCAGTTTCGACGCCTGATGGAAGCGGCGGTGAAGTGAGCATCCGCCCGCCCCGGAGCCGCTCGGTCTGAGTTGATGATCGACACCATCTTCGCCTTGGCGACGCCGCCTGGCCGAGGCGCCATTGCGGTTCTCCGTTTGTCGGGCCCCGGCGTCGAGGCCGCGTTGACGGCGCTGGGCGCAACCCGCTTGAAGCCGCGCATGGCGTCGGTGCGTGACCTCAGCCATGCCGGCGATCACATCGATCAGGCGCTGGTGCTGCGTTTTGTGGCGCCCAACAGCTACACGGGCGAGGATGCCGCCGAGCTGCATCTGCATGGCGGTCGCGCGGTCGTTGAGGCCGCCAGCCGCACCTTGATCGCGTTGGGCTTGCGCCCGGCAGACCCCGGCGAGTTCACACGCCGCGCGTTCCAGAACGGCCGCATGGATCTGGCGCAGGCCGAGGCGGTCGCCGATCTGATCGACGCGGAGACCAGCGCCCAGGCCAAGCAGGCGTTGGGTCAGTTGGATGGCAAGCTCAGCGAAACCTATGCCGGTTTCCGCCGTGATCTTCTTCACGCCCTGGCTCTGGTCGAGGCCGAGATCGATTTTCCGGATGAAGAGGTCCCGGACAATCTGGCCCGTACGGCGGGGCCTGTACTGGACCGGCTCGGCGCCGACCTGAGAAGCGCGGTCGATACGGGGCGGCGTGGCGAACGGGTGAGGGACGGTTACCGCATCGTCCTGATCGGTGAGACGAACGCCGGCAAGTCGTCCCTGTTCAATGCGCTCGTTGCGCGTGAAGCGGCCATCGTGACGCCGATCGCCGGCACCACGCGGGATGTGCTGGATGCCGATCTAGTGATCGGCGGCTATGCCGTGACCTTGTCGGATACGGCCGGCTTGAGAGACAGCGACGACCCGGTCGAGGCCGAGGGCGTGCGCCGCGCACGGCTTCGCGCCGAACAAGCCGACTTGCGCGTCTGGGTTCGCGCGCCGGGTGACCCGGACGGGGTGGCTGCGGCCTACGTCAAGGATGACGATCTGATCGTGGCGACCAAGTCCGACCTTTGCGCCGGCTCAGCCGATGGCGAGTATGACACTTTAGCGGTGAGCATCGTGACCGGCGCCGGCCTGGCTGAGCTTCGAGAATGGATTGCTGCCCGTCTTGCCCGGGACCTGTCAGGCGCCGACTTCCCTGCCGTGACGCAAGAGCGCCATCGGCTGCGTTTGCTTGAGGCGTTGGAAAGCGTCGATGCGGCGCGGGCTGCGCTCAATGTGGCGCCGGAAATGGCTGGCGACGATCTCAGACGGGCTTCCGACGCTGTGGCGCGCGTGACAGGTGCGATCGGTGTAGAGGACATTCTGGGCGAAGTCTTTTCGACCTTCTGCATAGGAAAGTAGGTCTAGCCATACCGGTGTTTCACGTGAAACAGAGGCGGGTCGCGGTCAGATGCGATTGGTCCGCCTCTGGCGATCACACGCATTTTGGCTTATGTGCCGGCGATGATTTCTCCCCATGATCTTATATTCGACGTCGTCGTCATCGGCGGCGGCCACGCCGGCTGTGAAGCGGCGGCGGCCTCCGCGCGGGCGGGCGCCCGCACCGTCCTTCTGACTCAGAAGTTGGAGACGATCGGCGAGATGTCGTGCAACCCGGCTATTGGGGGGCTGGGGAAGGGGCATCTCGTTCGCGAGATCGACGCCATGGACGGCGTGATGGGGCGGCTGGCTGATGTGTCAGGCATCCAGTTCCGCCTGCTGAATCGATCCAAGGGCGCCGCCGTTCGGGGCCCGCGCAGCCAGATCGACCGCCGCCTCTATCGCGAGGCCATGCAGGCCGAACTGCAAGGGACGCCCAATCTGACCCTGATGGCAGGGACGGCCGAGCGGCTTGTCCTTGAAGGCGACCGGGTCGTCGGCGTCGTAACAGGCGGCGGAGAGACGGTTCGCGCTGGGGCGGCTGTCCTGACGACCGGCACCTTCCTGAATGGCGTCATCCATCGCGGCGATGAACGCATCCCGTCGGGGCGGCATGGTGAGGAGCCCTCGACGGGTCTGGCCGCCGATCTTCATGCCGCCGACCTGATGATGGGACGTCTGAAGACAGGCACGCCCGCACGCCTCGACGGTCGGACGATCGCCTGGGAGCGTCTGGAAATGCAGCAGGCGGACGAGGCGCCGTCAGCCTTTTCCTTCCTGACCGACCGGATTGACGTGCCCCAGATCGCCTGCGGCGTGACCCACACGACGGAGGAGACCCATCGGATCATCGCTGAGAATCTCGGCGAGAGCGCCGTCTATGGCGGCAAGCTGTCGGGGCGGGGCCCGCGATATTGTCCGTCGATCGAAGACAAGGTCGTTCGGTTCGCTGACAAGACGAGCCATCAGATCTTCCTGGAGCCGGAAGGATTGGACGATCCGACGGTCTATCCGAACGGCATCTCAACCTCGGTGTCGGAGCCGACGCAGCTCGCCTTCCTGCGAACCATCCCGGGATTGGAAGCGGTCGAGGTGTTTCGATACGGCTACGCCATCGAATACGACTATGTCGACCCGCGCGAGCTGACGGCCGCGCTGGAGGTGAAGAAGCGTCCGGGACTATATCTCGCCGGACAGATCAACGGCACGACGGGCTATGAGGAGGCCGCGGCCCAGGGGCTGATGGCGGGACTGAATGCCGCGCGTTCAGCGGCTGGCCAGGAGCCGGTGATCCTGGGGCGTGATCAGGCCTATATCGGCGTCATGATCGACGATCTGGTGACGCGCGGCGTTACCGAACCGTACCGGATGTTCACCAGCCGGGCGGAATATCGGCTGACGCTGCGAGCGGATAACGCCGACCTTCGGCTCACACCCATTGCGATCGAGCTGGGCATCGTCGGCGAAGATCGGCGCATTCGTTTTGAAGCCAAGGCTTCGGCGCTTGCGGCAGCGAGCGCCGTTTCACGTGAAACACTGTTCACGCCCAATGAGGCCGGTGCGCTCGGCATTTCGGTCAATGCTGATGGTCGTCGGCGCTCGATGCGCGAACTGTTGGCCTTCCCCGATGTCTCTTTGGATCAGTTCGTTTCGGCAGTGCCCGTCATCGCCGATTGGACCGACGACGTTCGCGAGCAGGTTCAAATCGACGCTGCATACGCCAACTACCTTGATCGCCAGTCGCAGGATGCGGATGCGCTGAAGGCGGAGGAGGGGCTGATGCTTCCGACCGATCTCGACTACGGCGTTGTCGGCGGTCTGTCGAACGAGGTGAAGGAGAAGCTGACGCGCGTCCAACCGCGCACCTTGGGCCAGGCCGGTCGAATCGAGGGCATGACGCCCGGCGCTTTGACGGCGCTGCTGGCCTATGTGAAGCGCGCGCCCAAGGCCTCGGTCGCGGCTTGATGTTGGAGGCTGAACAGCAGGCGTTCCGTGCACGCTCGAATGCGTCAGCGGAACAGATCGCCGACCTCGAGGCCTTTCGGCTCCGGTTGGTCGAGGCCAATGCAGTGATGAATCTGGTCGGTCCGGACAGTCTGCCGGACTTCTGGAACCGCCATGTCTGGGACAGTGCGCAGTTGCTCGAGCTGGTGCCGGGCGCGAAGACCTGGGCGGATCTGGGGGCCGGGGCCGGCTTTCCTGGACTGGTGCTTTCCATCATGCTCAAAGGGCGGGATGGGGCTCATGTCTGGCTGATCGACAGCTTGGCCAAGCGCTGCCGATTCTTGCGAGAAGTGGTCGATGCGCTGTCCTTGCCGGCGACGGTCATCGTCGGCCGGGCTGAAGCGCAGTCGGTGACGTGCGACATCGTCACCGCCCGTGCCGTCGCGCCGATGGAGAAACTGCTGGGTTATGCACAGCCCTACTTCCAAAGGGGTGCACAAGGTCTGTTCCTGAAGGGGGAGCGTGCCGAATCCGAGTTGATCGAAGCGCGCAAATCCTGGCATTTCGAGGCTGAACTGGCCCCGTCGCAAAGCGACGTGCGCGGCCGCATCGTGACAATCCGGAGCCTCCGCCGTGCCCGCTCAACGCGCTAGAAAGCCCGCCCGCGTCCTCGCCGTGTCCAACCAGAAAGGCGGGGTCGGCAAGACGACGACAGCCATCAACCTCGGCACCGCCCTGGCCGCCATTGGGGAGCGCGTACTGATCGTGGATATGGACCCGCAGGGCAATGCCTCGACGGGCCTGGGTGTTCCACGTGAAACACGGCGCGTCACGATCTATGATGTCGTCGTGGATCAGCGCTCCATCGCCGATGCCTCGGTGCAGACGACAGTGCCGGGTTTGTGGATCGTCCCGGCCGACGCGGACATGTCGGGCGTTGAGATCGAACTCAGCCAGGCGGATCGCCGATCGTATAGACTGCGCGACGCCCTGCGCGCCCACGACGATGGCCCTACCGCGTATGACTATGTGCTTATCGACTGCCCGCCGTCGCTGAACCTGCTGACGCTGAACGCGATGGCAGCGGCGGACGCAGTGTTGGTGCCGCTGCAATGCGAGTTCTTCGCCCTGGAAGGTTTGAGCCAGCTGATGCGCACCATCGATATGGTCAAGCACAGCCTCAACCCGTCGCTGGAAATCCAGGGCCTGGTCCTGACGATGTTCGATCGTCGTAGCGCCCTGTCGGGCCAAGTGGCCAACGACGTGCGCGCTCACTTCGGCGACAAGGTCTATGAGAGCGTGATCCCGCGCAACGTCCGCGTCGCCGAGGCGCCGTCCTTCGGCAAGCCGGCGCTGATCTATGACCTGAAGTGCGCCGGCAGCCAGGCCTATCTGCGGCTGGCCAAGGAAGTGGTGAAGCGCGAACGCCAGCGGCTGAAGCTGGCCGCCTGAGTTTTAATAGAACGGAACAGTATCTTGGCTGAACGACAAAGAGGTCTGGGCCGCGGCCTGTCGGCGTTGATGGGACAGGACGCCGAGGCGCCGGTCGCATCCGACGCGCCCGTGCTCGCCGGCGTGCAACGCGTGCCGATCGAAAGCCTGAAGCCCAATCCGGACCAACCCCGCAAGACCTTCCGCCAGGAGGATCTGGAGGAACTGACCGCCTCGATCCGCGACAAGGGGGTGTTGCAGCCGATCCTGGTGCGGACCCAACCGGGTGAGGACGGCGTCTGGCAGATTATCGCTGGCGAACGCCGCTGGCGCGCGTCGCAGGCGGCGCGCCTGACCGAGGTGCCGATCGTGGTCCACGAGATGGACGACGTCGAGGTGTTCGAAGTCGCGATCGTCGAAAACGTCCAGCGCGCAGATCTGAATCCTCTGGAAGAGGCCGAGGCTTACCGCGTTCTGATGGAGCGCTTCGGGCGGACGCAGGACGCGGTGGCGGGCGTGGTCGGCAAGAGCCGCAGCCATGTGGCCAACACCATGCGCCTGCTGCAACTGCCTGAGCGAGTGCTGTTCTATGTGCGCGAAGGCAAGCTGTCTGCGGGTCATGCCCGGGCCCTGATCAATACGCCCGATCCGGGTCAGTTGGCGGACATCGCTTTCGTGGATGGTCTCAGCGTCCGTGAGACAGAGGCTCTGGCGCGCCGTGCGGTCGAGGGCCCGAAGCCGACGAAGGCCAAGTCGGCG
>NZ_JAELUF010000884.1 GCF_016429195.1 Brevundimonas sp. ASV9
CCCCCCCCCGCCCCCCCACCAGCTCGCCCCCCCCGCCTTCCCCGCCCCCGCCTAAGTTTTTTTATGTTACGTGGACCTCTGTGATCTACTCTGTGATGTTTTCGTCGGCAGCGTCATTTGTGTATAAGTGACAGGCTTCGACCTGATCGCCGCCCGCAGCGACCGCAGCCTGGGCATGCGCGTCATCGACAGCCTGGTCCGCCAGATCGACGCCCGGACCGGTGAGGCGGACCTGTTCCTCGGCATAGGGGGGGGGGCTTATACACATCTCCGAGCCCACGAGACCAGCAATCGTATCTCGTATGCCGTCTACAGCTTGAAAAAGCGAGGGGGGGGGGGGGGGGGGGGGGGGGGGGGGGGGGGGGGGGGGGGGGGGGGGGGGGGG
>NZ_JAELUF010000885.1 GCF_016429195.1 Brevundimonas sp. ASV9
TAATACGGCCTCAGGGGGTTGACGCCATCATTATTCGTCGACATTATCGAGGTATGTGCAGACGCAAGTCTTGCGCTGCATCAGATGACTCGCGAATGAGAAAAAGAAGGGGGGAAAGGCGCTGCGTCTCGTCACGACTCCCTCTAGGGAAATGAAGTGGAAATCGTCATTGGCAGAGGCTCGGGAATAAGCTAGTGGTAGAACTTGGCATGGGAGTCGAGCTGTCGAAGCACCCCGGTAGATGAATTTTCTCGCCTTTTGCGCTCGCGTCACGCCACGCCACAGTCGGAGCTGTGCCGGTTATGCAGTGCAACAAGTCGTTGGCGTGCGTCCGCCAAAACCGCTCAGGCTCGGACTTGCGAAACGCTCGGCGAGCCACTTATTC
>NZ_JAELUF010000886.1 GCF_016429195.1 Brevundimonas sp. ASV9
GTGTTTGTCTGCCGGGCTTACATCGGGCATGGAATACCCTGGCACCTTTTACATATTCACGGTTTCGACAGTATTATTACCAGCATATTTGCACTTTAGCGACTGCTTTTTCTAGTAATAGATGGAATTGCATTCAACTCATAAAATAAGCTATTTTACTCTTCATGCTCTTTCGAGTTTCACCAGGCCGCAAGTTCGCCCTTCTTATGTTATTGTCAAATCCGCAGCCGTCCAATATCATTATTGTGTAACTTGCAAATTTTACTTTCTTTCCTTTTTTTTTTTTTGTGCTTTGTAGCGCCCTTCTTCTTCTTCTACCTAAAACGACACGGTAAACGAACACCGTGTCGCTTTTCAACATCATTCATTGCTTAGTAGTGAGGAC
>NZ_JAELUF010000887.1 GCF_016429195.1 Brevundimonas sp. ASV9
TTCATTAATTGCGTAGTCTGGCATTTTCATAAATGTACAACTTCCGTCTGGTTCGTGTTTAATATAGTGGAATGTTGTATCTATAATATCGCGAACAATTTCATCCCATTTTTGAAATCTCTTACCGGTTGCTCCTTCCACAATCCAGCTTTGATTGGTTCCAGGAATATTTACTCTGTTACCATGTAGAACAACCCCAGCTTTTTGAAAGAAGAACTTCACAACATCATAGACATTACCGGTAGGTGCAACAATTTCATCTGATCCAGGTGTTGGGATTACTGATTTATGTAAAACCTTCTTATAGGATGTAGTGCAGGTAACTGAAATCGTGCCGCTTTCGGCATTTACCTTCACATCAGATACAAAACCATGTATATAAGGT
>NZ_JAELUF010000888.1 GCF_016429195.1 Brevundimonas sp. ASV9
CTCCTGCCATATATTTTTAGAATCGACGTCAGCGTTATTATTGAGCAGCAACTTGACGACGGCCTCGTGCCCGTTCCAGGCAGCCCACGAAAGCGCCCCACCGTAACGGTCCTTGACCTGAATTTCCGCGCCCTTCTCAAGCAGCCACTTGACGACGGCCACTTGCCCTTCACGAGCGGTCCTTAGGAACCAAGCGTCTCGTAAAGTGGGCGCTTTCCCCAAATTGATCGTTGTTCCATGCAGGTTGAGAAGGGCCGGATAACTTGCTGTTGCATGGTTTTCCCATTGACTTGATGCATATTCCAAGAACAAATGCTGCGAAAACAGATCCGTTAGCTTCCAGGAGTTAACCACGTGCAAAGTGTTTGGCTGATTTTCGTCGTAG
>NZ_JAELUF010000889.1 GCF_016429195.1 Brevundimonas sp. ASV9
ACCACCGACATCTACACTGTGATGTATTCGTCGGCAGCGTCAGATGTGTATAAGAGACAGCCATTCCCTCTCACGTTCAGCTCGTCCTACACAACGCAATTCATCACCACTACACCAACCTAGCATACAGCATACAGAATACAACATATAATAACGACATAGAATGGCCGTCGCAAACAATCCAAACCACTTCCTCTCCGGCAAGAAGTTACTTGTCTCCGGTGCCGGCCTGGGCGGTCTCTCTTTCATCCTCTCCCTCCACAAGAATTGGGACGCGAGCACCCCCCTGCCGGAGATTCGCATCGTCGACAGTGACACGCGCAATCTCAGCATCAATCGCGAGACTTACTCGCTAAATCTCGCGGGCATAGACAAGGACGGCGG
>NZ_JAELUF010000890.1 GCF_016429195.1 Brevundimonas sp. ASV9
CCCCCCCCCCCCCCCCCCCCCCCCCCCCCCCCCCCCCCTCCTAATGCCCCGGCGACCACCGAGATCTACACTGTGATGTATTCGTCGGCAGCGTCAGATGTGTATAAGAGACAGTTCCCAAGTTCCGCACGAGGCCGGATCGAAGAAGATTGACAAGTTGTTGAAAATCATCTTCCTCTCGAGCGGTGGCTAGCGAGTCGACTCGCTCTGTTATCAACCGCCAATCGTAGTATTTTGACGTCGGGTTATTCCGCCTGCGCGGGTTTTGTCAGCCGTCTCCTCTTGAGTGGTCCACGGACTACATACCAGTGATCCAAGCCCAGCAGATTATCCAGGTGAAGCGCTGATTCCTCCCAGTCTTCAAACACTTCAGCTTGCCGTAGT
>NZ_JAELUF010000891.1 GCF_016429195.1 Brevundimonas sp. ASV9
GCCATGCGCTTCATGTTGGTCCAGTTGTGCGGGTCAGAGTCGTCATCGGTGAAATACCAGTCGACGAGGATGGCACCGTCCTTTGTGCGTTGTGGTGCGACGGGGATTGACTGTTGCTTCTCTAGATTGTGTATCTCGTCGGCCTCGAGGCGAGCATCGATGTCTGTAGCGGCTGTGGTATTGTGGTTGTTATTGTTGTTGTTGTTGTTGTTGTTGCTGCTATCCTCGAGGGATGAAGACGACTTGGAGGCGTTGTAGCCTGACTCATTGGTGTTATTGATGATGTCGAGCCATGCTTGAGGCAGCTTAAAGTCTGGCTTCTCTTCGGGATATTGAAGGTAGCGGTTGTTTGTGGCCCAGCGGATGAGCTGGCCGATGGCAGAG
>NZ_JAELUF010000892.1 GCF_016429195.1 Brevundimonas sp. ASV9
CATCACAACCGTCTTCACAACCCGCCTCATCGACAACCTCAACACCACCTTCCTGGCCCAAATTCAAACCTCCCCTGCCCGTGCTCGACTTACAACCTACCCCTCACCCACGCACATCCAACATCATCACCGTCCCTTCCTTCTTCCCAAAGAGCCTATGTCGCGACTACGTGGCCTTTCTGCAGACGCTCCCTCTGCAGACGACTCCTGGCAAACCGAAGCGCGGAGAGGCGGTACGTGTAAATGATCGCTTCCAAGTACAGGACGGGAACTTTTCCAAGACGCTGTGGGAAAAGACGGGTCTAAAAGAGGTTCTCGCTGATGAGGAATATACAAGTTTATGGTGAGTTTGCCGCTTCAACGGTATACCGGGGGCTACAAAAT
>NZ_JAELUF010000094.1 GCF_016429195.1 Brevundimonas sp. ASV9
CCCCCCCCCCCCCCCCCCCCCCCCCCCCCCCCCCCCCCCCCCCCCCCCCCTTTTGTGATGTATTCGTCGGCAGCGTCAGATGTGTATAAGAGACAGGCCGCCAACCGTCCCGCTGCGCGACCGGCGGCTCGCCCGGCCGCGACTCCGGCGCGCCGTCCCGCCGCCACGCCTGCGGCTGCTCCCGCCGCGACCGGCCCGCAGGCCTATCAGCCGTCAGCGGCCCCCAACGCCCAGCCCCGGCAAACTGTGCAGTAACCTTAAGTGTAGTCTCGACGCTGACGTTTCGTCTCGACAGCGCGCACTGTTCGACCAATGATCTTCGAACGCTCCGTCAGAGAGCGATGACATCGAGGATCCGCGCCATGATCGGCGAACTGCTTTACGTGGCGCACCGCATGCGCAGGGCCATCATACTCGCCGTTCCGGCGGTCGGAACTGTGATGATGGCCGCCGTCGCCCAGCACTATCACTTGCTGCCCTAGGGTCTTCGAACCCGGTTTCCACCCGGTTTCGGATTGGCAGGGCGCGCCAGCGCGTCTATCACCGCGCCTTCCCGAGATCTGAGCCCGACCAACGCCATGTCCGACACGCCCCCCGATCGCCTTTCGGTCGACCCGTCCAGCCCGCATCACGACGCCGAGGTCCTGCAACGCGGCGTCGGCATTCGCTTCAAGGGCGAAGAGAAGACCAATGTCGAGGAATATTGCGTGTCCGAAGGCTGGGTGCGTCTGGCGCTCGGCAACCGCGTGGATCGCAAGGGCAAGGCCCTGACCGTGAAACTGCAGGGTCCGGTCGAACCCTATTTCCAGAATGACTGAACCTACCTAGGGTCCGGCTCTCATCTGAGTCCGGAGCCTGCTTATGTCCATCCGTCTGCTGACCGTCAGCGCCGTCGCCCTGGGTCTTGTCGCGTTTACACCCGCGGCCCATGCTCAGGATGCGGCGACGGTGCAGCAGGCGATCGTGGTGCGCGACGCCGCGATGCGCTCGAACATCGCCATGGACTATGTCACCCAACTGACGACGCGGTTCGGCGCGCGCCCGGCGGGTTCGCGCTCCGAGCAGCAGGCCGCCGCCTGGGCCGCTGACTATCTGCGCGCCAACGCCTTCCAGAACGTCCGCATCGAAGAGTTCCCGCTGGTCGGCTGGGAGCGGGGTGAAAGCTCGGCCGCCATCGTCGGCGACAACGCCCAGGCCCTGGTCGCCGCCGCCCTGGGCCACTCGCCGGCCACGCCGAGGGGCGGCGTCGAGGCGGAGATCGTGCGCTTTTCGACCTTCGAAGACCTGCAGGCCGCGCCCGAGGCCACCGTCCGCGGCAAGATCGTCTATGTCGACTTGGGTCAGATGCACCCGATGCAAGACGGCTCGGGCTATGGTCCTCAGACCCGCGTGCGCGGCGCCGGCCCCGGCGTGGCGGCGGCCAAGGGCGCGGCGGCCTTCGTCATGCGTTCGGTGGGTTCGGACGAAGACCGGATGCCGCACACCGGCACCACCCGCTATGTCGACGGCAAGCCGACCATTCCCGCCTTCGCCCTGGCCGCGCCCGACGCCGATCAGGTCAGCCGCCTGGTCGCCCTGGGCCAGCCGGTGCGCATGCGCCTGACCTCGACCGCCCGCACCTATCAGACGCACAGCCAGAACGTCATCGGCGATCTGCCCGGCGCGACCCGGCCCGACGAGATCATCGTCCTGGGCTCCCACATGGATAGCTGGGACCTGGGCACCGGCGCCATCGACGACGGGGCAGGGGGCGCCATCACTATCGCCGCCGCCAAGGCCATCGCCGACAGCGGCCGCCGTCCGGCCCGCACCCTGCGCGTCATCTTCTACGGTTCGGAAGAAGTGGCCCAGCCGACCGCCCAGACCGGCAACGGCGGCGGCGTCTACGCCCGCGGCCAGGGCGCAGCGCTGGACAAGCACATCATCGCCGGCGAGAGCGATTTCGGCGCCGATCGCGTCTATGCCCTGCGCCTGCCCGCCGGCGCGCAAGGCTCAGACTTTCAGAAGGCCGCGACCCGCGTCCTCTATCCGATCGGCGTCCTGGCCTCCGATCGCGTCGAGACCGAAGGCGGCGTCGACGTCGGACCGATGGGCCCGCTGGGCGTGCCCTTTTTCGGCCTCGCTCAGGACGGAACCCGCTATTTCGACCTGCACCACACCGCCAACGACACGCTCGACAAGATCGACCCGGCGCAACTTAACCAGAACGTCGCCGCCTGGGCCGGCCTGCTGTGGCTGATCGCCGACTCCGACGTGGACTTCCGGGCGATGAAGCCCGCGACCACGCCGGCGACCCCAACACGCTGACGACTTGGAGACCCGGCCCGGTTCCGTCTATAGGAGCCAAACCGGGCCAGACCGGGCTGCGGGCGTGGCGAAACTGGTAGACGCAGCAGACTTAAAATCTGCCGGACGAAAGTCCTTGCCGGTTCAAGCCCGGCCGCCCGCACCATCTTCGCCCCTCTCGCGTGACGCCTCAAACCGCTATGCTGCCGCGATGAGTCGGGCCGCGTCATGATCAAATATATCGGCTCCAAGCGCGCCTTGCTGGGGCATGTGACGGGTGCGGTGGCGAGGGTGCTGCCGCAGGGCGGGCGGGTGTGCGATCTGTTTTCGGGCACGGCGCGGGTCGGGCACGCCCTGAAGAAGCAGGGGTTTCAGGTCTGGTCGAACGACCTTAACGCCTATGCCCACGCCCTGGCGACGACCTATGTCCAGGCGGATCGGGAGCAGTGGCTCGAGCGGGCTGAGGCCGTGCTGGCCGAGCTGCGGAGGGTGAAGCCCGAGGCGGGCTGGTTCACCCAAGCCTTTTGTCAGGACGCGCGGTATTTCCACCCGGACAACGGTGCTCGCATCGACGCCATGCGCAACCGGATCGAGGTCATGGGACTGGAGCCGGAACTCAAGGCCATCGCCCTGGTCAGCCTGATGGAGGCGGCGGACCGCGTGGATTCCACCGCCGGGGTTCAGATGGCCTATATGAAGCAGTGGGCGCCGAGGGCGCTGAAGACGCTGGAGCTGCGCACGCCGGACCTGGTTCCGGCCGTGGACGGGCCGTGCCGCGCGACGCAGGGCGATGCGGTCGAGATCGCTGAACAGGTCGAGGCGGATTTGGTTTATCTGGACCCGCCCTACAACCAGCATTCCTATCTGGGGAACTACCATTGCTGGGAGAGCCTGGTGCTGTGGGACCGGCCCGAGACCTATGGGGTCGCCAACAAGCGGGTGGACGTGAGGACGCGCAAGAGCGCCTTCAACAGTCGGCCCGGCATCGGCCCGGCGCTGCGGACCGTGATCGAGCGGGTCAAGGCGCCGAACTTGATCGTCAGCTTCAACGATGAAGGGTATCTGAGCCGCGCCGATCTGGTCGAGATGTTGTCGGCGCGGGGCCATGTTCAGGTCCTGGAGGTGGCGCATCCGCGATACGTCGGCGCCCGGATAGGGATCCATAATCCCAAAGGCGAGAAGGTCGGGCAGGTGGGGCGGCTCAAGAATGTCGAGCACCTGTTCGTGGTGACAGAGCGGCCGGTCTCCTTGCCCGTGGCCGCATAGACACCAATGAAAACAACGGAGGGTAGGGCGGAACGCGAATCGCTGCGTGCCGTTGTGGGACTATGCAACCGCACCCGTACACCGCCCCCAAGACCGATCGCCCCGACGACTACCGCGTGCGGCCGGCGGCCGAGCCGCGCTCATGGGCGCCGCGGACGGCGGATGCGACCTTCACTCACAACGCCGCACGTTACACACGGCCGGTCGAGGCCGTTCAGCCGGTCGAACAGATCGATGTCGAGCCCGAAGTGGCGCCGCCGCCGCGCTGGATGATGGCGATCGCCGGGGCGGCTGTGGCGGCCCTGATGGGCGCGCTGCTGGGCGGCTTCCTGCACATCTGAGACGGCGTCAGGCCTCCTGCAACAGCGCCTTGATCGGGGACCAACTGCGCCGATGCGCGGGGCAGGGGCCCAGGGTTTTCAAAGCGTTCTGGTGGATCGGGGCGTTGTAGCCCTTGTGACTGGCGAAGCCGTAGCCGGGATACTGGGCGTCCAGATCGATCATCAGCCGATCCCGCGCGGTCTTGGCCAGGATCGAGGCCGCCGCGATGGATAGAGACAAGCCATCGCCGCCGACGACCGTCTGGATTTCGCAGGGGAGCTTGAAGCGATAGTTGCCGTCGACCAGGGCGGCGACCGGCTGGACCTGCAAGGCCTCGATGGCGCGGCACATGGCCAGACCCGTGGCGTGCAGGATGTTCAGCTCCTCGATCTCGTCCACCGAGGCGAAGCCGACGCCCCAGGCGACGGCGCGGGCCTTGATCTCGGGCTCCAGGGCGGCGCGACGCTTTTCGGTCAGGGCCTTGGAATCGTCGATGCCGGGCGGCAGGTCGTCAGGGTTCAGGATCACGGCCGCCGCCGAAACCGGCCCGGCCCAGGGACCACGCCCGGCCTCGTCCACGCCGCAGACGTGACCGTTGACGCGCTGGATCAGAACCGTCTCGAGCGCGAGGGTGGGGAAGGCTTTCGAATTTGCGGGCGCTTTAGTCATGGCCCGCCATCGCACGAACCTGGGCGTGACGGAAGCAGGTCGTCTGGTGATCGTTGACCATGCCGACGGCCTGCATGAAGGCATAGACGATGACCGGGCCGCAGAAGTTGAATCCGCGCTTCTTCAGCGCCTTGGCCATGGCGACGGACTGTTCGGTCTGGGTCGGGGCCTGGCGATAGTCGGCGTAGGGGGTCTGGATCGGCTCGCCGCCGACGAAGGACCAGAGCCAGGCGGAGAAGTCCTCGCCGTCATCGCGCATCTGAAGCCAGATCTGGGCGCCCCGGATGGCGGCGTTGATCTTGGCGCGCGAGCGGATGATGCGGGGATCGTTCAGCAGGCGCTGGATGTCTGCCTCGCCATAGCGGGCGACGATCTCGGGATCGAAGCCGTCGAAGGCGTCGCGGATGCCCTCGCGTTTTCTGAGGATGGTGATCCAGGCAAGGCCGGCCTGGAAGCCGTCGAGCACCAGCTTTTCCCACAGGGCGCAGGGATCGCGCTCAGGCACGCCCCATTCGGTGTCGTGATAGGCGACATAGAGCGGGTCGGTCCCGCACCAGCCGCAACGGCCGCCGAGAGCCTCTGGGGCGTGTGAGTCGGTCATGGCCTGAAGTTGCCAGTCTGTTCCGATCGAGGGAAGGGCGTTCGGCGTCGGGGCGACGCAGGAAAAACACCGTCTAAAGTGTCTAATTCGTCTAATCCGGATGCTGGGCTCGGGCGGATGCGGTCAGGTTTTGCGGTCTTCGGCTTAAAACCACGCATTGTATGGGCGTCGGCGGCGGGGGCTGGTCGATTGACGCTGTCGGGCGGCAAGTGGCGGAAATGTTGGTGGAAGTTTCGCGGCGATGCGATGGATGGCGCCGTTTGATCCCTCTCCCATTGGGAGAGGGCTTGAGCGCACGGCGGCGATAGCCGTCGTTCTGGCGCAAAAGGGTGAGGGTCGGGTCCAAGCGAACTGGTCTACCGCCCGACCCTCATCCGGCCCTGCGGGCCACCTTCTCCCAACGGGAGAAGGAATATCGCGGGCTTCAGTCCCTGACCAATCCCCCGTCCACGACCAGGTTCTGGCCGGTGACCGCGCGGCCCCAGGGGGAGGCGAAGAAGAGGACGGCGTCGGCGAACTCTTCGGGCGTTGTCACCGATCGCAGCGGGGTCATGCCGGCGATGAGGTCGAAGACGGCCTCGGGCGTAGCGGCGCTGGCGTCGGTGGTGCGCAGAAGGCCGCCCGAAACCATGTTGACGGTGATGCCGTCAGGGCCGAGGTCGCCGGCGGCGGTGCGGGTCAGGCTGAGCAGGGCGGCCTTGGCGGCGGTGTAGTCGTGGTAGGGCACGACCGGGTTCTGGAACAGGTTGGTGCCGATGTTGACGACGCGGCCGAACCGGGCCGCCGCCATGCCGGGGGCGGTCGCCTGGATCAGGTTCAGGGCGCCGCGTACGACGGTCGAGAACTGGCGATCCATCTCGTCCCAGCCGATGGCGGTCATCTGGGAGCGGGCGTCGCCATTGAAGCTATAGTCCAGGGCGTTGTTGACGACGGTGGTGACGGGGGCGCCGAAACGGCCTTGCGCGGCCGCGACCATGGCGTCCACTGCGGCGCGGTCGGTTACGTCGGCTTGAAGGGCGAGGGCGCGCTCGCCGATCTCGGCGGCTAAAGCGTTCGCGGCCTCGCCGCTGTTCCTCCAGTTGATGACGACGCGAGCGCCTTCATGGGCGAAGGCGCGGACGCAGGCGGCGCCGACGCCGCGCGCCCCGCCGGTGACGAGGACGATCTGATCGGCGATCTTCATGGGGGGACTCACGCGTTGGAGGAGGGAAGGACGTCCTCGCCCATCCAGGCGGGTTTGCGCAAGCGCACCGGGCGGCCGTCAACGGTCAGGTCGCCGTCGAGGCGGTCGATGCGCAGCAGGGCCATGACCGAACCGTCCTGCCCCGAGAGGACTTCGCCCGCGCGCAGTTCGCCCTTCAGCACCTCGGCGCCGAAGGCGGGGGGCGGGCCGTCGAAGTCCAGCGGCAGCATCCGGTTCTTGATCGTGCCCCGGCGCTTCATCCGCGAGGTCGTCTCCTGGCCGACGAAACAGCCCTTCTGGAAGTCGATGCCGTTCAGCAGGTCGAAGTCGGCCTCGATCGGATAGGTCTTGTCCTGGGGCGCGTCGGCGGTCGGATCGGGCAGGCCGATCAACAGGCGATAGGCGTCGTAGTTGGCCTCGGCGGCGTCTGCAGTTGCCTCGCCATAGAGGCGGCCGCCCATCAGGGGCGTGCGGGGGTCGGGGATGAAGCCGGCGGGGGCCTCGGGCCAGGCGACGAAGACCGGGCGGTCGTCGGCGGCGACCTCGACCTTGGCGCGCAGCTTGTACATCGACAGGCGCTGGATCAGGGCGCCGCGACGTTCCGTCGCCACATCCAGCAGAACGCCGTCAGCCTGTCCCAGAAGAAACAGGTCGAACAGCAGCCGGCCGGGCGGCGACAACAGGGCGCCGAACCGCAGTTCGCCTTCGGCCAGCGTCTCCACATCCTGGGTCAACAGATTGTGCAGAAAGGGTTTCGCATCCTCGCCCGTGACGGAGATCAGGGCGCGACTGTCGAGACGGGCTATTGGCATGGGGCGAAGATAGGGCCGACGGCGTGGCTTCAGAAGACGCCGCGCCGAATTTAGGCGACAGCGGCCTCCGCGTCTTCGCAACGGGGATCAAAGGTGCGCCAGTCGCTGGTGCCCCAGGCGGTGACGCGCATGACCAGATCGACGATGTTCATCGGCTTGGCGATGCAGTCGTCCATGCCGGCCTGTTCGTACTGGGTCAGCTGTTCCGGCAGGGTGTTGGCGGTCAGGGCCAGGATGGGGGTGCGGCCTGTCACGCCGGGCAGGGCGCGGATGGCGCGGGTCGCCTCGACGCCGTCCATTACGGGCATCTGGATATCCATCAGGATCACGTCCCAGTCGCCGGTGCGGGCGGCCTGGACGCCCTGTTCGCCGTCGTTGGCGGTGGCGCAGGCGATGCCCTGGGCCGTCAACACCGCCATGACCAGGGCGCGGTTACTGTCGTGATCGTCGACATAGAGGACGCGCAGGGCAGGGACGTCCTCATTGGCCGGCGGGGCGGGCTCGGCCGGGGTGTCTGAGGGCGATAGGGGAACAACGTTGTCGGCCGACAGGTCGATCATATCGTTGACGACGGACAACAGGCGCTGGCCCGCGCCGTTGATGCGGGCGGCCTGATCAGCCTGTTCGTCGGGCAGGCCGGCCTTGGACAACAGATCGGAGAAGCCGATGACCGCGTTCAGCGGCGTGCGCAGTTCGTGCGACATGTCCGTCAGGAACTTCTGCCGAGCCTCGGCCATCGCGGTTTTCTGCTCGGCGGCGACGCGGGCCTGTTCGGCCTCGACGCGGTCGGTCACATCGATCTCGTTCAGCAAGACGCCGAGATGGCCTGTGACGGGGTCCGTCACGGGACGAACGTCCAGATGGTGCCAGCGCACGCCTTCTCGCGTGATGATCTCGCAGACGTCGGAAATCGCTGACCCCAACAGGGCGGTCGCCAGCATGGGCTGGGCGCGCTCGGGTTCGGCGAACCGGGCCTCGAAGGGGTGCGCGGTCGATCCGTAGGCGGCGAAGGCCGACGGATTGGAGAAGATCGGGCGGGCTTCGCTGTCGAACAGGGTGATCAGCGTCGAGGTGTGGCGCAACGCCTCCACCGCGCGACGCTCCTCGTTTTCGACCGCAATGGGCGCGGCCTCGAACAGCAGAACCGGCGTGCCGTCCGTCAGGCGATAGGTCGAGATCACCGCCGATACCGTCAGCGGTCGCCCGTGCGGGTAGAAGGTCCAGTCTTCCGTCAGGGTCTCGCCATTGGCCGTTTCGCGGGCCAGACGCTCGGTGCGGGCCAGGACGGCGGGCGAGACATTGCTGAAATCACGCGCCAGAAGGGCGTCGAGATTGTCGGAGCCCCAGAGATCGAGCGCGGCCGCATTGGCGTAGACGCCGCGCAAGGCGACCGGATCGAACATCCAGATCGGTCGTTTCAGCGCGTCCCAGGCCTGCATCGACGGCGTGCCCTTTCCAGCGACGGCGTTACGGATTTCACCGTAGGGCCAAGGGCTTAAGCTTCGGCTAAGCTTTCGGCCGATCCAGGGTTGTCACCGCATATCGCGCGACGACGCCGTCCGGCTGGAAGTCGTGCTCGGCCAGCCGGTCGAGGGACATCAGGACGCGCGCCGAGAAGGCCTCCGGGTCGCCGTCCTCGATGGCCGGTCGCAGCCAGTCGGTGACGACGGCGCGGGCGGGATAGGTCCCGACCGGGCCGGGAATGCTGAGCGCGACCTCGATCCCTTCCGCGACCCAGCCGGCGACGGTCACGAAGAAGTCGGGCGAGGCCAGGAAGTCGGAGCGGCGCAGGACATACAGGGTGATGATCCCGTCCTCGACGCCGTCGGGGCGGACGATTACGCCGCTGCGATCCGGTCGCCAGTCGTCCGACAGCTCGACCACGCGCCACAGGCAGAACCAGATACGGCAGGTGTTCGGCCGGATCGCGTGGACCGAGCAGCCGGCGCCGTCGACGCAATAGGCGCACAGTTCGCCCGTCGGCTTGGCCAGTTCCGGCAGGTTCAGCGGAATGACCCGGCAGCATTGGACGCAACCGCCGCAGGTCCGGTCGGGGAGGAGGGGCAGGCTCACCCGGCTGAACGCTCCAGCCGGGCGATGCGGCGATCCATGTCGGCGACGACGGCCTCCAGCCGGGCCTTTTCGGAGGCCATGTCGATGGGCGTGCCGTCCTCGTAGGAAATCGTCGCACCCTTGGCGATCAGGTCCAGTCGGTAGATGGCCGTTACGCGCTGGGCCTTGAAGCGTTCAAGGGCGGCGGCGGCTTCTGAATCCGGGGCGGCGTCGGGCGTCTGGCTCATGCGCGTCGCTGTAGCGCATGGGGGCTTCCTGTGGAAACACGCGTTTGGCGCTGAACCGCAGATAGAATCCCTGTATCCGTCGACGGATGATCGGGCGGTTTCCCATCCTGTACATCGCCGAGGCGGACGCCGAGGACGCCGTGCTGTCCTCAGGCGTGCTGGCGCATCTGGTCGAGAGCCTGCCGCACGCGACCTTCACCATCGTCGGATCGGCCGCCAGCGCGCCGCTGTTCGCCGATACGCCGCGCCTGACGAAGTTGATCGTGCTGGAGCGCGAGGGCCATTTTGAATGGATCGCCCTGTGGAACCAGGTGCGGGCGACCAAATGGGGGCTGGTCGTGGACATGCGCGGCTCGGACCTGTCGGGCAAGCTGAGGCGGCACAAGCGCGCGGTGCGAGGCAAGGATCAGCCGGGCCTGCATGCGGTCGAGGCGGCGGCGGCGGTGCTGAAGCTGGAGCCGGACGAGATACCGGCGCCGAAACTGTACGTGTCAGACGAGACGCAGGGCCAGGTCGAGGCGCTGATCCCGGCGACGGGCGGAGAGGGGCCGATCCTGGCGGTCGGGCCGGGCGTGGAATGGATGGGCAAGCGCTGGCCGGCCGAACGCTACGCCAAGGTCGCGGCCAAGGTGCTGGCCGACGACGGGCCTCTGGCGGGCGGGCGGCTGATGATCGTGGGCGAGGAGATCGACCGCGAGGCGGCGCACACGATCCGCTACGCCGTGCCGCGCGCGCGGGTGATCGAGTTGCAGGGCAAGCTGACGCGGCTGCAGACGGTCGCGGCCCTGTCAAAATCGGTGCTGTACATCGGGGCGGACTCGATCTGGACCCAGCTGGCCGTGGCCTCGGGCACGCCGGTCGTCGCCGCCTTCGGGCCGTCGGATGAGACCGTGCGCGGACCCTGGAAGGGAGAGGCCGTGCGCGGGCCGCGGACCTATGAAGAGTTCAAGAAGCTGGATCCGCGCCTGAACCAGGCGATCCAGCATATGATGGATTTGCCGTGGGAGCGGGTGCTGAAGGCGGCGCAGCGGATGTTGAAGGCGCGGGGTTAGCACCCCTTGCATCCGCTCATCCCCGCGAAAGCGGGGACCCAGATGTTTCGTTCGCAATATTGCCGCGAGAAGCCTTCGGCCATCGACAGCGCGCCCAAAGCGCTGGGTCCCCGCTTTCGCGGGGATGAGCGGAGATATAGTAAGAGCGCATCGCTCATCCCCCAGGAACCGCCCCATGACCCAGACCTATGACCTGATCGTCCGTGGCGGCGAAGTGGCGAACCATGCGGGGCGGGGCATGGCGGATGTCGGGGTGATCGACGGCAAGATCGCCTTCGTCGGCGACCTGTCTCAGGCCTCGGCCGGGGAGGTCTTCGATGCGACGGGCCTGACGGTCCTGCCGGGCGTGATCGACACCCAGGTTCATTTCCGCGAGCCGGGGCTGGAATGGAAGGAAGATCTGGAGACGGGCAGCGGCGCGGCGGCCCTGGGCGGCGTCGTCGCCGTGTTCGAGATGCCGAACACCAATCCCAACACCACCGACCCCGACACCATGGCCGACAAGCTGGCGCGGGCGAAGGATCGGATGTGGACGGACCACGCCTTCTACGTCGGCGGCACGCACGAGAATGCGGACTATCTGGGCGAACTAGAGCGGCTGCCGGGCTGCTGCGGGGTCAAGGTCTTCATGGGCGCTTCGACCGGCGACCTGCTGATCGCCGACGACGAGGGGGTGAGGAAGGTCCTGTCCAATGTGCGCCGACGCGCCACCTTCCACTCCGAGGACGAATACCGGCTGGTCGAGCGGCGCGGCCTGGCCCGCACCGGCGACTGGACCAGCCACCCCGAGGTCCGCGACGCCGAAAGCGCCATCCGCTCGACCCGCCGCCTGGTCGGCCTGGCCCAGGAGACGGGCGCGCGCATCCATGTGCTGCACG
>NZ_JAELUF010000893.1 GCF_016429195.1 Brevundimonas sp. ASV9
TCTGATTGAACTTATACGTGGATAGCTTTGAAGCAGAACAGGACTGGCTGACTGGTTTGCGAGCACTATATAATTGACTGTGACATTATAATGGAAGCGGCTTAGCTTGGGCGTAAGCCAGCTTATGATGTGACGTAGGCCCGGCAATGCCATAATGAGGAAGGTGGGGCTTGGTTGGCCCACCTGGCCCGGCTAAGCATCCGACCATCGATCATCAGTCGGAAGCTGTGGCCGTAATCCAATCCTCCCACGAACTACTCGTGCCGGCGTCCAATACTCGCCATGCCCTCATTTTAGGAGGTTTGAAGAATCAATCAAAATTTGGGATACCAACAGCCATGCCCAGGACTGGGAAGCAGTTGTCGTGGAAACCAGGATATTCAC
>NZ_JAELUF010000894.1 GCF_016429195.1 Brevundimonas sp. ASV9
TGCTATTGTTGATCAGCCATGTCGGCATGCTAGAAATTCTACTTCGCGGGGATCGCTTACTGTAAATCCACCCCAGGTACACTGACTGTTACGCACAACACACCAAAACACAATAGCACGCGCAGTGACCCAAAAGGTGCATTCGGAGAAACGTGTGAGACGTAGGGTGGCCCGTGTAGCTCGCGCTGTGCTATCAGTTGTGACTTGCCGACAGAATGTTTGCCGCGCGACAATCGAAAAATTGCGCTGCGGGTGGTTGTGTCGGCGGGTGGTTAAGTTGTTGCCGAGTAGGCCATACCACGTATCCAGCATTGAGCAACTACGTGTTAAAGCACTAATGAAAAGGAGTGTGAGAATTGCGAAATGCAATGGTCTCTCTGTCAC
>NZ_JAELUF010000895.1 GCF_016429195.1 Brevundimonas sp. ASV9
CCCCCCCCCCCCCCCCCCCCCCCCCCCCCCCCCCCCCCCCCCCCCCCCCCCCCCCCCCCCCTTTTCAAGCATAATACGGCATACGAGATACGATTGCTGGTCTCGTGGGCTCGGAGATGTGTATAAGAGACAGGTAGTCGTGTGAATGAGGATAGTTATATAATTGCAAGTCCCTGGGTGTTCACAGCGATGCCAGCTCCAGAGGTGCAATCGACGGCGCTGCAAAGTCTCACTTCCAGCATATAGTAAACCTGTCTCTTATACACATCTGACGCTGCCGACGAATACATCACAGTGTAGATGTCGGTGGTCGCCGGATCTTTGGAGTGGGGGGGGGGGGGGGGGGGGGGGGGGGGGGGGGGGGGGGGGGGGGGGGGGGGGGGG
>NZ_JAELUF010000896.1 GCF_016429195.1 Brevundimonas sp. ASV9
CCCCCCCCCCCCCCCCCCCCCCCCCCCCCCCCCCCCCCCCCCCCCCCCCCCCCCCTTTCTCACTCACCCGCCCACCACCGCTCTCTACACTGTGATGTATTCGTCGGCAGCGTCAGATGTGTATAAGAGACAGTATCAGAACCTAGTAATAACATGGGTGGTAGAATGGTTCTTCCTATTGCAGCATTTGGTATTGTTGTTGATGAAGGTATGTTTAGACCGGAGGTGTTATCCCGTGTCCTAAATCGACTCTGTCTCTTATACACATCTCCGAGCCCACGAGACCAGCAATCGTATCTCGTATGACGTCTTCTGCTTGAAAATGTGGGGGGGGGGGGGGGGGGGGGGGGGGGGGGGGGGGGGGGGGGGGGGGGGGGGGGGGGG
>NZ_JAELUF010000897.1 GCF_016429195.1 Brevundimonas sp. ASV9
CCCCCCCCCCCCCCCCCCCCCCCCCCCCCCCCCCCCCCCCCCCCCCCCCCCCCCCCCTCTACCGACCCGGCGACCACCGCGACCTACACTGTGATGTATTCGTCGGCAGCGTCAGATGTGTATAAGAGACAGTGGCGGGTTACTGGCTTCGTAGGGATCGCTGCGGGACTGGGTGTTCGCCGTCGAAGATCAGTCGGATCCTGCCTGGCGCTTGCCTTCGGTCAGTCCTCTCGCACCCTTGGTCTCGTCCCTGTCTCTTATACACATCTCCGAGCCCACGAGACCAGCAATCGTATCTCGGATGCCGTCTGCTGCTTGTAAAGGGGGGGGGGGGGGGGGGGGGGGGGGGGGGGGGGGGGGGGGGGGGGGGGGGGGGGGGGGGG
>NZ_JAELUF010000898.1 GCF_016429195.1 Brevundimonas sp. ASV9
GGTCACTGTATTCCTGAGATGGACGTCCGCCAAGCCAGCTCCCGGGTGTAGGTTCTGTTTGGAGGGATGAGCCAGACAACCGTGCTTTGGGCTGGCTCCAGATGCCCCTTGCCCGATTGAATGCGGATGTGGATAGAGCATCACTTGTATCCGACTGGGTGTCCTCGGCTGCAGACCAGGGGCTATCACGAGAGGCTGGAGCAGATCCTCGCCCAGGAGCTGAGCTCTGGGTGGTTTGGTCCGTTTCGACAGTTCGGGACTGTGCCAGTTCCTGGTCAAGTTTGGAGATTTGGTTCTGGGCGTGCGCCAATTGTAGTTTCAAGCGCAGGACCTCGTTGACATCAGTCCGGGGCTCTTCTATGGTGGCACGGGCCGGTCGTGTGC
>NZ_JAELUF010000899.1 GCF_016429195.1 Brevundimonas sp. ASV9
CCCCCCCCCCCCCCCCCCCCCCCCCCCCCCCCCCCCCCCCCCCCCCCCCCCCCCCCCCCCCCCTTCCCGCAGAAGCCCGCATACCAGATACGATTGCTGGTCTCGTGGGCTCGGAGATGTGTATAAGAGACAGGAACTCGGGAATGGGGGGGCAAAGAGGCGCCAAGGACAAGCGAATCCAGCGATTGCGGTACAAGAGAATTTGCAGGCCTGTGGTGTGAGAGACAGGTACCATTCTGTCTTTGCTTTGGGGGGGTCTTATACACATCTGACGCTGCCGACGAATACATCACAGTGTAGTTCTCGGTGGTCGCCGGAGCGTTAAGAAGGGGGGGGGGGGGGGGGGGGGGGGGGGGGGGGGGGGGGGGGGGGGGGGGGGGGGGG
>NZ_JAELUF010000900.1 GCF_016429195.1 Brevundimonas sp. ASV9
TCACTAAACTCATCAGCGTCATATTTCACAAATAATGTACCTACGAGTCTCGTGTGTTATTACGACTAAAAAAGACCGGTTTCCAAAACGACAAAGAAAAGCTAAAACCCACTAATTGAGCGGCGCCACCTTTCCAAACCGGACGCCATCTGGTAGGGGGCCATCTTCTCCATCATCTGCAATGAAACAGGGGTGGCCATTACAGCTTTCCATCTTGAATCAGTCCCCACAGATGGCGCACACCCCTCCGTTCCATTGATGTTATTCGCCCAGGTGCTGTCCATACATTTCGCTGGTGATGGTGGCTTGCTTGTTCATTGCCGCGACCCGAATCAATTCTGGTGAGTCTCGTCCTTGGATGAAGTGTGTCGCCATCCATCTGCC
>NZ_JAELUF010000901.1 GCF_016429195.1 Brevundimonas sp. ASV9
AGCGTGTTTGGAGCTCGTTCTGCGACATGGAAGCTCGCGAGGCGTTTAATAGCTAATACCCCATGGCGAAAATTACCAAGGTGACTAAGTGATTCAGATGCGGTATTTTTATCGAGGGATGATATCCCATTACATCCACAGCGGAGAAAAGGCAGGTATTTCGCAATGGCGGGAGACGAGTGTACATGAGTTGGGGTCCTATCACTGCACTTTTCCCAGCCACCGCTCAACACTCGCAGAATGGCTGTTTTAATTGATGGTTTCCTGTAGTACTCTAATTTACCCCTGCCCGATCCTGCAGGACCCATGCAAATCTGGGACCACACATTTTGCACTCGTACAGCGGGAGTGGAAAAAAAAAGAGGACGAGACGCGTCGTCGCGT
>NZ_JAELUF010000095.1 GCF_016429195.1 Brevundimonas sp. ASV9
GTCCTCTACGTCGACAAGCGAACGGCCGAAGACTTCAAACGCGCGCGACAGAAGGAACCGCGCCTGGACGGACTGATCGGAGAGATCGCGAAGGCGTCCGACTTCGAGGGGCTCCTTCCGAGCAGCTGATTGGAGCGGTCGGCGACGGAGCCGAGATCATCCCGCTACTCATGCTGCACGTAGAAGAGCTCCACCAGATCGAGGATCAGGTTGGAAGGATCCTCTCCCCTCTCCTTGATCGCGAGCATCTCGATCAGCTCTGTGGGCGTGATGAAGAGAATGACCTTCTTTTCGGCGCTGTAGATCGTATTGCGCTTGATGTGAGCCTGGTGCTCCGGCTGCTTGTTCGAGCAAAGCACCGCCAACTTCCCCATTGGGCTGGAAAGGTAGTTGCTGGTTTGATTGACCTCGTCCTTCCCGACCCCCTGGGTGTCGTAGTTCTTGAACTCGAACAGGATCATCCTCGCGCCGAGCTCTTTGTAGAGGTGCCACCAGTTGCCGGGTCCGTCATGATTGCGGTTCGGGAAAATCGCGTCCCGTCGGTCGATACCTGAGTAGGACCGAGGCTGTGTGATCGGGTTCGCCAAGGGCGGGACGAAGAGGTAGGTCAAGGCTTCGGTGCAGGCGTCTTCGAACTCCTTCCATCCCGAATGTCCCGCAGTGCAGGCGCGTAGGCGCGCTCTGATGGCATCGGGAGTGCTCATCAGAGGCGTTGCTGGCGGAAATGCTTGCGAACGAGGTCGGGGCGGTCGATCAGGAGAGTCTGCAGCTCGACGCCTTCGACGAGATGGATCGCAGCCCGTGTCGCAATTTCGCGCGCCGCCGATGTGAGCTGGCTGCTGGTGACGAGAGCCACCGTGTAGCCCCGCTCGCGCAAAACCGCAGTCGCCGCGACCATCTCGCGGATCATCGCTGCACTGGTACGCTCAATGGTTCGATGCTTGACCTGAACGATCCATCCTCCTCCACCCGGCTCAGCGAACAGGCCGGTGTCGGACGGCGGGATCACGAAATCATACTCGCGGCCGTCGATCACCACATCGCGCTCGGCCTTTCGACCTACCGCCACTAGGAAGTCCGCGACGAGATCCTCGAAAGCTTCCGGTGATAGTGCGGCGAAATCGATATCAACGACTGGCGCAAACACGTCCAGCAAGCGCTTCATCGCTGTGTCGGGGTCGCCGGTGAAGTCGAGATAGAGAATCCCGCGAAGGGGTGTAGGAACGTCGGCCCGATCCAGTACGATCGGGATGATCTTGATGGCGCGGTCGCTCAGTTCGCGAACAAAATCTGCCCGCAAAACCTCCTCAGCAAAATGGCCGGAAGCTGCGGAAGCATGCGACACGATCGGCAGGAAATAGTCACTCGTCTTGAGGCTCTGCTCGATAGCGTTCCGCCACGCGCCGCCTCCTGCTCCCCCGCCTGCTTTTCCGACACCGATGCCGACGCTCTCCAAGCTATCGGCCACCATATCAGCTACAAGCCGATCCGCGTGCGCATAAGCGATGAAGACCGAATGGCGTCGCGACGCCTCGGTAACTGGCTCTTCATTCATGGAACAGGTCCAGCCACCAAAGCATGTTCTACCCACCCTCCTAGTCGAAAAGGCGCTCAGATGTGCAGCAAATTCGCAGACGTCACAACGGGGCCAGGCACGCCTCTGTCAGTCTCGATTTCCTCAGGAACCCCCTAGATCGGACCTTCCTAGTTTCGAGAGAAAGGACTGCATCGCGTCCGAAAGGGGAGGCGTGAGATCAAAATCGCCAAACCTCTGACGAAACACTTCCCATTGTGCGCTCAAAAGCCCGGACCTGCGGTAAGCTGGGGCGAGCCAGATCCAGTCCAATAGCCAAGGCTGTCCGTTTGCTTGCTGTGGACGGAACCCCGCAGCGCCAACGACCCGCCCCTCGTCATCAGCGAACAGGTACCCAACTGCATCAGGATCGTGAGCCGGGTCGATCGACCATTGTGTGAAGTCGAACTTCATCTCCCGCTTGAACGCATAGGCGCGTCGATAGACGAGATCCCGCTTCCACTTCGGCGAGCTCGCATCGACCCAAGGTGCCTGTAGAGGGTTGCGTTCCCGCTCGTGCAGGAACTTCCTGTTCGGTTGCGGCTCCAGCACCGCCACGCGGCGGCGGTGCCTTGCGCGATGCTCCTTGTCGTCCGAAGGCAAGCCCTTGACGTAGCTCATACCGCAAAAGTCGCAGGTCGTGAGTTTTGGCTCCGGACGCTTGCGATAAAACGGTGCTTTGACCGTCAGGGAGAGTGCGGTCTTATCGTCGCCTAGAGCGATCTCGATTGCATAGCCCGCGTCGGTTTTCAGGCGGCTGAGGTTACGGCCCCGCCAATCCACGACATCACTCTCGAGGGTCAGCGGCGGCGTGCGGTGCGCGCTCTTGTCATGAAACAGGACATCAATCTCTGGCAGGGTGACTTCCGGCCTCGCGAGCAGGCTTTGCCGAAGGCGCGCACAGAGCGGCTCCGGGTCGATCGTGAAGCCGAGCCTCTCCATCAGGATAAGCATCGCGGCGGCGTCGGCTGCGCGGTAGCTCAGAAACCCGATGTGCTCGTCAAACCTGCTGCCGGGCCGGGTGAAGACCGCTTGAGGCGTGATCTCCAGCATCTCCGCGAAGCTAGCTGGCTTCAGCCCCTCACGGTCCAGTCTGGGATCAAGCATCAGCAATGCGTCTTCGAACGCGACCTCATTGATCCAACCGTTCTCCGCTAGCCGGGTCCAGGTCGACAGGAGTTTAGACGGGATCCCGGCCGGTCGGCTGAGCGCCCGCCAGATCGCATCAATGGTCTTGGAGGTCGTAGATAGCGCCATGCAACCAGATTACGCAGGACCTTGGCTTCGGCAATGAGCCTCACTGACATTCGGCGGCGCTGGTATCGTCGGCGAGCTTTGAATCTGACGACGGAGCCGGCTGACGGCTAGCTAGCTCTCGATCGCCAGGATTAGTCGGGCACGGACTTTCACCACCATTCCCCCAATGCCATTTGGGAACACACGTTCTTGGCAGCCTCCGCCGGTTGAGGCGGTCTCACTGCACAGAGGTCATCGCTTTCAAAGGTTCATCGAATGTTCTAGGTTAATGGCAGCATGGCGAAGTTCATCACCCCAAACCAGATCATCGGCGAAATCGGGGAGAACGCGGTCCGAGGCCGGTTCCTATCGATGGGTTGGCAGTTCGATGGCCGCTCCGCCTCGAGGCCGGTGTCGACGGCATAGCCGAAGTCATGGAGGACGGACGCCCCCTTGCCCGAATGATCGCCGTCCAGATCAAATCGACTGATGACGGACGATATGGATCGGAGACTGATCAGGGCTTCAGCTACCTTCTGCGCCTACATGACCTGGATTACTGGAAGGGATCAAACCTCCCCGTCATCGTCGTCTTCTTCCGAAGGTCGGATAATAGCTTCTACTGGAAGGAGGTTTCTCGAGACCCGGACCAGAATGAGCGCCGCCTCCAGATCGACAAGGCAAAGGACGTCCTCGACAACAGCACCCTCAATCGACTCGCTGACCTGACGGTCCCGAAAGCCGGCTTCGGCTACTACGTGCCTGCGCTCGGCGGTGGCGAAGAAGCGCTAGTCAACATCCTTCCCCTCTACTTGCCGACCGAAATGTATGTCGCCTCCACGCCCTATGACGGCAAACGGGCAACGGCTGTCTTGCTTGAAGACGACGAACCGGCCCGGTTCGACTGGACGATCGTCGGCGGTACGTTCTGGTCGTTCCGCGACCCACGCACCTCTTGCTGCAGAAAAATCGTGGAGGGATTGGATGTTCTCAGGGGATCCGCGGGCGCGAGCTTGGCGTCGAGAGCAGATGGAAATTAGTAATGATATTGCGGGTCTTCCTCGCGATCCCGAAGTCGACGCCCTAGTGGCAAACTTGGATCTGATGAAGCTATCTGATGAGGAACGTATTCTGGCGCTGACGCAATACTTCACTCAGCTGGCGTCAGGGGGAAGGTATCTGTTAAGTGGAGTGCGGATTTAACCGGCGATTTTTAAGTGTTCATCACCAGTGGTGACCATCAAGCATATCGATGCAATTCAAGCTGTTGCGAAAATGCCTTTGAATGGTCGCGACATCGTCATTGTCAGTGCAAGTTAAGGCTGGCACGAATCCAACTTAAGACGCGAAAAGCAAGCTAAGGCGAGTTTGAGCAGTCGGGGTGGAATGTCTGCTTATGGCTCATTGCAGACCTTCGAGAAGCCCGCTTTCTACACGGCCACTAATGCGACAGGAAGGGGCGGGCATTTGTGGCGGTCGGCTAAGGGCATCGCCCTGTCGATGCATGCGCTATGTAGGATTGACGGCAGATGCTCTTCTGACGTTGGCAGCCCCAGAGAGCTGGCTGCCTTCTAGCATTGAGCCTACGCTCTCTGCTCATAATGCAAGGGCGCTAGACGAGTGACGCTTCAACAGGGACTGGCCTTTGGCCTTGTCGGGCTGACAATCGGCGCCTTCATCTGGGGTCGGTTTCGGTATGACCTGGTCGCGGTCCTGGCGCTGGTTGCGGGATTGGTGATCGGCATCATCCCCGCCGAGGGTGCATTTGACGGTTTCAAAAACGACGTCACAGTCATCATCGCCTGCGCGCTGATCGTTTCGGCCGCCTTCGCCCGATCGGGGGTAATTGAGCTCGCGATGCGGCGGGTGATGCCGCTGCTAAAGACTGAGCGTTCTCAAGTCCCGGTTCTGACCGGCGCTGTGACGTTGCTTTCCATGGCGACGAAGAATGTCGGAGCCCTGGCGATCATGATGCCGGTGGCGCTTCAGGTGGCGCGCCAGACGAAGTCGTCTCCGTCCCGGCTCCTGATGCCAATGGCTTTCGGCGCCATGGCGGGCGGCATGGTCACCCTGGTCGGGACCGCTCCGAACATCATCGTCGCCGAAGTGCGCCAAGGCATTGTTGGCGAACCCTTCGCCATGTTTGACTACGCACCAGTGGGCTTAGCGCTCACGCTGATCGCCTTGGCGTTTTTGGCGTTCGGCTATCGCCTGTTGCCCCGCGATCGACAGGGCGCAACGTCCATGAGCGCGGCCTTGGCCGCCAACGCCTATGCCACGGAAGTCAGGGCGCCTGAAGGCTGGGCTCCGGGGTCCATGACCGTGTCCGCTCTTGCCGCCCTCGGCGACGACGAGGTCAAGATCATGGCGCTGATCCGTTCAGGGAAACGGCGGCTGAGTCCCAGAGGCAATGTCGTCGTCAAAGCGGGTGACGCGCTGCTGATCGAGGGCGAGCAGCAGGCGCTGGAGGGCTTCGTCAGTCGGGCTCAGATGAATCTCATCCGTGATGATCGCCCGGTTCCCATAGCGACCGCATCCGAGGAGATTGCGATCGTAGAGGCGGTCATCGGCCGAAACTCCCCGCTTCAAGGGCAGTCTGTTCGAAGCTCGGATCTGTACGGCCAGCACGGGATCAATCTGTTGGGCGTGTCGCGAAGCGGCTTTCAACTCACCCAGCATCTGCGGACGGCAAAACTGGCGCCCGGCGATATCATCCTGCTTCAAGGCGCCGAACAGGCGCTGCCGGTCGCGCTGAGAGCGCTGGATTTACTCCCCCTGGCGGAGCGTCAGGTTCAACTCGGGAGCGTGCGCAGGCGCTTCATGCCGGCTGTTGTTCTTGCGTGCGCCATGACGCTCGTCGGCCTTGGCCTAGTTCCAGTCGCCGTCGCGTTCTTCGGCGCCGCCGTCGTGATCGTCGCATTAGGCGGCTTGAAGATGCGTGAGGCCTATGCCGCGCTCGATGGACCCCTCCTCGTTCTGATCGCGGCCCTCATTCCCGTCTCAGACGCGATCCAATCCACGGGAGGGTCCGACCTGATCGCGGGGCTGCTTCGCCACGTGTTCACAGGCTTGCCGGGCGTTGTCGCGATTACCGGCGTCATGCTCGCCTCAATGGCGGTTACGCCCTTCCTGAACAATGCGGCGACCGTTCTGATCGTCGCCCCGATCGGAGCGACGCTGGCCAAGCAGCTTGGCTACAATCCAGACCCTTTCCTGATGGCGGTCGCGGTCGGCGCCGCGTGCGACTTCCTGACGCCCATCGGTCACCAGTGCAACACGCTGGTCATGGGACCTGGCGGCTATAAGTTTTCTGATTATCCCAGACTGGGCGCGCCTTTGAGCGCGCTCGTTCTGGTCACGGGGCCTTCGCTCATCTTGCTGTTTTGGCCTCTTTGATTGGCTCGAGGTCAGAAGATAGCGTTGGACCAGACAGGTCAGGATCACCGTTTCCGGCTCTTCGCCGGCTCGACATCCCGAGCCGCTTATGAGGGCCTGACAGCCTGATAAGGCGGCTTCAAAAAGGCCTGAGAGTCGCGAGGCTGCATCAAAACTGCGAGGCGTTCGACAGCTTGAGCCATCGCCAGTCGTTCGCTGTGTGGAAGTTCAGCCAAGGCGGCGAGAAAGCCGTCGCCGAGCAGGCCCGGGGACGTCTGCAATGCCTGCCGCCCCGCGTCGGTCAAACGCACATGGACGACGCGGCGATCCACGGTGGAGCGATAGCGGGCGGCCATGCCTTTGGCTTCGAGCTTGTCCAGCACGGCGACGACGGTCGGCGCCGACATGGAAACGTCCCGCGATATCGCGCTGGTGCTGACTTCACCCAATGCGCGGATGGATTGCAGCACGAGGAGCTGCGGCAGCGTCAGCCCGGTCAGACGTGAAATTTCTCGAGATCGAACATCGATCGCCTGGGCGATGCGTCGGACTGACCGGACAAGGGATGCGGTGGCGTCAACCGCCGCGTCAGGGCTTGGCTCATGGGAAATATCGGCCATTCGGGTTGAACTCTTTCGTGCCCTAACCATTTGTACCCGCTGCTTCCACAATTCAAGGAGGACCTATGTGCGGTCTTAGCGGCGAGATCAATTTCGACGGACGACCGGCCGATGCCGGCGCCGTTCAACGCATGACCGATGCGCTCTCGCCCCGTGGACCGGATGGCTCCGGCATTGTTATGCGCGGCTCGGTGGGGCTGGGTCACCGCCGTTTGAAGATCATCGACCTGAGTGAGAAAGCCCAGCAGCCGATGGTGGACCCTGACCTGGGCGTGACCCTGGCGTTCAACGGCTGCATCTACAACTATCCCGAACTGCGCGAAGAGCTGCAGGGGATGGGGTTCCGCTTCTTCTCGCACGGCGACACCGAGGTCATCATCAAGGCCTGGAAGGCGTGGGGCGAAGCCTGCGTCGAGCGATTCAAGGGCATGTTCGCCTTTGTGCTGCATGAGCGCGACACCGGCCGCACCGTGATCGCCCGGGATCGTTTCGGCATCAAGCCGCTGTATCTGACCGAACAGGGCAAGCGTCTGCGATTCGCCTCGACCTTGCCGGCCCTGCTGGCGGCGGGCGACGTGGACAAGACCATCGATCCCGTCGGCCTGCACCACTACATGACCTTCCATGCGGTCGTGCCGCCGCCGCACACGATCCTGAAGGGCGTCAAGAAGTTCCCGCCGGCCACCATCCGCGTGATCGAGGCGGATGGGAGGGCCAAGGACCGCCTCTACTGGCAGCCCGATATGACCCGCCATGCTGAGGACGCGGCCCTGACGGCCGAGGATTGGCGCGATCGGGTCCTGGAAAGTCTGCGCGCAGCGGTGAAGCGCCGCATGGTCGCCGACGTGCCGGTAGGCGTGTTGTTGTCGGGGGGAGTGGATTCCAGTCTGATCGTCGGTCTGCTGGCCGAACTGGGTCAGAAGGACCTGATGACCTTCTCGGTCGGTTTCGAGGAGGCTAATGGCGAGAAGGGCGACGAGTTCGTCTATTCCGACCTGATCGCCAAACATTACGGGACCAAGCATCACCAGATCTTCGTGCCGCACCAGCGGCTGATGGAAGCCCTGCCGGGCACCATCGGCGCCATGTCAGAGCCGATGGTCTCTTACGACAACGTCGGCTTCTACCTGCTGAGCCAGGAAGTCTCGAAACATATCAAGGTGGTGCAGTCCGGCCAAGGCGCCGACGAGGTGTTCGCCGGTTATCACTGGTATCCGCCGATGCTGGGCGCGACCGATCCGGTCGAAACCTATGCCAAGGCCTTCTTCGACCGCAGCCATGCCACGCTGAAGACCCAGCTGAACGACGCCTATATGGCCGACACCGACGTCAGCCGCGCCCTGGTCGAGGCTCATTTCGCGCAAGGCCGCGCAGCGACGCCGGTCGACCAAGCCCTGCGTCTGGACAGCCAGGTGATGCTGGTCGACGACCCGGTGAAGCGGGTCGACAACATGACCATGGCCTGGGGTCTGGAGGCGCGCGTGCCCTTCCTGGATCACGAACTGGTCGAACTGGCGGGCCGCATCCCGCCCGAGCACAAGCTGGCGCAAGGCGGCAAGGGCGTGCTGAAAGAAGCGGCGCGTCTGGTGATCCCCTCCGAGGTCATTGATCGCAAGAAGGGCTATTTCCCCGTGCCCGCGCTGAAATACATCCAGGGTCCGTATCTGGAGATGGTGCGCGAGGCCCTGACCAATCAGGCGGCGCGCGATCGCGGCCTGTTCGACCGGGGCTATCTGGACACCCTGTTCGGCAATCCCACCGAGCACATCACACCCCTTCGCGGCTCCGAACTCTGGCAGGTCGCAGTGCTGGAAATGTGGATGCAGCAGCATGGCGTCTGATATCCGCCCCGAGCGATCAAAGGCGCATCGGCTGAAACGTCTGCGGCACGAGGGCCTGAAGCCCCCGGTTCAGTCCGGGGACGGACCGACCCCCGATGCCGTGCTGGATTGCGGCTGGGGCCGACTGCTGTTCGCCCAGACCTTCGAGACGGCCGAGCCGCTGGTCGAGGCCCTGCGCGCCGAAGGGCCGGACCGGCGCGACATCGCCTTCTATGTCCGCAATCCGCACGTCCTGCTGGCCTCGGCGCCGCAGGAGTTGTTCCTGGATCCGTCGCACACCTATCGGCTGGAACTGGCGACCTATCGCACCAGCCGACGTCAGCCCCGAGGCTTCACCGTGCGCCGTCTGACGTCGGAAGCGGATGCGCAGGCGGTCAACGACATCTACGCCAAGCGCAAGATGGTGCCGGTTCCGCCTGACTTCTTCTGGTCGCATCGGGACGACCGGACCCTGACCTATTTCGTCGCCGAGGATACGGTGACGGGGGCTGTGATCGGCACCGTGACGGGCGTCAACCACGCCCGCGCCTTTCAGGATCCGGAATGCGGCTCTTCGCTATGGTGCCTGGCGGTCGATCCCCAGGCGACCCAGCCGGGCGTCGGCGAGGCCCTGGTTCGGCGTCTGGCGGAACATTTCAAGACCCAAGGCCTGGCGCACATGGACCTGTCGGTCATGCACGACAATGATCAAGCCATCGCCCTGTACGAAAAGCTGGGTTTCCGTCGCGTCTCCTTCTTTGGGGTCAAACGCAAGAACCCGATCAACGAGGCCCTGTTCGTCGGCCCGACCGACGATCATGACCTGAATCCCTATGCCCGCATCATCGTGGACGAGGCGCGTCGGCGCGGCATCCATACCGAGATCATCGACGGTGAGGGCGGGCTGTTTCGCCTGAACTGGGGCGGCCGGTCGGTCCGATGTCGCGAAAGTCTGTCGGAATTGACCTCGGCCGTCGCGCTCAGCATCTGTGACGACAAGCGGATGACGCGACGCATCGTCGAGGCGGCCGGCGTGCGCGTTCCCGAGAGAATCGATCCCGAAAACCCGTCGGCCATCGAGGCGGCGCTGACCAAGTTCGGCGCCTTGGTCGTCAAACCGGCGCGTGGCGAGCAGGGGCAAGGCGTCGCGGTGGGCCTGACGACGATGAGCGAGGTCCAGACGGCTCTGGTCCGGGCGCGCCGCATCTGTTCCGAGGTTCTGGTCGAGGAACAGGTCCAGGGCGAGGACCTCCGGCTGGTAGTGATCGACTACAAAGTCGTCGCCTGCGCCCTGCGTCGTCCGCCGCGCGTCGTTGGTGACGGGCGCTCGACCTTGCGCGCCCTTGTCGAACACCAAAGTCGTCGTCGCGCCGCCGCCACCGGCGGGGAATCCACCATCCCGATTGACGCCGAGACGGAACGCACCTTGGCCGAGGCCGACTATCGCCTCGACGACGTGGCGCCGGATGGTGAGGAGATCCTGGTTCGCAAGGCCGCCAACCTGCATCTGGGCGGCACCATCCATGACGTGACGGAAGAGGTGCATCCCGCGCTGATCCGCGCCGCCGTCGCCGCCGCCCGCGCCATCGATATCCCGGTCACCGGCATCGACCTGATGGTGAAGTCGCCGCGTGAACCCGACTATGCCTTCATCGAAGCTAATGAGCGCCCCGGCCTGGCCAACCACGAACCTCAACCGACCGCCGAGCGTTTCGTGGATCTGCTCTTTCCACTGTCCGCGCCGGCCGCTGCGCGGACATTTCCACGATCCGATGCCTGAAGGAGGCCCCGTGGCCCGCCCCGCGATAGACCTCGACTACCTGAAGGCCCGCCTGGCCGACCTGCTGAACACGCCCAGCCCGACCGGCTATACGGACGAGGCCGTCTGGCTCTTGTGCCGAGAACTCCAGAGGCTGGGCCTCGACTATGAAATGACCCGCCGCGGCGCCCTTCGCGCCCGCCTGCCGGGCCGTACGCCAAAACCGGCGCGCGCCATCGTCGCCCACGTCGACACCCTGGGCGCCCAGGTCAAACAGGTGAAGGCCAACGGCCGGCTGGAATTGATCGCGATCGGTCACTGGTCGTCGCGTTTCGCCGAGGGCGCGCGGGCGACGATCTTCTCCGAGAGCGGCCCCTATCGCGGCACGATCCTGCCGTTGAAGGCATCCGGCCATACCTTCAACGAAGAGGTGGACACCCAGCCGGTAAACTGGGCCCAGGTCGAGCTGCGCATCGACGCCGTGACCCACGGCCGCGAAGACACCTTGGCCTTGGGCGTGGATGTCGGCGACATCGTCGCCATCGATCCGCAGCCCGAGTTCATCGACACTGGCTTCATCGTCTCACGCCATCTGGACGACAAGGCGGGCGTCGCTACCCTTTTGGCTGCGCTGGAATGCATGATCCGCGAAGATCGCACGCCGACAGTCGATATCTGGTGGCTGTTCACGATCGCCGAGGAGGTCGGGCTGGGAGCCTCGTCGGTGCTGATTCCGGATGTCGCCGCCATGGTGACGGTCGACAATGGCACGACCGCACCTGGTCAGAACTCTTCGGAGTTCGGCGTCACCATCGCCATGGCCGACCAGACAGGTCCCTTCGACTGGCACCTGTCACGCAAACTGGTTCAACTGGCCCGCGACCACGACATCCCGCACCAGAAGGACGTCTTCCGATACTATCGCTCGGACTCGGCCTCGGCCCTGGAAGCCGGCGCCGACATCCGGACGGCCTTGGTC
>NZ_JAELUF010000902.1 GCF_016429195.1 Brevundimonas sp. ASV9
CAATAGCGCCTTGCAGCTCAGACAGATATGTGGCTGGCGGCATTGTGCCTCCAAGTCGTTTTACTATGCCCATTCGTGTGCTACCCTCCTTGGGCGTCAGGCACACGAGCGCAGAAAACGGGTACTTGGTACATGTATACTCGCGTGATACTTGATATGCCTCAGAATCTAGCACGTTGCCTCCCCAAAGAATAATATTGTTGGACGGGTCCTTGATAAAGTTGGCAACGTCGGGAGCAAGGAGGGTATCCCTTACAAACGACGCCGTGTCATCGTGCTCGGGCGACAAGAGTATGACCAGCAGAAACTTGAGCTCCTTCTTGGCCAGATCGTGCGCTTGCGCAATACCCCCGTCGAAAAACGGCAAATCAGCCCCTCCATAT
>NZ_JAELUF010000903.1 GCF_016429195.1 Brevundimonas sp. ASV9
GTAGAGTACGTAGGCGCCTACCCGATTTTATGACAACGCTCCAGCCAAGTTCGCCGGCCAGTGTACTTACACCTCGACCCGGACAGCTGGCAAACTTGCGTATACAGCTGGCAACCTTCTTGGCATGAATATGTTGAGGCTCGCTTAATATGAGGGTCCAGACTCTTACTGGACGAAGACGTTTGCTACCTTATACGATCGGATGCGTATTCATGTTTACAGCAGACGGCCAAAACCTGTCTCAACAAAATTCTCGTCTGATCCTGATGACCCTCCAACCGTCTCCGGCTTTTCTTCCTCATTCAAACGCTTCATCTTTTGCATCTTCAAGTTTGCCAAGCACTGCTGTCTCTTGTACACATCTGACGCTGCCGACGACTACA
>NZ_JAELUF010000904.1 GCF_016429195.1 Brevundimonas sp. ASV9
GCATAGAGCACCACGGAGAATCGGAGCTTTGGAGTAGTCTGCGGGTTGGTTGCTCCCATTGTTCATTCCGTTATCAGACCTAGTCAGCTAGTGGCGGTACGTAACGAGGAACTAATTGAAATCGAATTTAAAAGGACTGGATATTGATGTATAATGTACCTCAGGAATTTTGCAAGTTCAAACGCCGATTGTGATTGGAAATCGAACAGTTGCCGAAGGCGGCACCCTGTATTAACATTGTCACAGCCAACCGCCCCGAAATTTCTAGCCATCCATGGCTGTATGTACCAGACAGTGATTTATTTAAAGATTAAAAATAAAACAAAAAAATCTCAAAGAGATTATCTAAACATTCTATTACCCGTCTCGCGACCACCAAATGG
>NZ_JAELUF010000905.1 GCF_016429195.1 Brevundimonas sp. ASV9
CCCCCCCCCCCCCCCCCCCCCCCCCCCCCCCCCCCCCCCCCCCCCCCCCCCCCCCTCTTTCCTGACACGGCCACCACCGAGATCTACACTGTGATGTATTCGTCGGCAGCGTCAGATGTGTATAAGAGACAGGATGTCCGCCGTTCGCCCCCAGGTTCTGGTCATCGACGACGAGCCGCAGATCCACCGCTTCCTGGCGCCTGCCCTAGACGCCGCCGGCGAAACGACCGACCGTATCGTGGGTCTCGAACGTGTCTCTTATACACATCTCCGAGCCCACGAGACCAGCAATCGTATCGGGTTTGCCGTCTTCTGCTTGTATAGGGGGGGGGGGGGGGGGGGGGGGGGGGGGGGGGGGGGGGGGGGGGGGGGGGGGGGGGGGG
>NZ_JAELUF010000906.1 GCF_016429195.1 Brevundimonas sp. ASV9
CTCTTACCCTCATGATCCTGCTGCAAGATGACAAGACAGACCTTGGCGGGCCATGTTCCTTGGATCTTCCACTGCATTTTGTGTACTAGTAATGCCTGTTAATGGGTCAGCCATGGGGAACGTGGCCTAGCTCGGCAAGTTTGCCAGGATGCTGGTAACTGTGGCGGCAGACTATTACGACGTATGTACGAGTACGCTGCGGAGTAATACATACCTACTTATGCACAGCACTGACAAAACAGGAGCCATCCAGTTCCAGGTAAATGGAGCGGAATGTTGCTTTACGTCGTACCGAGCTGCATGTGTACTGTATTCGTATACGAGTTAGTCGACAGAAAGAGGCACAGACACATGGCACGAGCACAATGCCCATTCTCTGGGAT
>NZ_JAELUF010000907.1 GCF_016429195.1 Brevundimonas sp. ASV9
TTCCCAGACAGTGGCAGTGCATTACCTGTCCAAGCTTCACCTACAGTAACATGTAAAGCAAATGTATAAATATACTCCGTACAGCAGTTGCCTACGACGGACCACATTACCAAGCCCATCATTCTACGAATATACGACAAGCAAATTCTAAACGTTTCGTGGTGTGTTACTCACCTGTGCTAAGAAAATTCGCATCTGCCATAACAATTCATGTCCCTGCTAGAGACGTATTCGTACTCCGTACAGAGCACTACGAAAAGATTGCGGAGTGAATTGCATGCGGTACGTGGCCGGATTTACGGGCCGCAAATGGGTCGTTGAGATCTGATCACGTACCGTGCAGTGCCGTAGGCACGGCGCTACCCGTTCGTATTATGTAGTCG
>NZ_JAELUF010000908.1 GCF_016429195.1 Brevundimonas sp. ASV9
CTCCCCTGCAGTGCCGGACCCACTGGAGCTCAAGGGTCCTTTCCTTTCCTCTGTCCAACGTGCTGGTGCCTGGAAGAATTTGTTCTTTTCTGTAAATTTTCAACTTAAGACTAAACAAAGGTAAAAGGAGCTGTATCAGTGGTTAAATCATCTACACCATCGACGTGGTGTTTTGCTACGTTTGAACACGCCTTGCAGCTTCTACAGAAGGCACGACCCCTTGTTGACTCTGCACTTGCCGTGTTTGTCACACAGACACAGACACAGACCAAGGCTCCACAGCAAATCGGAAGCTCAGCAGAGCTCCGTTATCAAGCTCAACAAAAGCTTCAATTTGTCCCTTTTCTTTTCCCCTTTCCCTAGAAAGTATTATCTGCAGCCCT
>NZ_JAELUF010000909.1 GCF_016429195.1 Brevundimonas sp. ASV9
GCTAATAGTACGACCAAGACAACAATAGCTCTATCAATCCAAAGAGGCGTCCCCTCCTCGTCTTCTTGTCCAGTGGGGCGAGCGGATTGTGATGAGCCAAGGTGTTGTCGTTGAAGTGGCTGCTGAGTACCCGGTCGGGGCTCATTTCGTTGTGGATTACTCGTAATCGGTTCACGAGGTGCGTTCTGCGGGTTTGGTTGCTGCGTAGACGAGGTTTCATGAGCAGGAACGGTCTGAACAAACCCTTCGGCAAGTTCTACGCCATCGCTAGCCTTGCTCGACTCGTTGGCAGCCGGACTATCGGCAGACAGTTGGTCTTTCCAGGCCAGCTGGAGTTCTTGAGGTATGCTAATTTCTGATTCATTTGACACTGAGTGTTGGCT
>NZ_JAELUF010000910.1 GCF_016429195.1 Brevundimonas sp. ASV9
GTAATACATCGTTCATTTACTTAATCTCAGCTTTGTTTGCAAGCGCAACTACTGCCGTACTAACAACTAGTCTATCATGGAAGCACCAGCCACAAACCACAAGGCACCGCCACATCCACGTCGGTCGAGGGCGTCTCAGTCGTGTGATTACAGGGACAATCTTCCTCCCACCGACAAGATGATCTGTGGAGGCAAGTTGCACAATTGGCTGGGGTACGGGATCTTGCTATGTGTCCTAGCCAGCAACGTCTTTGGATTGCGCGCCATGTTACCACTGCAGATGTGCATCTCAGCGGCTTCGGCAGCTACGGGAACAGTTCTGGAAAGTTGTCCACAGAGAATTGTAAACCACTCTAGTGGAGGCCGGAGAATGTCCTGCAGCC
>NZ_JAELUF010000911.1 GCF_016429195.1 Brevundimonas sp. ASV9
TGGACAAAGATAGTGAGAGTGTGCGGGCCAGATCTGGTACGAATGCGACACCCCGGAGGTCATGAATGGGAGAGGCGTGATGGGCGACATGGCGTGCAGCTCATGTGGACTCGTGGCGTAAAATAGACCTTGGTGATTTGGCGTCGTGAGCAAGGCAGCGTGTAGGCCCCTCGTTCGTTAACAGCCCTTGCAAATCCTCTGCCCTTCTGTCGAGATTATTGATATGGATATTGGCGGGTGTCTCGTTTAACCGACGCATATAATTATGGGCGGGCATAGTGGGAGACGCGATGCGATGCGACGTGACGCAGAGACAGGACTCGGATCCGGGGGAATCTGTGCGGAAAATTCGTGGCCAGTTTAGCGATGAAGCTCTAGTAGCC
>NZ_JAELUF010000096.1 GCF_016429195.1 Brevundimonas sp. ASV9
TTTCATGGCCCGCCACGGATCGTGCGCCTGGGCCGCGTAGTTGGCCGCCTCCCAGGCCGGCGCGGCGGTCAGGCTGAACCCGCCGTCGCCCTCGTTCAGGCCTTCGGAAAGATAGTCGGCCAGGACCATGTCGGGCCAACCCTTGAAGGCGCCGCGCCCGCGATAGGCGGCCATGGCCTGTTCGCGGCTGTCGAACTGGCTGCGACGGCGCAGGGTGGCCTTGGCGATGGGGATGGCCTTCATCAGTTTGTGGGCGAAGGGCAGGTTGAAGGCGAAGACAGCGGATCGTTTCCAGATCACCGGATCGAAAAGCACCAGGCTGGACACCCGATCCGGCCGAACGGCAGCCGCCAGAAGCGAGGCCGTGCCGCCCATCGAATGGCCGGCCATGACCACGGGCGGGCCGTCGATGGCCTCCAGCAGCGCCAGCAGGTCGTCGCGGTGGTCCAGCCAGCTGGTCTTGGGTCGCGCGAAGGTCGGCAGCGCAGACCGGCCATGGCCGCGCAGATCCGGCGCCCAGATCCGCAAGGACGACGACAGCGGCGACAACAGGCTGCGATAGGTGGCGGCGTTGAAGCCGTTGGCGTGAGAAAAGATCAGATCGACCGGCCGGTTCGGATCGCCGAAATCCAGCACGGCCATCTCGCCGGCGCCCCAGCGATTGTCGATCGGCACGGACAGGCGACGCGGTGGGGACATCAACGCCGCATCCATGGTCATGCGACGTCGCGACAGGCGGCGCAGCGACCGTGCGCCTCGATCGTCGTGCGGGCGATGGCGTAGCCGGCGGCTGAGGCGGCGGCGTTCATGGCGCTCTGGTCCGGGCCGCTGACCTCGCGCGTCGCGCCGCAGCAGTCGCAGATCAAGAAGGCGGCCGCGTGGGCGGCCTCGCCGTCGTCGGTGCAGGCGACATAGGCGCTGATCGAGGCGATGCGGTGGACCATGCCCAGCCGTTCCAGAAACTCCAGCGCCCGATAGACGGTCGGCGGCTTGGCGGCCTGGCCGTCTTCGCCGAAGCGTGCGATCAGATCGTAGGCCTTCACCGGCTCGCCGCTTTCCAGCAGCAGGGCCAGGACGCGCCGGCGCTGGGCGGTCATCCGCTCGCCCTGCTGGACCGCGCGCGCCTCGGCCGCCGCTAGGGCGCGGTCCAGCGCCCCGCCGTTCAGGCCGGAGTGGTCATGGTCGTGATCGCAGGCGGAACCCATACGCCACAGCTAATGGCTGGCGACCCCCACTGCAACCGACGCATCGCGGGTTTGCCGGTTGCGTGGCGTTGGGCTAGAAGGCGCGCCTCCGATCTTTAACCAGAGCGTCCTCGCTTCATGACCGACACGAACAATTCGCCGCTTGAAGGCAACGTCCTCTTCTACACCAACCCTGAGCCTCTGGATCAGAGCGTCCACGGCGGCCTGGGCGTGAACCCGAGCGACAAGCCCTACGCCTTCGTGGCCCAGACCAATATCGTGCCGCTGACGGTCACCGAATTCTCGGCCGCCGCCCTGTCCTATCCGATCATCTTCACCGGCGATAACCGCCAGCCGGTCGCCGTGATGGGCCTAAGCTCCAACGAGAACCTGTTCGTCGCGCCCGACGGCGAGTTCCGCGCCGACGCCTATGTGCCAGCCTATGTGCGCCGCTATCCGTTCGTCTTCGCCGACGACAAGCAGAACCAGCGCCTGATCCTGTGCATCGACCGCGGCGCGTCGATCGTCGCCGAAGGCGGCCAGAACCCGCTGTTCGTCGACGGCCAGCCCAGCGACTACACGAACATGGCGATGGAGTTCTGCAACAACTTCGAACAGGAACGCCAGCGCACCGAGGGCTTCGTCGCCCTGGTCAAGGATCTGGACCTGCTGGACATCCGCGAAGCCCACTTCACGCCGCGCAATCCCGACGGCACGCCGGGTCAGCCGCAGAAGCTGGCCGAATACTATGCGGTGTCGGAAGACAAGCTGCGCGCCCTGCCCGCCGAGAAGCTGGTCGAGCTGCGCGACAACGGCGCCCTGGGCCAGATCTACGCCCACCTGGTGTCGCTGGTCGGTTGGGATCGCCTGATCGCTATGGCCGTGATGCGTCAGGCCCAGGCCCCGACCTCGGTCAACTAAGACCCGGTCCATCGAAGATCGATCAACGCCCCGTCGGTTCGCCGGCGGGGCGTTTTTCGTTTCAGCGGCGTGAAAACAGCGCCCGCGTCAGGCAGGAAAAGACCAAACGTCCGGCCTCGTCCAGCAGGTCGTGCGAGGCGATGACGATGCCTTTGTCGTCGCCGACCGGGTCCTTGCCCATCACCGTCATGCGACCCCGCAGCAGTTCGCCCGCCGGAGGATTGCGCATGTAACGCAGCCCATCGACGGCCAGGACCTTGGTCTGGGCCCAGCCGCCGGACTTGTCGGCCGCGAGACGGCTCCACAGCACATAGACCATGGCGTCCGGCGCGCCGTAGGCCACATCCCAGCCCGGCGAGAACCGCTCGATGAAGACGTCCAGCGCCCCCTGATCGACCGCACAGGCGCCCAGCGGCACGACCTGCCCCACCTCCAGGTCTTCGAAATGGACGTGCAGCGGATCGCTCATGCGCAGACCTTGGGTTCAGGCGGGTTCTTCGGAAACGCGAACCAGCAGCTTGCCGTCGTGATCGCCGGTGAACAAGCGATTCAACGATCCCACCGCGCCTTCCAGCCCGTCATCGACGTGAACCTTCCATTTCACCCGGCCGTCCGCCAGCCACGGGCCCATCTCCGCCACCATCTCGCGAGCGCGCGGGGCGTAGTCCAGGACTAGGAAGCCCTGGACGTGCAGACGATGAGTGATGATGCGCGCGAAGTTCGGCGACGGCGGCGCCTTGGTCGCATTGTAGGAGGACACCAGGCCGCAGACCGCCATCCGGCCGTGGACCTTCAGACGGTTGAAAACCGCGATCATGATGTCGCCGCCGACGTTCTCGAAGTTCAGATCGACGCCGTCGGGGGCCAGACGGTCCAGCGCCTCGCCGACATCCTCGTTCTTGTAATCAATGGCCGCGTCGAAGCCGAGTTCGTCGGTCAGCCAGGCGCACTTCTGCGGGCCGCCCGCGATGCCGATGACGCGACACCCGCGCTGTTTGGCGATCTGCCCCGCGATAGAGCCGACCGCGCCGGCGGCGGCCGAGATGACGATGGTCTCGCCTTCCTTGGCTTTCAACACATCGGTGACGCCGAAATAGGCGGTCAGACCGGTCATGCCGAGCACGGACATATTGGCGGTCAACGGCAGGCCGGGCGCGCGGTGGACAGGGCGAAGACCGCCTTCCGGCACGACCGCATAGTCGGCCCAGCCGCCCGACGTCGGCATGACGACATCGCCGGCCTTGAAGCGGCTGGATCGCGAGGCTTCGACCACGCCCAGGGTCAGGCCGCGCATGACCTCGCCCAGGCCGACCGGCGGCAGATAACCCTCGGAATCGTTCATCCAGGTGCGATTGGTCGGGTCCAACGACAGATAGACGGTGCGAACCAGCACCTCGTTCTCCTTCAGATCAGGGATGGCCGTCTCGACCAGTTCCAGATCGCCGGGCTGGATCAGGCCCTTGGGGCGCTGGCGCAGCACCCATTGACGGTTCGTCTTGCCGCTTGTCGAAGCCATTGGCGTCTCTCCGTGCGTTTTCTTTGACCACCATCTTGGCCGCGACGGCGGCTTCGGTCGAGGTGTGCGCTAAGAAAAAAGCGACCCTTTCGGATCGCTTTGAAGTGGCATCATCGAGAATGAGGCGCGGAGGCGGCATGATCAGCTTTCGCAGATCAAGTCGGGGGGCGTCGCCGCCTCCACGAACCGATAACGGCGGCGCCTGAAGCCGGTTCCCGACCTCGATCGCTTTTTTGCGCCTTCGTACTTTTGCCCATCAATAGCGGCGCAAAACAAAGGAAAGGCCTCGATCCCGAAGGACCGAGGCCAATCTTGTCGTCGGCGAAAGACCGCGTTTTAAGCGGCTTCCTTCTGGCGGGACGGATGGAAGAACAGCGCCTGGCTGATCGCCGCCTTCACCGTTTCCGGCTGGAAGGGCTTGGTGATCAGGAAGGTCGGCTCGGGGCGCTCGCCGGTCAGCAAGCGCTCCGGGAAGGCGGTGATGAAGATCACCGGCACATCCATGGTCTTCAGGATATCCTTGACCGCGTCGATGCCCGACGAACCGTCGGCCAGCTGGATGTCGGCCAAAACCAGACCGGGCTTGTGGCGGGCGACGGCGTCGATCGCCTCATCGTGCGTCGTGGCGGTGCCGGTGACGCGGTGACCCAGTTCGGTGACCAGGCTCTGGATGTCGGCCGAAATAATGGCCTCGTCCTCGATGACCAGAACGTCGGTGGCCAGCTCGGCGTCGATGTCGGCCTGGGCGTCGGCGATCAGACGCTCCACGTCGCGCGGATCCGCGGACAGGATTTGCGCGGCTTCCGAAGGGGTGAAGCCTTCAAGGGCCGTCAGTAGGAAGGCCTGACGCGAGCGCGGCGCGATGCGCAGCAGACGCTGCGATGCGTCGCTGCCCGTGGTTTCCAGCGTGCCGGTTTCCAGCTGCGCGCCGGTCGAGGACCAGATGGCGTGGAAGACATGATAAAGGGCGACCCGCGGCGTCATATCGGCCGACAGCTGCTGCTCGCCGGCCGCCAGGGCCTCCAGAGCGACACGGACATAGTTATCGCCCGTGGATTGATCGCCGGTCAGGGCGCGTGCGTAACGGCGCACATAAGGAAGATGCGGCGCGAGTCTGGCCAGAAGGCTCATTCAGATAGTCCCCGACAAATCACAGCCCGACCGGCAAGGCAGGGCGTTATAGCCAGCTTAAACGTCACATTCGCATCACGGTTCCGCCGCTGCGAACAAGCTTTAGCATTAAAAGCCGTTCATGCAGGAACCCCGCCGGTCTGATGACGTTTGAGACCGACATCTCTTCGCGATGACAGTTGGGTGGGCTTGGCTCTGTCTATGATCGATTCTCCGGACTCCTCTCGTCCCAAAGGCGACCAGAAGGGGGAGGCAGGGCTTGAAGAAGCTCGCCTTCGCCAGCAGGCCATTGGCGTTAAGCTGCGGCACATGTTCGACGAGGTCGTCAACGAACCCGTGCCCGATGAGTTTCTCGATATCCTGAAACGCGCCGACGCCAAGTCTTCGGACAGCGCCGCATGAGCACCTCACGTCTTGGGGCCGCCCCCAAACCCGCGTCGGCCGACGACGAGGGCTTCAAGCGCGAACTGGTCTTGCTGATCCCGCATCTGCGCGCCTTCGCCCGGACCTTGACCGGCGATCCGACCGCGGCCGACGATCTGGCGCAGGACGCCATGATGAAGGCCTGGGACGCGCGCGCCAGCTATCAGATGGGCACGAACATGAAGGCCTGGACCTTCATGATCCTGCGCAACCAGTTCTATTCCGAAAAACGCCGCTCGTGGCGTCAGTCGCAGCTGGATCAGGAAGCCGCCGAGCGGACCCTGGTCGCCGTGGACGATCCCGAGGCGCCCGTTGCTCTGGACGAGCTGCGTCAAGCTTTGAAGACCCTGCCCGAAGAACAGCGCGAGGCCTTGATCCTGGTTGGCGCTGGCGGCTTCGCCTATGAAGAAGCGGCCGAAATCTGCGGCTGCGCCGTCGGCACGGTGAAGAGCCGCGTCAGCCGCGCGCGGCGTGCGCTGCAAGCCACCTTGGAACGGGGCGGCTACGGACGCGACGGCAAGGCGGCGGGTGACGCCATGCGCTCAATTCTCGGCGAGGCCGACAGGCTGGCCGGCGCCCGGAGCTGAGCGGCGGTGAACGAGACGACCAGGGACGCCCCAAGGCCGCGGCTGGGTCGCACTTGGAGCTCGGATCGCTTTCAGGGCATCCGGTTTCGACTGGGCGCGGCCATGGCCATGGCCCTGCTGCCGATCTTCGTGCTCAGCCTGATCCAGACCCAGGCGGACTTCCAAAGACAGGCCGACGACCGGCAGGTGGACCTTCAACTGGCGGCCGAACGCAGTGCCTCCAGCGCCAAGGCCAAACTGGATAGCGCCCAAGTGCTGTTGCGCGCGCTCAGCCCCGATGCGGTCGGCCCCTATTGCGCACCGCGCCTGACGGCGCTGGTCGGACGTCTCGAAGGTTATGAGGGTCTGTATCGCATCAGCCCGACGGGGGAGGCGGTCTGCGCCTCGGGCCGGGCGGACGGCGTGAGATCCGGCGTGGCGCCCGCCGCCCAGGCGACCTGGTTCCAGCGGTTACGCAATGGCGAAGAACTGGTCGTCATGCGCGCCCCCGATGGCGCAGGCTATGAAGGCGCGCTGATCGTGGCCACCCGCGCCGAGCGGCCGATGGGCCGGTTCGACGGCGCCATGGTGGCCGTAATCCCCTTCTCCGCCCTGCAACCCGATGTGGCCGACCCCGCCCTGCCCTCGGGCGCGGAAGCGGCATTGACCGACGGCGCCGGCCGCATTCTGACGGCCAGCGATCCCGACGTGTTCAAACTGTCTGCCGGCGACGATATCGCGGGCTGGGTCGGCCGAGCGCGCGATCAGGGGTCCGCCGTGTTCGAAGCAAAGGATGCGCAGAATCAGCGTCGCGACTATGCGGGCGCGGCCCTGGCCGGCGGCGATCTCTACGCCCTGTTGTCGGCCCCGGCGCCCGGGTGGCTGTCATGGGCGCGGCTCAATCCGATCGGCACCTTGTTGCTGCCGCTGGGCGCCTGGTTGACGGCCTTCGCGGCGGTGATGCTGCTGTCCGAACGCATCTTCATCCGCTGGCTGGATTATCTGGAGCGGGTCGCGGCCATCTACGCCAAGGGCCGGTTCTCGGTGCGTCCGCTGCAGGCGATGAACGCCCCGTCCGAAATCCGCACCATGGCGCGCACTCTGGATGAGATGGCTGAAGCCATCACCGTGCGTGACCGCGAACTGACCGACGCCCTGACGGAAAAAGACGCGCTGATGCGCGAAATCCATCACCGGGTGAAGAACAACCTTCAGATCATCTCGTCCCTGCTGTCGATGCAGCAGCGCGCATTGACCGATGCGCCGGCCAAGGCGGCGCTCGGCGACACGCGCCAGCGCATCTCGGCCTTGGCCTTGATCTACCGCACCCTGTATCAGAGCAACGACATTCGCCACGCCGACGCGCGCGAGTTCCTGAACGAACTGGTGGGGCAACTGGTCGCCAGCGAGGCCGGGCGCGGACCAGTGGTTATCAGCTCGGTGGATGCCGATTCCCTGCACGTCGATCCCGACAAGCTGGCGCCCCTGGCGCTGTGGCTGGTCGAGGCGGTGACAAACGCCCAGAAGCACGCCTTCGCCGGCAGCGGCGGGGAGCTGAAGGTGCGCTTCCGCGTCCAAGGCGAGAAATCGGTTCTGGAAGTCGAGGACAACGGGCCCGGCGCCCAGGCCAGCGCCGAGGTCGGGGTGGGCCGCACCCTGATGAGCGCCTTCGCCAAACAGTTGCGCGGGGAGACCGAGTTCGCCACCCCGCCCGGCGGCGGCACCATCGCCCGCATGATCTTCGCCACCCCCGAAGCCCTCGCGCCCGTTGATCCGGCGGACAAGACGCCCGGAACCGCAGCGCTGGCGTCGCGTTGATGAGGCGAGACCGGCGGAGTTTCACCCCGGCCAACCCTGGAGCTTCCCCTATGCGCAAGATTTTCGTTCTGGTCGCCGCCGCCGCCGCCCTGACCACCGCCGCCTGCAACACCGTTGAAGGCGTGGGCCGCGACACCCAGGCCGCCGGCCAGGCCGTGACCGGCGCCGCTCAAGACGCCAAGAACTAATCGACGGCCGCAGCCCAGGCTGCAGCATTCGACCGGCAAGGCCCCGCACCGTCGGGGCCTTGTTCGTTTCAGGACCGCGATAGGAGCCATCCCGTGAACCACACCGCCCGCGACGCCGGTCTCAAACTCTTGCGCCAGCACGCCCTGATCGCCGGCAAGGCCATTCCGGCCAACGGCGGCGGCATCGCCGTCGATGATCCGGCGACCGGCGATGTGATCGGCCACGTCCCCGATCTGGGCGCCGACGAGACCGAACAGGCCATCGCGGCGGCGAGCGAGACGTTCAAGATCTGGTCGCGATCCGATCCGCACGCGCGTGCGGCCTTCCTGCGCAAATGGGCGGCGCTGATCGACGAAAACCTGGAAGGCCTGGGCGCCCTCATGGCGCTGGAAAACGGCAAGCCGTTCGAAGAGGCCAAGGGCGAGGTCACCTACGCCAACGGCTTCCTGAAATGGTTCGCCGGCCAGGCCGAACGGTTGATCGGCGAGACTCAGGACAGTCCGCTGGGACATCTGATCCTGACCTATCGCGAGGCGGTCGGGCCATGCGCCCTGATCACGCCCTGGAACTTCCCCGCCGCCATGCTGACGCGAAAGCTGGGGCCGGCGTTCGCGGCAGGCTGCACCGCCGTGGTCAAGCCGGCCAGCCAGACGCCCTTCACCGCCATCGCCCTGGCCGAACTGGCCTATGAAGCCGGCCTGCCGAAAGGCGCCCTGTCGATCATTACCGGCGACGCCGCCACCATCGGCAAGGTGCTGACCGACAGCCCGGACATTCGCAAACTGTCCTTCACCGGTTCGACCGGGGTAGGTCGCAAGCTGGCCGAGCAATGCGCCGGAACGCTGAAGCGGGTGTCGATGGAACTAGGCGGCGCGGCGCCGCTGATCGTCTTCGCCGACGCCGACCTGGATCTGGCTGTGGCGGAGACCATCAAGGGCAAGTTCAGGAACTCGGGCCAGACCTGCGTCTGTCCGAACCGCGTCTATGTCGAGCGGTCGGTCGCGGAGACCTATGCCGAGAAACTGGCCGCCGAGGTGGCCAAGATCGTGGTCGGCCCCGCCTTTGACGACGGCGTAAAGGTCGGGCCGCTGATCGAGGACAAGGCCATCGACAAGGTCGAAAAGCACGTCGCGGCGATCAAGGCCGACGGCGGCCGGGTGTTGACCGGCGGGTCGCGTCACGATCTGGGCGGTCGCTTCTTCCAGCCGACCGTGACCCTGGGCGGCGACGACGCCCTGTTCCGCGAGGAAGAGACTTTCGGCCCCATGATCCCCGTCTTCGCCTTCGACACCGAGGACGAGGCGCTGGAGAAGGCCAACGCCAGCGACTACGGCCTGGCCTCCTATCTGTTCACCCGCGACCTGGACCGCGCCATGCGGTTCAGCCGGCGGATCGAAGCCGGCATGTGCGGGGTCAACACCGGACTGATCTCCACCGCCGTCGCGCCGTTTGGCGGGGTCAAGCAGTCAGGCTATGGCCGCGAAGGCTCGATCCACGGCATCGACGAATATGTGGACGTCAAGACGGTGACGCTGGCGCTGAAATAGCGCCGGGCCGCCGGGCCTGTAATTCGCCGCGCTTCTGCGGCATAAGCCCGCGATGAAGTTCCTCGACCAGGCCAAGATCTATATCCGCTCCGGCAACGGCGGCGCGGGCTCCGTGTCGTTTCGACGCGAGAAATTCATCCCGAACGGCGGCCCGGACGGCGGCGACGGCGGCAAGGGCGGGGATGTCTGGATCGAGGCGGTCGAGGGTCTGAACACCCTGATCGACTATCGCTATCAGCAGCATTTCAAGGCCCAGACCGGCCACCACGGCCAGGGGCGCCAGATGCACGGCGGCAAGGGCGAGGACGTGCATCTGAAGGTGCCCGTCGGCACCCAGGTGCTGGACGAGGATAAGGAAACCGTCCTGCTGGACATGGACACGCCGGGCAAGGTGGAACTGCTGCTGAAGGGCGGCAACGGCGGCTGGGGAAACGTACGCTTCAAGGGGCCGACCAACCAGGCGCCGACCTACGCCAACCCCGGCCAGGACGGTCAGGAACGCTGGATCTGGCTGCGGCTGAAGCTGATCGCCGACATCGGTCTGGCGGGTTTGCCCAATGCCGGAAAGTCGACCTTTCTGTCCGCCGCCAGCGCCGCCAAGCCCAAGATCGCCGACTATCCGTTCACCACCCTGGCGCCGAACCTGGGGATGGTGGACCTTTCGCCGTCCGAGCGGTTCGTCATCGCCGACATTCCCGGCCTGATCGAGGGCGCCAGCGAGGGCGCGGGACTGGGCACGCGGTTCCTGGGCCACGTCGAACGCTCGGCCAGCCTGATTCACCTGATCGACGGCACTCAGGACGACGTGGTCGAGGCCTACCGCATCATTCGGGGGGAGCTTGAAGCCTATGGCGAGGGTCTGGCGGACAAGGCCGAGATTCTGGCGTTGAACAAGATCGACGCCCTGACGCCCGAGGCGCGCGAGGAGAAGGCCGCTGAATTGGAGGCCGTCGCCGGTCGCCGTCCGATGCTGGTGTCCGGCGTGTCGGGCGAGGGCGTGCCCGCCCTGCTGCGCGCCGCCTGGGCCGAGGTGAAGAAGACGCGCGGCGCCCTGGCCGGCGATGGCGAGGCGGATCAGATCAGCGGCTGGCAGCCCTGATCAGGCCTCCGCTGCGGGCTTCGGATTGGGCTTGCGGCGGGTCGATTTCGGCTTGTCGGTCGTCTTGCCCTCGTTGGCATAGGGCTCGCCGTCGCCCGACAGCAGGATCGCCATCCAGCGCGAGCCCTTGAATTCGGCCAGGATCGCCATGGCCATGACCGCCAGCGGCGTCGACAGGAACATGCCGACCACGCCCCACAGCTTGCCCCAGAAGGCCAGGGCCAGCAGCACCACGACCGGGTCGATGTTCTGGTTGTCTCCCTGCATGCGCGGCTGGATGAAGTTGCCGACGACGAACAGGATGACCTGCAAGCCGACCAGCAGGATGGCGGCGGGCCAATAGCTTTCGAACTGGACCAAGGCGAACAGCGGCGGTGCAAGGCCCGCGACGGCCCCGCCCAGCACGGGGATGAAGCCGACGATGAAGATGACGAAGGTCCAGAACTCGGCGTTCTGAAGCCCCACGGCCCGCATCAGGATCCAAGCGACGACGCAGATCATCGCGCCGGTCACCGACTGCACCCAGATATAGCCCTCGACCCCGCCGCGCACGCGCTGGAACACCGCGACCGCCTCGTCGCGCTGGGCCTCCGACGGGAACATGGCGACGATCTTGCGCCGGAACCCGACCTGGGAGGCCAGCAGAAAGCCCAGATAGATCAGGACGAAGAAGGCGCCCGAGGCGATGCCCTGCACCTGGAACGCCATGGAGGTCAGCCAGCCGCGCACATCGACGCCGTTGATCAGATCCTGCGCCGTGGGCGGATTGGCCAGACGCACCAGCCCATAGGCATCGCGAATGATCTGATCGATG
>NZ_JAELUF010000912.1 GCF_016429195.1 Brevundimonas sp. ASV9
TGCCGGAGCAGCTCAAGGCTTCAGCGGCGATTATGGGCGCGGGATTGACGAATGTGGCGCTTGTGACGGATGGGAGATATAGCGGTGCGTCGCATGGGTTTATTGTTGGGCATGTTGTGCCTGAGGCGGCTGTGGGCGGGCCGATTGCGCTGGTTAAGGATGGCGATGGGATGACGATTGATGCGGAGAAGAATAGGATCGATGTGCATGTTTCGGATGAGGAGTTGACGACGCGCAAGAGTGTGTGGGTGCCGCCTATGCCGAGGGTTAGGAGGGGGACGTTGGCCAAGTATGCGAGGTTGGTGGGGGACGCTAGCCATGGTGCTGTTACGGATGGGTTGATGTGATGATGATGATGTTTCGTCTAGTAAAATGGAGAATGA
>NZ_JAELUF010000913.1 GCF_016429195.1 Brevundimonas sp. ASV9
ACTCAAAACAGTACCTTGGTACGTGTCGCCCGAAACGCTACTCCTTGGGCAAACCAACTCTCAGCAAGACTTTTGGCTACGGTAGTCACCCCAACCAACTTCGCCAGCCAACATCTTGCTTTCTAGTACAGAGTGTTGGCTCCCCTTAGATGCACAAGCTTCTTCTCGATGGACTCGTGTTTCAGCTGACAAACGTGCTTGGGAAAAAGTATAGCTGGGTGTGTTTCAAGTACAGCACCGTTTGCCACAGGACTCTTCCATCGCCATGGGGGGCCCCGAAAGCTCCACGGATGAATCGCCATCCGGAAAAGAAAAACGCGAATGGCAAAACACGGAGAGCGACTTTTGGGATGCGTTTTACAAGAAACATGCCACAGAACATG
>NZ_JAELUF010000914.1 GCF_016429195.1 Brevundimonas sp. ASV9
CACAAACCCCGATCAGACGGCCAAGGAAGCTGCCGAGGCAGAACAGCAGGCTATTTCCGAGCTTAACACGCGCGCCTTGGCCATTGACACTGCTGCCAGCGTCTGGGAAGCCAGCGATGATCGAACCATTAGCTCCCGAGACAACAATACCAACGTGCCAGACGACTCGCGCCGCTCAAGAGAGATTGAGAGTATCCGCTCTGAGCTAGCCAATAAGGAGAGCCAACGTGGTCGCCGCAAGGCCGGCGAGGGACTGTGCGCGTTGTCTCCGACGGATTCCAACCAACTGGGTGGCGTCTCCTCTAATGCACGAAGCCCGCGCCTCGAGACGTTTGACGAGGAAGCCAACACGGGCATCCCTGCTTCCCGACCTAGCCAGACAC
>NZ_JAELUF010000915.1 GCF_016429195.1 Brevundimonas sp. ASV9
GCGACATTACGATGCCACGGGTTAGTGCGTATAGTTCCGATTCGGCAGGGTGAGTGAGCCTTTTACCATCTCTGGTACGGCATCACATCTTACAGCAATGACATCAAATCCGGAGCTGGGCCGGTTGATTTGGTGGAGAGGTCCAACGTTGTGGGTGGGTCTGTGCCTTGTCCGGCTCCCGGCTCCGGCGCTTAAGTCCGTGAGGGTATCGCGGCCGGCATTGGTTGATATCGCGACGCAAACTCGACGCGGACATAACGGACCAGAGATGCATATTGCTGCTTTGGATTCACGAAATGTTTTCATATTAAAGAGCTGGTTTTCTTACAGGGTGTTGGTCTTATCCTGGACCCCGAGAAGAGTATAAAACACCCTCCAAGGC
>NZ_JAELUF010000916.1 GCF_016429195.1 Brevundimonas sp. ASV9
GTCAGCTTCATTTCGTATTCGCCGTCGCTGAGAACTTTTGTCCCTCATCATGTCAGAACACCGTCCCTGTCGTTGCCGACAACCCCATACTTTCGACGCCAAGCACTCATTGCAATGGATGGCGCCCGGCAAAATGGCCCTCGGATTGTTCCCGAAAGATCACGGCTCTGGGCATTTCCCATGAGTTGGTGGCAAGGGACCACGTAGTATACGTCTAGTTATCGCAAAACTGGGGCAAACCCCAATTGCACCACCTTGCTTGAGAGCAATTGGCTCGTTAGTTGTTCGTACAGAATGCTGAAAGGCGTTGCAGAATAAATACTTGTGAATTATCTGTCTTGCCCTTACTGTATTAATCGAGCCTGTTGCCACTGGCACGTGT
>NZ_JAELUF010000917.1 GCF_016429195.1 Brevundimonas sp. ASV9
GTCTTGGAGCCTGCCAGCAATGACCGCCCTGATGGCGCCATCTATCAGGTTGGCAAGATGCTGGGTAAGGGAGGGTTTGCTATTTGCTACGCCGGCCAGCATCAACCTACAAACAAGGTTTATGCGCTCAAGATTGTCAAGAGCCATATGCCTCCCAAGATGGAGCAAAAAGTAGGTGACAGGACATGCATGTCAGGGAATATGCGGACATTAACTTTTGTTTAGTTTCAAACGGAACTGCAAATACACTCGAAAATGCGCCACAAAAATGTCGTCCAGTTTCTGAGAGCCTTTTCCTTCAACAATAGCACCTATCTTGTCCTCGAGCTGTGCCCAAACGGCTCACTCATGGACATGGTCAAGCGCAGAAAGGGTCTTACTG
>NZ_JAELUF010000918.1 GCF_016429195.1 Brevundimonas sp. ASV9
GTCACGCCTATCATAGAGTGATTGCTGGTGTTGGTCCGTTATGTAGCGCTGGTCAGTTATGTGGTCGTGATCTGGCTTGTTGCCAACATCAAACGCCTTGCCGCGATCCAGCATGTCAGTCACTGGTACACGATCCGAGTCTTGTTGCTCATTCACGCTGGAGAGTGTCGAAGACGAAGAAGAGACCTGAAGCATGCGGTCATCCTCAGAAAAGGTTGAGCCAGGCGAGAACAGGTTGAAGTCGGTGTAGTCGCTGCTCGATCCCGACTGATCCAGGTATGGCAGCTGCGGCGAGTCGGCAGTACGAGACTCGCCACTCCGAACATCAAGACGACGATCATGAGCAGTTTCAGGACGAGCCTGTGACGCTAAGCCATCTACC
>NZ_JAELUF010000919.1 GCF_016429195.1 Brevundimonas sp. ASV9
GTCCTGACTGGAGAGAGTGAAAGCGTTGGCAAGGACGCCTCGGCCGTTATCAACGATGACCGCGCCGTTTTGCAGGATCAGGTCAATATGCTCTTCTCCGGAACCACTGTTGTCACCGGCCGCGCCACGGCTGTTGTTGTCCTGACTGGCTCCGGCACCGCCATTGGCGATATCCACGAAAGCATCACCGCCCAGATCTCTGAACCGACTCCTCTTAAGCAGAAGCTCAATGACTTTGGTGACAGGCTCGCCAAGGTCATTACCGTCATTTGTATTCTTGTTTGGCTCATCAACATTCCCAACTTCAACGACCCTAGTCATGGAAACTGGACAAAGGGTGCCATCTATTACCTCAAAATCGCTGTTTCACTCGGTGTTGCTG
>NZ_JAELUF010000920.1 GCF_016429195.1 Brevundimonas sp. ASV9
GTCTCGTCATGCCGCTGCTTGGGGAAACACCTTACCTGACCCCTAGCGGGTCAGATACAAAGTCTGAGAGCAAAGAAACTGGTCAGAAACAGCAAATCGTCACTGATAGCAACTATGTGGCAAACACGATACCTGAGTTCACTGAGAAGCCATTGAGTGAGCAACTCGAACCTATAGCCGTAGTTGGCATGGGTGAGTAACACCAGAGCCGCAACATTCATCACGGCAGTGAGCACTAATACACTAGGGCAGGTTGTCGACTCCCTGGCGATGTCAAATCAGCCTCGGAGTTTTGGGACCTAATGATGTCCAAGGGCACAGGGCAGAATCCCAAAGTCCCGGATAGCCGATTTAACATTGATGCGCATATTCACAGCAACAA
>NZ_JAELUF010000921.1 GCF_016429195.1 Brevundimonas sp. ASV9
TACGATTGCTGGTCTCGTGGGCTCGGAGATGTGTATAAGAGACAGTCGTTACCGTCGGCCGCATCGCATCTGACTCGACAGAGGGAAAGCTCAACGCCGCCTCGTTGGTGCTCGAGACGTCGCGCCGGACGGGCATGGGCTTTCGCGTACCGCTGCGCATGGACGCCATCAAAAGCTGGGGCTTCTTTCCGGGCCAGATTGTTGCGCTCAAGGGCACGAATGCCACTGGCAATGAATTTGTGGTTAGCGAGGTGCTTGAAATGCCGTTATTGCCTAATGCGGCGTCGTCTACGGATGCGCTTAGAAGGCACAAAAACAAGATGAATGGCGGAGATGAGGATGTGCTGTCTCTTATACACATCTCCGAGCCCACGAGACCAGC
>NZ_JAELUF010000097.1 GCF_016429195.1 Brevundimonas sp. ASV9
GGCCCAGCATGCGCTGCGTGAAATGGCCGACAAGTTGAAGGAGGAAGGCGTGGAGGTGAAATACGCCATCCACCCCGTCGCGGGCCGGATGCCGGGCCATATGAACGTCCTGCTGGCCGAGGCCAACGTGCCCTATGACGAGGTGTTCGAACTGGAGGACATCAACGCCGAGTTCGCCACCGCCGACGTCGCCTTCGTCATCGGCGCCAATGACGTGACCAATCCTGCGGCTAAAACCGACCCGACCAGCGCCATCTACGGCATGCCGATCCTGGATGTGGAAAAGGCCGGCACGGTGCTGTTCATCAAGCGCGGCATGGGTTCGGGCTACGCCGGGGTCGAAAACGAGCTGTTCTTCCGCGACAACACCATGATGCTGTTCGCCGACGCCAAGAAGATGGTCGAAGGGATCGTGAAGGGGCTTTGAGCCATGGCCAGCACGCCCAAGACCGGCCCCACAGACGCCTCTGTCGACGCCTTCTTGTCTGCGATCGACGATCCACGCCGACGGTCTGATGTTCACGCCGTCGCCGCACTGATGTCGGACATCACCGGTGAACCAGCCGTGCTCTGGGGATCGTCCATCGTCGGGTTCGGCAACGACGGCGGCCCCAAGGGCGGCTGGCCGCTGATCAGCTTCTCGCCGCGAAAAGCCAATCTGGTGCTTTATGTCGCTGGGGATTTCTCTGAACGAGCCGAGCTTATCGCCCGCTTGGGCAAGGTGAAGGCCGGCGTGGGCTGCCTCTATGTTTCGCGTCTAGAAGATGTCGATCAGGCGGTTCTGCGCGATCTTTGCGGCCGTGCTGTTCGCGCGGTCAAGGCCGGCTTGCCCTGAAGTCTCTTCAGACCCCTATCGCGCAACCTTGACCGGCGCTATCACGCGTCCGTGAACACGCTGTCCGGACCTCTTCCTGCCGCCCATCGCCGTTTTGAGGCTTTGGATTCCCTGCGGGGTGTGTGCGCCATCCTTGTCGTGATGTTTCACATGCCGGTCGCAAGTCATTGGCGCGACTGGGGTTTCATTCAGCATTCCTATTTGTTCGTCGACTATTTCTTCGTCCTGTCGGGCTTTGTCATCGCCCACGCCTATGCGAACCGATTGAAGTCGGGACGCGACGCCGGACGGTTCATGGTGCGGCGTTTCGGGCGGATTTGGCCGCTGCATCTGCTGGTGCTGGGGGCCTTCATCGGGCTGGAGCTGGCGCGGCTGATCTTGCATTTCGACAGCGCGCCGCCGTTTACGCGGGATCGATCGATCGAGGCGATCTTCACCAATCTGGCGCTGATCCAGGCCTGGCATGTGCATCCCTATCTGACCTGGAACGGGCCGTCGTGGACGCTCAGCGCCGAATGGGCCTGCTATCTAATCTTCGCAGGGCTGGTGCTGACCGCGCCCAAACGGTTCCGCTGGATCGGGCTGGTGCTGGCGATCATCGGCGGCGCGCTGGTGCTCAGCTACGCCCGGCGCTGGATGAACACGACCTATGACTTCGCCGTGCCGCGCGCGGTCTATGGGTTCTTCCTGGGCTGCCTGCTGCAGGGGCTGTGGACACGCATACCTCGGCTCAAGGGCGGCGCCGCAACGGCGCTGGAGGTCGCGGCCATCGTCGCGGCCTGTGTCTTCATCGGCTATGCTCAGGGGCCGATCACCGTGGCCGTCACCTTGATCTTCGTGGCGCTGATCTGGGTCTTCGCCGGCGAGGAGGGGGCGCTGTCACGCGTGCTGGACCATCCGGCTCTGGTCACCCTGGGGCGGTGGTCGTTCGCCATCTACATGGTCCACATGTTCATCCTGACCGTGATGATGATCGTGGCCAGGAAGCTGGACCTGGTCCCGGTTCGTCGCATCGACTTCGGCTCGGTTTGGCTGAACGACCTGTTCGCCGTCGCCATGTTCGGCTTTATCGTCGCGGTCGCCGTGGTGGCGCACCGACTGGTCGAGCAGCCGGCCCAGCGCATGATTGACCGCTGGACCAAGCCGAAGGCGGCCTGAGCTCAGGCGGCCATCCGCCATTCGGGCGCAATGTCGCTGGAGCGGCCTTCGTCCCACAGCATGTCCTCGTCCGAATAGCGGCTGCTGGCGGCCGCCGAGATGACGTCGACCACCTGCTCCTCCAGCCGGTCCCAAATCACGGCGAGGTCGGACGACCCATCGGCCTCGCACGGCACGATGATGTAACGGCTGGCGTTGACGGTCTGGGTGGGTTGGAAACGCGCCATCTGATGATCTCCTGAAGCGGGGGCCTCTTGTCGATGATGTCGTTATGAAGCAGTGTTGCGTCAGAAACGGACGTAGGGATCGGCGAGAGCATTGAGACACGACAAGGCGGCGATGGTGATCGATCTGGCGCGCCGCATGGCCGCCAGCGCCGAAGGGTTGAGCCTGGACGAGATCGCGCGCGACATGCGCGTCGGCCGCCGCACCGCCGAACGGATGCGCGACGCCGTGCTGATGCTGTTTCCCCAGGTGGACGAGGTCTCGGACCCGCCGTCCAAACGCTGGCGCATCCGGGGCGGTCTGTCGGCCTTCGAACAGGCCCCGACGGCGACCGAAATGCTGGAACTGTCCAAGGCGGCGACCGCCCTGCGCGCTGCCGGCGAACCGGCGCGCGCCACGGCGCTGGAGGGGCTGGAGCGCAAGCTGAAGGCGGCGATGCGTTCGACCACGCTGAATCGGATGGCGCCGGATCTGGAGGCCCTGGTCCGGGCCGAGACCATTGCGGTCCAGGCCGGGCCGCGCCCCTCCGCCGACGAGGCCATGCTGACCGCTATCCGCGCGGCGGTGCTGGCGCAGCAGCCCTTGGGCTTCACCTATTCCCGTCCGGGCGCCGAGCCGCGTCGGCGCAGCGTGGCGCCCTGCGGCGTCATGTTCGGCCGGGCCAACTATCTGGTCGCCGCCGACCGCGAGACGGGCCGCATCCAGACCTTCCGTCTGGACCGGATGAGCCACGTCGCCCCGCAGGAGGGGATGGCCGTCCCGCCCGCCGATTTCGACCTCGGCGTCTTCGCCAGCCAGTCCTTCGGCATCTATCAGGACGAGATCGAGGACGTCGTGCTGCGCATCGCGCCCGACGGCGCGGCCGAGGCCAGGGGCTGGCGCTGGCACCCGACCCAGTCGTTTGAGGACCAGTCGGACGGCGGCGTGATCGTGCGGTTCCGCGCCTCGGGCATGCGCGAGCTGGCCTGGCATCTGTTCACCTGGGGCGAGCAGGTGCAGATCCTGGCGCCGGAGCGGCTAAAGGCCGTGATGGCCGGCGAACTGGCGGCGGCGGGGCGCGCCTTGGAACGGGCCTCAGCCTGACGAAACCGTAAGCTGACGCGGCGCGTTGACGACCGCTAGGCTTCGCGCCGAGCGCCCTTCAGGAGATCGCCCTTGCGCGTCCACGCCTTCGCCTCGTCCGCCGTTTTGGCCCTCGCCCTTATGAGCGGCGCCTGCGCCGCAGGGCCCATGTCGGCGCCGGCGACCCTTCAGGAGGAAGGCGGACCCCAGGTGACGGTGACCCGCGACGGCGATCACCTCAACATCGACTATCGCTTCGGGCGCGACGTGCCGGTCTGGGCCTTCCAGGATTCGGCGCTGGAACAGGATTCGCGCCAGCCCTGGCGGCCGCGCCAATGGACGGTCGAGACGGCCGGCGTCGTCATGGAGCGACGCGGCCATTACGACATCATCCGCAGCACCGACGGCGGTCCCGTGCCGCGCGAAGTCCGCTTCCGCGTTCGACCGCAGGCGGTGGATCTTGAGGCCGAGTATCCGACCCTGCTGTTCTCCAATGGCGCGGTGGCGCTGCCGACCCGGCAACTGGACGTCTTCGCCCTGCCGTCGGCACAGGCGGCCGAACAGGTGCCGGACGACCTGAACCGGATCCGGCTGGATGGCGGTCCCTCGCGCGTGACGTGGCGCGATGAGAACGGACCCGTCCTGTTCAACGGGCGCCGCCGCGACGAACTGACCACGACGGACGAGCGTAGCTATGTCCTGCTGGGCGAGGCGACGGTGACGCCGGGGGATGGCCTGTCGACCGTCGTGGACCCCAATCTGCCGCCGTGGATCGGCGAGGAGATCCGGGGCTTTGCGCCGCGTGTCGGTCACTACTACCGCGACCGCCTCGGCGCGCCGGGCTCTGGCGGCGATACGCCCATCGTCATGGTGGCCTGGAACGGGCCGACGGAAAGCATGACCAGCATGGGCGGCAGCGTCCTGCCCGGCCTGATCGTCATGTCGTTCGAGGGCAGGGGCGTGACCTCGCCTCAGCCGGAAATCGTGGAGCGTTCGCGCTGGTTCATCGGCCACGAGGGGGCGCATTTCTGGTTGGGGCAAACGGTACGCTACGCCTTCGCCGACGAGGCCTGGATCACCGAGGGCGGGGCCGACCTGATGGCCGTGCGCGCCCTGAAGGCCCTCGATGCAAACTATGACGACCGGGCCGAGCTTCAGTCCGAGGTGGACGACTGCGTCAACCTGGCCCCCCAGCCGGTCGCGCAGGCCGGCGCCCGGGGCGAACACCGCGCCTACTACGCCTGCGGGGCGGTCTTCGCCCTGGCGGCGGAGGGCGCGCAACGCCAGCGGACCGGCGGCGACTGGTTCGACTTCCTCAGACCCCTGTTGCGTCAACCGGACGGCGTGCTCAGTCGCGAGGAATGGCTGACGGCCCTGACCCGGACATCGCGCGATCCGTCGCTGCGCGGCGATGTCGAGCGGCTGCTGGACCAAGGCGCGGCCGATCCGTCCGCCGTCATCGCCCGCCTGTTCCAGCGCACCGGCGTGGCCTTCCGGATGATCGACGGCCGCGTGGTCTTGAGCTGAATCCGATCTCAGCCGCTGGCGCGGTTAGTCGGATTGAACCCGAACCTTGGCCGTGGCGTTGTGGCGGGATGAAAACAGCCTTGATCCCGATGGCGTGTGCGATCGCCCTTTTGGCCGCCTGCGGCGATCACGAGGTCAATCCGCCGAACGAACCGGCGGCGCCCCTGCGGACGCCCGAGGCCATGCAGCCGGTTGAACCGCCTGGACCGTCTTCGCTGGCCGGACGCGGGCCGCGCAGTTTTGTGGGTGTCTGGGCGGCGAACCCGCAATGGTGCGCCCGACCCCAGGGCGAACGCAGTCCGATCACCCTGACGCCGCTGCGCTTCGACGGCTTTGGCCGTAACTGCGACATCGCCAGCATCGATGAGACGGGTTCCGGCTATGTCGCGGTTCTGAGATGCGCGGGGCGGGCTCGGACCGAGCGGGTGCATATGAGCACGAGCGGCGACGTGATGAACCTGACCTATGTCGATCAGGACATGAAGACGGTGAAACTGGCGCGCTGCCCCGGTTCGCCGCGCGCGCCCGATCCCGCCAATCCGCTGGAAAAGATGATGAAGAAGGACGGGGCCGAAACCCCGCCTGCCGCGCCGCCTAGTTGAACAGGAAGTTCATCACGTCGCCGTCCTTGACGACATAGGACTTGCCTTCGGCGCGAAGCTTGCCCGCCTCGCGAGCTTTCGCTTCGCCGCGCAGGGCGACGAAGTCTTCGAACGCGATGGTTTCGGCGCGGATGAAGCCCTTCTCGAAGTCGGTATGGATCACGCCGGCCGCCTGGGGCGCGGTGTCGCCAACATTGATGGTCCAGGCGCGGGCCTCCTTGGGGCCGACCGTGAAATAGGTCTGCAGGCCCAGCAGCTTATAGGCCTCGCGGATCAGACGGTTCAGGCCGGGCTCTTCGAGACCTAGGGTCTCCAGGAACTCCTTCTGTTCCTCGTCGTCCAGCACGGCGATCTCGGATTCGATCTGGGCCGAGATGACGACCGAGTTGGCGTTGTCCTGGGCGGCCCGGGCCGCGACCTTGTCCGACAGGTCGTTGCCTTTGTCGGCCGAGCCCTCCTCGACGTTCGAGACATAAAGAGCTGGGAGCGCCGTCAGCAGTTGCAGCATGTGCCAGGCCTTGATGTCCTCCTTGGACACCTCGGCGGTGCGCGCGGGCTTGCCGGCGTTCAGCTGGGCCAGGGCCAGATCGACCAGCTTCAGCGTCAGGACGGATTCCTTGTCGCCGCCCTTGGCGCGCTTCTCCAGCTGCGGCCGGCGGCGCTCCAGGCTTTCCATGTCGGCCAGCATCAGTTCGGTCTCGATGATCTCCAGATCGGCGATCGGATCGATGCGGTCCTCGACGTGAGTGATGTCGTCATCGACGAAGCAGCGCGCGACGAAGGCCACGGCGTCGCAGTCGCGGATGTTGGCAAGGAACTGATTGCCCAGGCCTTCGCCCTTGGACGCGCCGCGCACCAGGCCGGCGACGTCGACGAAGGTGATGCGGGCTGGGATGATCTCTTTCGATCCGGCGATCTCGGCCAAGGCGTTCAGACGCGCCTCGGGCACCGCCACGTCGCCGGTGTTCGGCTCGATGGTGCAGAACGGATAGTTGGCCGCTTGGGCCGCCGCCGTCTTGGTCAGGGCGTTGAACAGGGTGGACTTGCCGACGTTGGGCAGGCCGACGATCGCGACTTTAAGAGCCATGGTATTCCTCGTGAGGCGCGAGCCTTTAGCGGGTTCCGACCGGTTTGTCAGGCTCGCGCTTCAACTGAGGTCAGTGGGCGCCGTGATCCATGCCGTCCATGGCCGGTTGGCGAACCTGCGCCTGAACCGTGATCGCCGGCGCCGACGCGAACTGGAAGGTCAGGGGTACGGTCTCTCCGGCCACCAGAGGCGCCGTCAGGCCGATCAGCATCAGGTGGTTGCCGCCCGGCGCCAGGGCCACGGCCTGATCGGCGGGCAGGGGCAGGCCCGCCGTCAGCTCGGCCATCTTCATCATCCCGTTCTCGGTCTTCATCTCGTGGACCTGAAGCGATGCGGCGCGCGGCGTCGATCCGCCCGTCAGCCTGTCGTCGGTGGCGGCGGTCAGGGTGACGTAGCAGCCGCCGGCCTTGGCCCCGTTCGGCGACGGGCGGCACCAGGCGTCGGTCGCGGTCACGGCGGCGGTCGCTGTCGGCGTCTCAGTGGCGGGCGCCTTGGCCGGCTCGGACGGATTGCAGGCCGCCAGCGACAGGGCGGCGGCGGCAAGGGCGAGTTTGATCTTCATGGCGTCGGGTCTTTCACGAGGCGGCGGGACCGCGCCGGATCATCGGACGCAAGGCTCGGTCGAGCAATACGGCCGCGATCAGGCTCAGTCCCGTCAGGGGATAGAGGATGGCGAGGGGCAGGACGATGCCCAGGACAGCGGCGCGCGCGCGCGGTCCCGGCGGGGCGGGCGGCGCGCCCAGGCGGCGGCGCGACAGGTCAGGCGGGCGGCGCTTCCACCACATGACCAGGCCGCTGATCGCCAGCAGCCAAACGCCGATGCAGCCCAGCAGCATGACGAGGCGGTTCGCCTGTCCGAACTGCGTGCCCTGGTGCGTATAGATGCCGAACTCGATGGCCTTGGCGCCGGCGCCGAACTGGTTATAGCCGATGTCGCCCAGCAGCCGCCCGGAAGCCGCATCGACATAGAGCGACCGGCTGTCCTGAACCCGTGTCGCCTGGGTCGTCAGCGTATAGGCGGTGTCGTCGGCCTTGGGGATGTTCACCGTATAGGGACGCGCCAGGCTGGCCTGATCCGCGACTCGCAGAACCTGCGCCAGGCCGCCATGGCCGGCGTGGTCGTGGGTCATCACCATGCCCTCCATGGTCCAGCCGGCCCCGACCGGAGCATCGTGGTGCTGCGCCCTCTGCCAGGCGCCGGCGACGGGTGCGGGCGGCCGACCGAGCCCCGTCTCCTTGACCGCCCCCATGACCTTGTCGCCCCAGACCGCGGACCACGGCATGCCGGTCACGGCCAGAAACAGCACCACTCCGCCGACATAGACACCCGTCAACGCATGCAGGTCGCGCCAGAACGGACGGCGGCGGCCGTCGGTCGTCTGTGGTGCAAAGGTCGCCACGCCCCGCCCGCGCGGCCACCACAGATAGAGCCCCGTGGCGAACAGGATGATCGTCCAGCCGGCGACGATCTCGACCAGGATGTTGAACGGCCGCCCCAGCAGGGTCAGGCTGTGCGTCTTCTTGACCAACTCCATGAACCCGCCGGCTGGAATGACGCCGGTGGCCCGGCCGGTGTGCGGATCGACGAAGACCGTCTTCTGCACCCCGTCGGGTCGATCGACCCGCAGCCGGATCGCCTGATCGTCACGCGCAGGCATGACCAGATTGGCGACCCGCCCGCCGCCTGCGGCCTGGGCGGCCGAAGCCACCCACGTTTCCGGCGCCGCTTGGGCCTGAACCGCCGGCACGCGGATCATGTCGCGATAGAGAAAGCCGTCGATCTCATCCTTGAACAGATAGAGACCCCCCGTCAGGGCCAGCAGCATCAGCACCGGCATGACGAAGACGCCGGCATAGAAGTGCCAGCGCCAGACCGCGCGATAGGCGTCGGACAGGTCGTCCGGCGTCGTCTTGTCGAGATTGCGCGCCATCAGTAGCTCATCCTGACGCCGACATAGACCGAACGGCCATCGCCAGGGAAGAAGACGGCCTTGGACACGCTGGCCACGCGGGCGTCCGTGACCGCGCCGAAGTTCGACACATAGGCTTCGTCGAACAGGTTGCGGACATCGGCGAACACCGTCAGTCGGCGATTGACGGTCCAGCCCATGTTCAGGTTCGCGACCGCATAGGACGGCGACTTCAGAGTGTTGGCGTAATCGACCCAGGCATCCTTGATCGACCATTCCACGCTGGGCGCGATGAACCAGCCGGCCGGATCGTCGTAGCGAAGCTCCGCGCGATACAGGTGCGGCGGCACGACTGGCAGATGGCCGTCTCCGTAGACCTTGTCCCCGTCGAAATAGAAGTCAGAGAAGGCGTAGGTCTGGCGCAGCCGCCATTCCGGCGCGATCCGCCAATCCAGCCCTGCCTCGATCCCCTGGTGGATGGTCGGTCCCGCGTTGAAGGTCGCGGCCGGTATGCCTAGTGCGGCGTTTACAGCAAAGTTCAGCAGTTCGTGCTTCAGATCGGCGCGATAGGCGGTCACGTCCCACGTCAGCGGTCCCCGCCGCCCCCGCGTGCCGACTTCCCAGGTCACGGCCTCTTGCGGAACGAGGGGCTGATAGCCGCCGGCAGTCGGCGACAGGGCCGAGAAGTTGGGCGGCTCGATCGAGCGGGTGACGTTGGCGAAGACCTGGGCGCCGTCCTCGCTCTCCCACAACAGGCCGGCGCGAGGCGCGAACCAGTCGAAGGTCTTGTCGGTGGTCAGGTCAACCGTACCGACGACGCCCGGGACGAGATAGCTCTGATAGTCCCGCTCGGCGCGCCCCCAGGTTCCTCCCGCGACCAGCGCCAGACGGTCGGTTAGGAACAACCGCCCCTCGCCGAAGACATCCAGCCCCGTGCCGTTCTGGAAGCTGCGGGCGCGTAAACCGTTCTGCTGTCCGCCGACATTGATCCACTGTTTGGCGTCCAGATCACCCTGTCGATACCAGGCGCCGTAGAAGGCGTCGGCGCGCATCCCGCCGATCCGGCCCTGCCAATCGAACCGGCCGAAGGCGCCGTAGTTGCGGCTTTGCTGGTCGATGACCTGGAAGATGGGATGGTCCAGATCCTTCCAGGTTCCATAGAGGGCGCCCTCGAACACCGTCGCGTCGTCCAGCCTCCAGCGGGTCTGCAAAGTGGTGCGAAGCGAGCGCATATTGCGCTGATAGTTGAGGGCGATATTGGCGGGATTGGCCGCCTCGGGATTTGTCAGGGCGTCGGACAGACTGACGCTGCCCGGAATTTCCTGATGGATGTCGCCCCACGAGGCCAACAGGCGAACTTCGCGATCCTGACCAAAGCTGCGCCCGATGTTGCCCGACAGGTTCAGCGCCTTGCCTTCGCTCTGTTGACGCCAGCCATCGACGCTCTGGCCCGTTACGGCGGCGAAACCGTCCCAATCGCCGCGAACGCCCGCGACCTCGGCATGGGCGCGCACGGTTCCATAGGAGCCGCCGTCCAGGCGCAGGTTCAGGTTGGACGAGGCCGTGCGCCCCGTCGGCGTAACCAGATTGACCGCCCCGCCCAGCAGGGCTCCGCCGAACCGCAGCGCATTCCCGCCCTTGTAGACCTCGGTGTAGCGGGCGATCAGCGGGTCGATGAGCTGGAAGTCACCGAACCCGTCGGCCTCGTTGAACGGCACGCCGTCCTGAGCCAGCAGAACGCCGCGATTGTGAACCGCATTGCCTATGCCCGATCCGCGAATCGACAGGCGAATGTCGCCGCCCCACTTCTTTTGGGCATAGACGCCGGGCGCATCGCGAAGCACGTCGGCGAGGTTGGTCGCATACCGGTCGGCATAGGAT
>NZ_JAELUF010000922.1 GCF_016429195.1 Brevundimonas sp. ASV9
TTGTGTATAAGAGACAGCATCTTGAGCGTCCAGGCCTTTACATCCCACTCACGCTGTGGGACGCCTCGGACGTCGTCGTCGATGAACAGACCTTCGGTGGTTATGCGCAGTATCAGGCCATCAGTTACTGTTCCTGCGCCAGATATGAGCTGGCTCGCAGGTGTCTTGGCGTATTGATTCATAAACAGGTACACAGCCTGTATAACAATCTTGTCGGGGTCTTTTGTCGAATATGCGCCGCGGAATGAAGGAGGCGGCGATGTGCGTGCGGTGGTTTGCGAGGCAGCCCATGAGGCGTCAGAGTGTATTGAGCTGTCTCTTATACACATCTGACGCTGCCGACGAATACATCACAGTGTAGAGGTGGGGGGTGGGGGGGGGT
>NZ_JAELUF010000923.1 GCF_016429195.1 Brevundimonas sp. ASV9
TGATAGCGCCATATAACACAAAATTTGCATATCCGCAAGCGGTTTGATTTACTTAGCTACGCTTTCTTTCCAAGCAAACAACCACAACGTGACAAACGCATCATCTATATACTCACACGCTCCATCCTTACTGCCACTCAATATACGCAATCGGAGTAATATACATTCCCGGCTCAGGCGAGTCAAAATTCTGCGTCCAAGTAACATAAATACCATTATCCTCCTGCCTCAGCATATGCGGATGCGCCTGCAACGTATACCCTTCGAGCGGCGCGTTGCCTTTCTCCGCCTTATACAGCAGCACGGCATCCGTCCAAGGACCCTCTGGCTTCGGGGCGGTAGTCATGTAAAAGTCGGCACTAACGCTCGGGTAGCCTTGTCC
>NZ_JAELUF010000924.1 GCF_016429195.1 Brevundimonas sp. ASV9
GGGTAAAGTAGAAGCCAACATACATCACCAACAAAGAACAACACATTCGTGAACGTCTCGCATTAGCCTGCAGCTTTAACGTGCCTCTTGAACCATTCATTGTGGTTTAGCGCGCAGTACAACACCGGCCTGCATGCAGCCTGCAGCAAATGGGGGACACCGACGTCACAGACCTGCATAAACCTTCTCTGAACCGTCAGGCCATAATGGCCTTGGAGCAAGTTGGGTCTTTATATGTCGCTGAGGACGCTTCTGCTGTTGTGGTTCCTTCTACCACAACTTCAGTAATGCGCTCCGTCGACGACAATGGAGGCGGAGGGACCAGCGCAACCATCCTTTCCAACGGCAGCGGCCCGCCGACGGGTGCATCCTACACAAATGG
>NZ_JAELUF010000925.1 GCF_016429195.1 Brevundimonas sp. ASV9
CCCCCCCCCCCCCCCCCCCCCCCCCCCCCCCCCCCCCCCCCCCCCCCCCCCCCCTCTTCACCGACCCGCCGACCCCCGCGATCTACACTGTGATGTATTCGTCGGCAGCGTCAGATGTGTATAAGAGACAGAGGTTGGACAAACTGAACCTGGCCCGTCGTTCGCCTCCGCTTCGGTGAGCGGCCATCAGCCAGCGCCGCGTTTCTGTCTCTGTCTCCCGAGAAGTCAATCTGTGGGCTCGGGTACAATGCCTGTCTCTTATACACATATCCGAGCCCACGAGACCAGCAATCGTATCTCGTATTCCGTCTTCTGATTGAAAAGGGGGGGGGGGGGGGGGGGGGGGGGGGGGGGGGGGGGGGGGGGGGGGGGGGGGGGGGGG
>NZ_JAELUF010000926.1 GCF_016429195.1 Brevundimonas sp. ASV9
GCCCGCTTTGGGTGAGTTTAGACGCGCCAGCTGGCCACTGATGCTGCCTCGTGGCTGAAGGGCTGCCTTTGTGCTTTCGTATTCTTCAGTGGTATATGTTTCAACATCGCGAGTCCCCTTGGCTTTTTGGTCCAGGGCCGTCAAAATGTACTTGATGCCACCCCAGTAATTGTTTATTTGCTGGAGCGAGTTGTAGCACCGCTGGTAGTTCTGACTGGCAGCAGACGCGAGAAGAGAATGTCTCGAGTGTCGGTTCTGCCCATTCTCCTTGCCTTTGCGCGCCTCGGGGGATGGCTCGGGGGATGGGCCTCGAGAAGCATTCGCACTCGACTCCATCAAAAACGCACCACCAGCAATGTAAATCGGCTGACTCGTAAAAGGG
>NZ_JAELUF010000927.1 GCF_016429195.1 Brevundimonas sp. ASV9
GTCCTCCTCTTGGTAAGTAAAATATGCGGGAAAAGCTTTAGCTTAGCAGGAAACAATGGCTCATTATGATCGCAGCAAAATTATCTAATATCTACCGGACGATGGCGAAACGCCACTTCCTTGCATGCTCGCGCCTGCCGCATGGTATGCGACCTCGGTGGCCACTTCGCCCATTTGAAGAATCACCTCACAGAAGACCCCTTTACTGAGCGTCAGCGTCACCATATTAGAATGCTTTTCTGGTTATGTTACGTGCTGGACAAAGATATATCACTCCGCTCGGGGAAACCCCCTTTTCTTACCGAACAGTACTGCGATTTGACCATCACGGGCAATTCGGCTGCCGAGGAACTTACCCACCATCTTCCCAACGATCCTGGCC
>NZ_JAELUF010000928.1 GCF_016429195.1 Brevundimonas sp. ASV9
GAGTCGACAGTTCGCGGTTTGCATCTTGTAGTTCCTGCTTAAGCTTATCGGAATCTTCACCAGACGTAGTTGCTGAATTTTGCAGCTGCTCATTTTGCGTCTCGAGCTCTTCGATACGCTCTTTTGCCTCTTCAAGTTCAGCCTTGTCGCGTCGCAGTCTATCGCTCAGCGTCTCCTTGATCTTTTCTACTCGTTCTAGCAGTGTTTGGTATCGCTCCTCTGCCGTCTCTTTGGCGGTATTACTTTCCTCGAGATCGGATTTTAGTTGCGATACTTCGGTGTTGTGTGTTTCTTGTATGCTTTCCAGCTGCTTGCGCAATTGCTCGACTTCAGTTCGCAGTGCTTCCCGCTCCTTGCCCATCGCTTCTAGCTTGGCCGATGT
>NZ_JAELUF010000929.1 GCF_016429195.1 Brevundimonas sp. ASV9
GTTCATTGGCGATAAAATGCTGAAGAAGGGAAAAGTTAGAACGGAAGCCAGGACACAACGAAAATTAGGCGGCATCAAAAAAACACACTTTTGTGCTGGTTATCACTCCTTGTCCCTGTGTTCCCTTGACGCTTTCAGCAGCCAGACATCCCGATAGGTACGGATCAGCAGCAAAGCCCTCCCAGTTGCGACCACTAAGAGCAGTTCGCCAAGCAGGTCCCACGACAGGACCGAGGAGCACATTAACGCCCTTCTTCTTGAACTCGTTTCCCATGGCAGCACCTCTTTGAAAGGTCAAGTCCCTATTCCAACTATTGGTCGTACATCATCACCCCGTATTAGTAACCACAAAACAAGAGCCAGAAAACACAGATCGCTAAGG
>NZ_JAELUF010000930.1 GCF_016429195.1 Brevundimonas sp. ASV9
GATATAAGCTGATGAAAAAGGGCGACATGGAGGGTGCTCGCAAGGTGGCTGCCGAGGGACCCAAACCATCACAAACGGCAACCGTGGGCAATGCTGGAGAGCTATCGCTCATTGACTTTGATGCAGACGCGGCAGAGTCTAATGGCAACGGCGCCGGCCCTTCCAACTCACAAACTGGTGGTGTAGAAAATGACCTCCTGGGCCTTGATATCGGTGACGATTCGAGCAACTACGGCCAGGGCGGCAGCATCGCCCTTGGATTTGGCGCCAACCAAAGTACGTCTCACAGTGCCAAACAAAGTTATTTCTTCCGCTAACAAATCGCAGACGTGCCAGGGGGTGCACTCTTGTCGTCAATGACACAAGACAGCACAGCCAGCAC
>NZ_JAELUF010000098.1 GCF_016429195.1 Brevundimonas sp. ASV9
CCCCCCCCCCCCCCCCCCCCCCCCCCCCCCCCCCCCCCCCCCCCCCCCCCCCTTTTTTGCTGGTCTCGTGGGCTCGGAGATGTGTATAAGAGACAGCGTCGGGGTCGCAGCCGGCGTGGGCGCGACCTCGGCCGGGGCGGGCGTGAGCGGCGCCTGGGCGGCCGTCATCGCGGCGGGCGCGGTCTGCATGGCCGGTGCGGCGGTCTCGGCGGGCTGGGCGGGAGCGGCCTGTTCGCCGCCCATCATCATGGCGACGCCGCTGCCCAGCAGCACCACGGCGCCGATCGGGGCCAGGATCATCCAGGTCTTCACCGACTTCTTGGACTTGGTCGTGCGGGCGTAGCGCGGAACGAAGGTCGTGTCCTCAGCGCGGGCTTCGGTATTGGCGTTGGCATAGGTCATAGACATTGTTTCTGTCCTCCATAACGTCGATCAACCAACCCGCCGTTCCGCAATGCCGTTCCGCGTAAGGGGCAAAAGCCCCGAAGAAACACCGTTTCCGCCCGGAATGGGGCGAAGACCGTGCGCGGGTCCGCCGCATTTGCCGTTAATGCGGCAATAAAAAGCAGGGCTACGGTCTGGATTTCCGCCGCGTCAACCGAACAAATGGATCACGGCCGGACGGCAATTCGTCAGGTTCGCGAAGGATTGCGGACCCTATGGTTGACCCGACCGGCCGCCTTCGTCCATCACCGGACCGGGTGAACACGCATTGACCGGAGTACGGCGCGCATGGGTTTTGTAGCCAATATCCGTAGGGATGTCCGGTTCGCGCGCGGCCTGTTCCGTCTGTTGAAACGCATCAAGCCGATCGAGTTGGACAGCGACGTCCTGCTCTGCGACGACTTCGAAGAAGCGGTCGACAAGTTCGCCGACAACATCGCCATCGACGACGGTCAGCGCGCCCTGACGTATCGCGACCTGGACGCCATGGCCAACCGCTTCGCCCACTGGGCCAAGAACCGGGGCCTGCGTCGCAGCGACACCATCGCCCTGATGATGACCAACCGGATCGAGTATCTGGCGGCGTGGATCGGCTTCTCGAAGGTCGGCATCGCGACGGCCCTGATCAACACCAATCTGAACGGGCAGGGGCTGGCCCACTGTCTGGCCATCTCCAAGGCGTTCAACGTCGTCGCGGACGAGGATTGCTGGCGTCAGATCGAGGAGGCGCGGCCTCTGGTCGATCACAACCTGGCGCTCTGGGTTCTGGGCCTGACTGACGATCTGGAGACCAGCGACCGTCGCGGCCTGGACAAGCCCGTGCGCGGCGGGTCTTCGGTGCGACCGTCCAAGTCGGCGCGCGAAGGCCTGACCAACCGCGACACCGCCCTTTATATCTACACCTCCGGCACGACCGGTCTGCCCAAGGCGGCGCGCATCCCGCATTCGCGCGCCCGCACCTATATGCGCGCCTTCGCCGGCGCCACGCGTTCGACGCCCGAGGACCGGATCTTCAACGTCTTGCCGCTGTATCACTCGACCGGCGGCCTGGTCGGCGTGGGCGCGGCGCTGCTGAACGGCGCGCGGCTGGTGATCCGCAAGAAGTTTTCGGCCAGCACCTTCTGGCCCGACGTGCGCTCGTCGGGCGCGACCATGTTCGTCTATATCGGCGAGCTGTGCCGCTATCTGGTCAACTGCCCGCCGCACGAGGACGAGACCAAGCACAAGCTGCGTCTGGCGTTCGGCAACGGCCTGCGCGCCGATGTCTGGCCCGACTTCCAGAGCCGGTTCAAGATTCCTGACATCCTGGAGTTCTATGGCTCGACTGAAGGCAACGTGTCGCTGTTCAACTTCGACGGCAAACAGGGCGCCATCGGTCGGGTGCCGAGCTTCCTGAAGTCGCAGATCAATATTCGCCTGGTCGAATTCGACGTGGAGACCGAACAGCCGATCCGCGGTGCGGACGGTCTGTGTCGCCTGGCGCGCGTCGGCGAGGTCGGGGAGGCCATCGGGCTGATCGGAAACGACATCCGCCACGACTTCTCGGGCTATGCCGACAAGGCCGCCTCGCAGAAGAAGATCCTGACCGACGTGTTCAAGAAGGGCGACCGCTGGTTCCGCACCGGCGACCTGATGAAGCAGGACAAGGAAGGCTATTTCTACTTCGTCGATCGAATGGGCGACACCTTCCGCTGGAAGGGCGAGAACGTCTCGACCTCCGAGGTCGAACAAGTGCTGATGGACGCGCCGGGCGTCACCGAGGCCATCGTCTATGGCGTGCCCGTTCCGGCCCAGGACGGCAAGGCCGGGATGGCGGCCCTGGTGGTGGAAGGCAAGTTCGACGCCCAGGCCTTCTCCGACCATGTCGAGGCCAAGCTGCCTGCCTATGCTCAGCCGGTCTTCGTGCGGTTGATCAAATCGGCGGAGACGACCGGCACCTTCAAATACCGTAAGGCCGATCTGGTGGTCGACGGTTTCGATCCGTCCAAGACCGGCGCCGCCCTCTATGTGCGGGGCGGGGCTGCGGGCTATCAGAAGCTGACGGCAGCCGGACGCAACGCCATTCTGAAGGGCGAAACCCGGCTATAGCGACTGGGAAGGCGGCGTTCGCGAAACGCCGTCTTAATGATTAATGGCGATAGTCCCGACCTCTCGCGTCAGGATTGTTCGCCTCCATGTTCCAGATCATCGGCATTGTGCTGCTGTTCGGCCTCGTCTTCGGCAGCTACGCCATTTCGGGCGGCAAGTTCGAAGTGATCCTGCACGCCGCGCCGCACGAGCTGATGGCCATCGGCGGGGCGGGCATCGCCGCGTTCCTGATCTCCAACTCCCTGCCGGTGATCAAGGGTTCCATGGCGGGGCTGGGCAAGACCTTTGCCGGGCCGAAGTGGAAGAAGCAGGACTACAAGGACCTGCTGTCGTTGCTGTTCCAGCTGACCAAGACGATGAAGTCCAAGGGCGTGGTGGCGCTGGAAAGCCATATCGAAAAGCCCAAGGAATCGACCATCTTCCAGAAGTACCCCAAGGTGCTGAAGGACCATTTCGCCGTCGACTTCATCTGCGACACCCTGCGGATGATGACGATGAACCTGGAGGATCCGCACCAGGTCGAGGATGCGATGGAAAAGCAGCTCGAAAAGCATCACCACGAGCATCTGGAAAACGCCCACGCGCTTCAGAACCTGGCCGACGGCCTGCCTGCTCTGGGCATCGTCGCGGCCGTGCTGGGGGTCATCAAGACCATGGGTTCGATCACCGAGCCGCCCGAGGTTCTGGGCGGCATGATCGGCGGCGCCCTGGTCGGCACCTTCATGGGCGTGTTCTTGGCCTATGGTCTGGTCGGTCCGTTCGCGGCGCGCCTGACGGCGATCATCAACGAGGAAGCCGCCTACTATAAGATCATCCAGTCGGTATTGGTCGCCCACTTGCATGGCAACGCCGCTCAGATTTCGGTCGAGATCGGCCGGGGCGACATCCCGTCGTCGGCGCAGCCGTCGTTCGGCGAGATGGAAGAGGCGCTGAACAGCATCACCGCCGACTGATCCCGACTTTCCTGATCTTAACTTGCCCTGCCGCGCGCGGCGGCCCTATCGTTTGCGCCAAGAGACGTTCCGGTCTCGCAAGCTTCGGAGACATCTTCATGCGTATCAAAGCCCTCGTCGCCGCATCCGCTGCGCTCCTGGTCCTGGCCGCCTGCAGCAAGGCCCCGGAAGAAAAGGCCGAAGCGCCGGCCACCGATGCGGTCGAGGCCGCCGGCAGCGCAGAAGAAGCCGCGCTGACGGTCGATCAGGCCGCCAAGGACGCCGAAGCGGCGGCCAATCAGGCCATTCAGGAAGACACCGCCGCTCAGGCGGCCACGACGATGCAGGGCGCCGACGCCTCCGCCGCGGCGCCGGTTCCCGTCGCGCCGGCCGAACCTGCGCACGGTCCGGCGGCCGCCCACTAGGCCGCGTCGAAACCAAAGCCCGAAGAGGCCGCTCCGACCGGGGCGGCCTTTTTCATGTCGGCGACGAAGGTGCTAGAGCCGCGCGATGACGCCTGATGACGACGCCTCGCCCCTGCTGACCTGGACCGAAGAGGGCGAGCCGCGCTCCGGCCGGTTCGGCGACGTCTATTTTTCGCGAGACGACGGCCTGGCCGAAACGCGGGCGGTGTTTCTGGAAGGTTGCGGCCTGCCGGACGCCTGGACCGGTCGGGATCATTTCACGGTGGCCGAGCTAGGGTTCGGCACGGGGTTGAACATCGCCGCCCTGCTGGATCTGTGGCGACGGACCCGGGCCGAGGGCGGGCGGCTGCACATCTTCTCTATCGAGGGGTTTCCGCTGACGGCGGCGGAAGCGGCGCGAGCGCTGGGCGCCTGGCCCGAACTGACGGAGGCGACCGAGGCTTTGATCGCAAACTGGCCGGCCGCGACGCCGGGCTTTCACCGGGTGGACCTGCCGGGCTTCGACGCCGTGCTGGACCTGGCGGTGGGCGATGCGGCCTGGGCGCTGGAGCAGTGGTCGGGGGCGGCGGACACCTGGTTCCTGGACGGTTTCTCGCCTGCGCTGAATCCGGGCATGTGGTCGCCCGAAGTGATGGCCTTGATCGCCGAGCGCTCTGCGCCGGGCGCGCGCCTGGCCACCTTCACCGTCGCCGGAGCCGTGCGGCGGGGCCTGGCTGGGCAGGGTTTCGTCGTCGAGAAGCGCCCTGGTCATGGCCGCAAGCGCGAGCGGCTTGAGGCGCGTCTCCCCTCAGTGTTCGAACCGTCGCCGCCGCCCCGCGTCGCCGTGATCGGCGCGGGTATCGCCGGCGCCTCGGTGGCGCGCGCGCTGAAGGCGCAGGGCGTCCGGGCCGTGGTGTTCGAGGGTGAGCGCCCGGGCGCGGGCGGCTCTGGCTTTCCGGCGGCCCTCGTCACGCCGCGTCTGGACGCCGGCGATCACGGCATCGCCGCCCTGCACGCCCAGGCGCTGGAGCGGGCGGCACATCTGTATGCCTCGATTCCGGACGCCGTAACGGGCCACGGCGTGCTGCAACTCCCCCAGGCGCCGCGGGATGCGGCCCGGTTCGAAAAGATCGCTCGCCAGTCGATCTGGAATGACGATGATATGTTAGTGCTGGACGACGGGGCGGCGTCAGTTGTCGCCGGCGAAGCAACGGGGCAAGGCGGTCTGCTGATGAAGGGCGCATTCGCGGTGCGCCCTGCGGCGGTGCTCTCGACCTGGCTGGCCGACGCGGAGATGCGGTCTAAGCGCGTGATACGGCTGGAGCGCGCCGACGACCGCTGGCGGCTGATCGGGGAAGATGACGCGGTGCTGGGCGAGGTCGATGCGGTGGTTCTCGCCGCCGGTTGGGGATCGGCCGCCCTGTTGGAAGGGTTCGACCAGACGCCGCGCCTGTCGCCCGTGCGGGGGCAGGCGGACTGGATCGACGGGGACGCGACCGTCCACCCCTTGGCCTGGGGCGGCTATGCGGTTCCGACGAGCCAAGGCGTGCTGTTCGGCGCGACCCATGACCGGGGCGACACCGACACGGCGCCGCGCGAGGACGACAGCGTACGAAATCTGGCGACCTTGGAAGCGCGCTTGCCGGCGTTGGCCAAGCGCATCACGGCGGCCGGGCCTGTGCAGAACCGGGCGGCAGTCCGCGCCACGACGCCGGATCGCCTGCCTGTGGCGGGCGCCTTCGATGACGGCCTCTATGTGCTCGGCGGTCTGGGGTCGCGCGGCTTTTGCGTCGCGCCCTTGCTGGGCGAGCATATCGCCGCCCTCATCCTTGATCAGCCTTCGCCCCTGCCGCGCGATCTGGCGGCGCGCGTGTCGCCCCGTCGGTCTTCGGTTCTGGCGGACGCCCTTGCATCATCCTCGCCGACGCGCGCAGGATGAAGCGGGGGCTTGTTCAGGAGTTGACTATGCATCGCCTCATTCTGTCGTCTGCTGCTCTCCTCGTACTGTCGGCCTGTGCGCCGTCGCCGGGCGTGGCGACGGCCAGCCGCGCCGACGCCGGCCAGTGCTTCCGGCCCAATCTGGTGCGCAACTTCACCGCGCCGAACGACCAGACCCTGTATGTTCGCACGACGGACGCCGGGGTGTTTCAGATCGAAACCCCCTTCTGTCGCGACATGACCCGCGCCCTGTCGATCGCGCTGGAACCTGTCGCTGGATCGAGCCGCCTGTGTCCCGGCGATCAGGCCTCACTGCTCAGCCCGGCGACGGGCCCTCAACCGTGCCGCGTGCGCATCGCCAGGAAGCTGACGACCGCAGAGATCGAGGCCCTGCCGTCTCGCGATCGGCCCTGATCGAAAACATTTTTCGCCCCCCTCGGGAGAGATTGAATTCTCGCTCGCGCGGGTATGAAATGATCGTCTTGCCTGGGGAGGGAAGAGGATGATCAGAACAATCGGCGTGGCGGCGATCCTGGCGACGGCGGCGATCGCATCGCCATCGGCGGCCGAAAGTTGGGCTGCGTTTTCACGCAGCGACGCCACCGTCTATCTGGTGGATGTCGATGCGCTGGCGCCGGTGGACGGCGTGGCGACGACGCGGATGGCGCGGGTGCCCGCGCGCGGGGAGGCGACCAATCTCGGCCATGAAACCGAAGAGGTCATGGTGCGGTGTTCGGACGGCCAGTCGCGTTCGGGCGCGACGGTGACCTATGGCGCGGACGGGGCGGAAACCGATCGCTATTCCGAGGACACGCCGTGGGAAGCGACGCCGGCCGGCGGCATCTATGGCGCAATCAAATCCTTCGCTTGTGAGGACATGCGGCCCCAGACGGCGGCCTTCCCGACCATCCAGGCCTTCATCGCGGGCGGACGCGGCCAGTAGGCCGCGCCCCCTTCGCCGTCAGACGTCGACGGCGGCGTCCAGGGCGTTGTCCTGGATGAACTCGCGCCGGGGCTCGACGACGTCGCCCATCAATTTGGCGAACAGGTCGTTGGCGTCTTCCTCGTGCTCGACCGAGACCTGCAACAGGGTGCGGGCGTTGACGTCCAGCGTCGTCTCCCACAGCTGCTCGGGGTTCATTTCGCCCAGGCCCTTGTAGCGCTGGATCGACAGGCCCTTCTTACCGGCGTCCAGAACGGCGGTCAGCAGGTCCAGCGGACCGCGAATGGTCGTGGACTTGTCCTTGCGGCGGTAGGTGGCGGGGGCGACGAAGACGCCGTCGAAAGCGGCTGCGCGTTCGGCCAGACGACGGGCGTCCAGCGAGCGGATCAGGGTCTCCTCCAGCACGATGGTCTCCTGCACCGCGCGACGGGTGCGGGTGAAGACCACGGCGCCCTGCTCGCCCGGCGCGCCCGTCCACTCGCCATCGCCCTCTTCGGCATAGAGGTTCAGGCGCACGGCGGCGGCGGCCGAGGCGGTCGCCATGTCCGAATGCTCGGCGAACAGACCGGCGAGCGCCGCCTGTTCGATGGCGAAGGCGGGGGCGCGCTGGCTGAGGCGATCGACGCTGGCGCTGAAGGCCTTGGCCTCGCGCACCAGGGATTGCAGGTCCAGGCCCAGTCGACGCTCGCCGGTGGACAGGTCCAGCTCGGCCTCTGACGAACCTTCCTCAATCAGATAGGCGTCCATCTCGGCCTGATCCTTCAGGTAGCGCGACTGCTTGCCCTTGGAGACCTTATAGAGCGGCGGCTGGGCGATATAGACGTGGCCGCGCGTGATCAGCTCGGGCATCTGACGATAGAAGAAGGTCAGCAGCAGAGTGCGGATGTGGGCGCCGTCGACGTCGGCGTCCGCCATCAGGATGATCTTGTGATAGCGCAGCTTGTCGGCGTTGAAGTCGTCGCGGCCGATGCCGGTGCCGAGCGCCAGGATCAGCGTCCCGATCAGATCCGACGACAGCATCCGGTCAAAGCGCGCGCGCTCGACGTTCAGGATCTTGCCGCGCAGAGGCAGGACGGCCTGGTTCTCGCGGTTGCGCGCCTGTTTGGCCGAGCCGCCAGCGGAATCGCCCTCGACGATGAACAGTTCGGACTTGGCGGGATCGCGTTCCTGGCAGTCGGCCAGCTTGCCCGGCAGGCTCGAGATTTCCAGCGCGGACTTGCGCCGCGTCAGGTCGCGGGCCTTGCGGGCGGCCTCACGGGCCGACGCCGCCTCGATGATCTTGGCCACGATCTGCTTGGCCTCGACGGGATGTTCTTCAAACCAGGTCGCCAGGCCTTCCGAGCACAGGCTTTCGACGGCCGGACGCACTTCGGAGGAGACCAGTTTGTCCTTGGTCTGGGAGCTGAACTTGGGATCCGGCACCTTGACCGACAGGACGCAGGTCAGGCCCTCGCGCGCATCCTCGCCGGTGACAGACACTTTCTCTTTTTTGCCGGCGCCCGAGCTCTCGATATAGCCGCCCATGACGCGCGTCAGGCTGGCGCGGAAGGCCGACAGGTGGGTGCCTCCATCCCGCTGGGGGATGTTGTTGGTGAAGCACAGCATGGTCTCGTGGTAGCTGTCGTTCCACCACAGGGCGAGATCCAGTTCGATCCCTTCCTTCTTGCCGCGAATGACGATGACGTCCTTCAGGATCGGCGTCTTGGACTTGTCGAGGTGGCGCACGAAGGCTTCGACACCGCCCTCGTAGTGCAGGATCATCTCGACCGGCTCGGCGTGGCGCTGGTCGGCCAGCTTGATGACCACGCCCGAGTTCAGGAAGGCCAGTTCGCGCAGACGGTGTTCCAGCGTCTTCAGGTCGAAGTCGATGTGGCTGAAGGTCGTGACGGACGGGAAGAAGGTGACCTCGGTGCCGCTCAGCGGCTTGCCGGTGTCCTCGCGAATGGGGGCGTCGCCGGTGACTTCCAGCGACTTGACCGTGTCGCCGCGCTCGAAGCGCATCTGGTGCGCCTTGCCGTCGCGATAGATCTTCAGCTCCAGCCAGTCGGACAGGGCGTTGACCACGGACACGCCTACGCCATGCAGACCGCCGGACACCTTGTAGGAGTTCTGGTCGAACTTACCGCCGGCGTGCAGCTGGGTCATGATGACCTCGGCCGCCGAAACGCCTTCGCCTTCGTGGATGCCGGTGGGAATGCCGCGGCCGTTGTCGGTTACGGTGACTGAGCCGTCGCTGTTCAGGATGACCTGGACCAGGTCGGCGTGGCCGGCCAGGGCCTCGTCGATGGCGTTATCGACAACCTCATAGACCATATGGTGCAGGCCCGAGCCGTCGTCGGTGTCGCCGATATACATGCCGGGGCGTTTGCGCACGGCGTCCAGGCCTTTGAGAACCTTGATGGAATCGGCGCCGTATTCGGGCAGGTCGGCAATCGGATCGGTCATGAAGTCATTGGCTCTGAAGTCCCGACCGGGACGGGGATGGAGCGCCGGACCCGGCGCTCGAATCGACGGCGGGATCGCACCGCGCCGAAGCCCGCAACATATAGGAAATTCCGGCGAAAAAGCGAGGAATTCCGCGATGAGAGCCTAGTCGGTTTCCAGCGCGCCGCCGGCCACGCGGACGAACTGAGCGCGGCCTTCCAGACCGGCGAACAGGTCGCGTTCGGTCCCGGTCATGAAGGCCTGAAGATCCAGCGCCGTGATCTCGTCAAACAGGGCCGTGCGGCGCGCTTCGTCGAGGTGGGCGGGGGCTTCGTCCAGCAGCAGGATCGGGCGCGCAGCATGATCTGAAAGCCGCGCGATCTGAGCCAGAATCAGGTTTAGGACCAAGGCCTTCTGCTCACCCGAAGAGCCCTCGGCGGCGGGGCGCTGTTTCTCGCGGTGAAGCGCGGTCAGGTCGGTGCGGTGCGGGCCGAACAGCGAGCGGCCGGCGGCGCCGTCTCGGGCGCGGGCCTTGGCCAAGCCCTCGCGGATGGCGGCGGCGATCTCGTCCTCCTCGGCGCCCGCTTCGGCCATCTGTTCGGCGGCGCCGTCCAGACCCAGGTCGGCCTGAGGGAAGGGACGATCGCTGCGGGCGTCGATGGCGGCCTGAAGCGCGTGCAGGGCGGCGACGCGGGCGAGAGCGGCGCGGGCGCCGGCCTCGCCCAGCCGAGCCTCCAGGGCGTCCAGCCAGACGGGGTCGGCCTCGCGACCGTCCTGAGCGTCGTTCAACAGGCGCAGCCGCTCGCGCAGCGCCTTTTCATAGGCGGAGACGCTGGCGGCGTGGTCGGGATCGGCGGCGAAGACCAGCCGGTCAAAGAACTTCAGCCGCTCGGCGCGCGCGTCCGAAAACAGACGGTCCTGTTCCGGCGTGGCCCAGACGGGACGCAGATAGTCGAGCAGCCGCCCCGGCTGGGCCGTCTCGCCGTCGATCCGCACGATGCGCCGCGCCGCGCCCGCCGCCTGAACGCCGGTGCCCAGCCG
>NZ_JAELUF010000931.1 GCF_016429195.1 Brevundimonas sp. ASV9
ACCCCAAAGCGGGTAATGGCTAGCTTGATGAGTAGGTTCCATCGCTCACTTTCCGGAAGGCGAATAGGGCCAGAAGCCGTAGAGGAAATGGGCTTCTCGTTATACTCTGGAGGACGATCGACGTCGACCTCTAGCGCGCTGGCACTGAGCCTGAGTTTGCGAGAGCACTCGAGCAGTGCAAGATGAACGGCGGCGTGGCTCGGGTCCGGATACTGCAGGATGGACTCAGCATCATTGATGTCGCTGCAACGCGGAACAGTAGCGTTTGAAAAGATTCGCGGGCTAGGAATGACTGGTTGCTTTCCCTTTGATTTGGAGGTTGAATATGACGTCGGCAGATCCCAGTCGTGTGGATCAGCATCGATCTGGGTGCCGCTGCTAC
>NZ_JAELUF010000932.1 GCF_016429195.1 Brevundimonas sp. ASV9
CGCATATCTTCCTCAGCGACTGATGGACAAGCTCTCTTGTCTTGAAAATTACACTGAAATGGCACGTGTCACGGGCGTCCCGTTCAATTTTCTTCTCTCGCGAGGCCAACAGATCAAATTCGTTAGCCAGCTGTTCCGCAAGGCGCTGGAGCAGAAGCTCGTCATTCCAAACATGCGGAGTGAAGCTTCGGATGACCAGTACGAAGGTGCGACAGTCATTGAGCCTACACGAGGCTACTATGATGTTCCAATTGCGACTCTGGATTTCGCTTCGCTGTACCCGAGCATCATGCAAGCGCATAACCTCTGCTACACGACGCTGTTAACCGACAAAAGCAAAATTGCACAATTCGGCCTCAATAAAGATGAAGATTATTTTGT
>NZ_JAELUF010000933.1 GCF_016429195.1 Brevundimonas sp. ASV9
CCCCCCCCCCCCCCCCCCCCCCCCCCCCCCCCCCCCCCCCCCCCCCCCCCCCCTCTCTCCTGACCCGCCGACCACCGAGATCTACACTGTGATGTATTCGTCGGCAGCGTCAGATGTGTATAAGAGACAGGGGTGAGCTAGGCTGGTCGAGTTCGGACGTCGCCGCGACTGAGGTAGGTGAGGCGGCCATTGTGCGCTGGTGCTTCCGTGTGATGCGTTCGCTTGGTGTCGCGACTCGAGCGGTTGGTTGGTGAACGGACTACTGGTGGTGGACGTTGAGCAAATCAGGCGGACATTGTCGATTGGTTATGCCTGTCTCTTATACACATCTGACGCTGCCGACGAATACATCACAGTGTAGAGGGCGGGGGTCGCCGTGTC
>NZ_JAELUF010000934.1 GCF_016429195.1 Brevundimonas sp. ASV9
ATATTCTACATCTCAGTACAGTGAGTTAGTATTATGTAAAAATCAAGGAGTGCAGCAATGTTTTGTAAGGTCATAGCCAAATCATAGCTTCGCAAATCCTTCATCGTCCAAGTTTTGCTCTTTGAGAAGTATTGACGGGCCCTGTAGCGGGATCGGCTGTATCAAAAGATTCTCCATCATCTCCATTGCCTTTTCCACCTGCGTCAACGTTCTCCCGGATGATTCTGCGTACGTGCCCGGCTTGAGTATCAACTCTTTGGCAACTTTGCTATTCGCGAAGAAATTCAGAGTGCTGGCATACGGTCTGATGAACCTGTTGTATTCTTCGGCGCCCATGACGGGCCCAGCACCAACGTCGATATCAAGGTTCCATTCCTGGGT
>NZ_JAELUF010000935.1 GCF_016429195.1 Brevundimonas sp. ASV9
GCACGGAACAAAAAAATACCCTTCGCCGTCATTCTGAGCACCAATAGCATCAAGAATGGGCACAGCGACACCGGTGTGCAGCCGCGTAATTGTGGTACCCGAGTCCAGCAACACATTTTTGTCGCTGTCTTCAAGGCCGTAGTTTTGCGGCTCACCGTTCAGGGTCAAGCCTAGTGAATCCAGTTCAATGGACAGTCGAAATTCACCCTGCTTACCGCGGACAATTGGCCTCGATTCTAGTGTGCCAATGAATTTATTGCGGTCCAGGCCACCATATATAATGGCTCCTGTCTGCGCGTCGGCGTGACGCAAGTCAAGAGAAAACGCGCGACTGGCAATGACGCCTTGCTTGGCCATTGTGTTTAGCACCAGGCTATACGG
>NZ_JAELUF010000936.1 GCF_016429195.1 Brevundimonas sp. ASV9
TCGCAATACGATGTATCATGCATGGAACCGTTGGCGCTTTCCTGAGGTATATCGAGGGCAATCTAACGGACATTCGCGAATATCAGAATTTTCCACTCCGCAAAGCTCGTACGGCCGCAAAACTCAAGGGCAATTTCTTCGATTCACTCTTTATGCTCCAAAAACAGTCAACTGTTGAAGACACTTTGGAACTTTTCCAGTCGGTCGATGGCTCTGCGGCGGTAGATTACCCGATATGTGTTGAAGCTGACGTTGCCGGTCAACATCTCACGTGGACCGTTGCTTGCCAGCAACATAGGGACTCGGAATCATTGGCAAGCCAGCTGGTTGATCAGCTAGACCAAGTTTTTCAATATCTCATCACTCACGAAAGTGAAGACC
>NZ_JAELUF010000937.1 GCF_016429195.1 Brevundimonas sp. ASV9
TCCTCAGGCTTTGCCTCGCAGTTCTCCTCTCAAGGCCAGCCACAGGGCAGCTCTCAAGACAGCATCCGCGACTTCGCAAAGCATCAGGCAGACGAGCAGGTGATTCTTCGCGAGCCGTTTCGTCCCAGTGTGCCGTCTTCCGTCATAGAAACCAGTCCCCGTCAACGCAAATACAGGAGTCCAGATCCCCAGTTTCGGATGCCCACCATGGACGTCGACGGCTCTGGCCGCAAGAGCTCTGGCCAGAGCTCCAGATCTACCATCCGACCCTTTGCATCAGGCAGCCCACGAGGTGCAGATGACTATGCTGTTTTGCGCCGCCGCGGAAACGTCATGCAAGGCAGCCCTACCAAGCGTCGCGGCCCTCGCCAGAAGCTCGAC
>NZ_JAELUF010000938.1 GCF_016429195.1 Brevundimonas sp. ASV9
CCCCCCCCCCCCCCCCCCCCCCCCCCCCCCCCCCCCCCCCCCCCCCCCCCCCTCTTTTACTGATACGTCGACCACCGAGATCTACACTGTGATGTATTCGTCGGCAGCGTCAGATGTGTATAAGAGACAGGTTTAAGTGTGTTATCTGGATATTGACTGCCGTCTTTAACGTCGTTGCTGGCGTTTTTAAGGTACTCTATAGTTGCGTTGGTTCCAAGTACTGAGAATCTGGAGGAGGTAATACCATGAACCTGTCTCTTAAACACAACTCCGAGGGGGGGGGAGGGGGGAGGGGGGGGCGGGGGCGGGGGGGTGCTAGAAAAAACAGGGGGGGGGGGGGGGGGGGGTGGGGGGGGGGGGGGGGGGGGGGGGGGGGGGGGG
>NZ_JAELUF010000099.1 GCF_016429195.1 Brevundimonas sp. ASV9
GTCACGCAAACTGGTTCAACTGGCCCGCGACCACGACATCCCGCACCAGAAGGACGTCTTCCGATACTATCGCTCGGACTCGGCCTCGGCCCTGGAAGCCGGCGCCGACATCCGGACGGCCTTGGTCACCTTCGGCATCGACGCCAGCCACGGCTATGAACGCATCCACGAAAGCGCGCTGGAAGACCTGTCGCGCCTGCTGATCGCCTACGCCGAAAGCGATGTCGAAATCAGCCGTGATGCCAAGTCTTTGAGCGGAGCAAAAGGCTTTACCCACCAACCTTTGGTCGACGACGCGGACTAGTGCTTGGGTGATCGCATTCGCTCAGCCCGGAGTGTTGCGGGGAGATTTCGAGTTCGATTTGTGCTTTTAAATTTATAACATCGGAATGGAATGTTCTTGCAGTTTGTTCCTTCCTCTGCTGAAAAACGCCGCTGCGCTTTAGGCGGTACGTTAGTAATGAAGCAGAATAGAAATGGCAGGCGCGAATTATCGGTATGCAGCGTCCTGTATTAGATATTGAGCTCTAACCTAATTTTATTTGCTCGGAATTATTCAAACGCTCTCGGCGTGCTTTGCTTCGGTCGGCGGTCGGTCCGGAATGTCCGCGATGCTGAAGACCGCGCCTAATGCGATGATCACGGCGGCGCCGGTCATCAGCTAGTATGTCTGCATGGTTTTGATCGATCCTCGCCCAGCGCACGGCCGGGCCGCGATGCAGTCGTTCCACGCCTGGGGCTGGCCGAAGACCGCGCTGAAACGCGGCGTAGCCAAGTCGCTGGACATGGTAGAATGCGGCGCATGACGGCTGCCGTTGGCGCAGGCCGGGCCGCAGTCAAGACATTGACCATCAACGCCGGCGACCCCTCTCGACCACTTGGGTGCCGCCGGAGATTTCCGCCGCAAAGGCATGGGTCTCAAACGCGGGCATGGCAAACGCGACTGTCAGCAACACAGTGCAGACGAACCCCAAGTCGACCGACCATTTCCCGCAGCGCTTTTGAACATCCGCAGCGCTCTTAATACCATTGTCCGCAAAAGTGTTTGCTACATACGGCCGGGCTTTCGAGGACAGGCGATTGTTCGAGGTTCGACGCACGGACTGACATGACAAATGCGCTGGCGAGGCTGAGGTGCAGCTTCTACAACCGTGCGACGCATCAGCAGGGGAGGCAGGTTTGCGGGGTGAGGTTCAAACGTTCGACGAGGCGACCGGATTCGGTTTGATCCTCGGCGACGACGGCGAGCGCTATTCGTTCACGAAGGAGGATGTCCAGCCGCCCTCGGTTCTGGAGCGCAGCCAGCGGGTCGATTTCATCGCCGAGACCGACGGACGCGCACAGCAGATCATCGCCATGCGACCGCCGAGGGTGACCGTCTCGGCGACAGGCGGCGGAAGAGGCAGCGGGGTGTTCGACCTTGGCCGTGTGATCCAGCGGACCTTCGGCGCGATCAAGCAGAACGCCGCCGTTCTCTTCGGCTCAGCCGCGCTTCTGGTCGGCGCGCCCAGCATTCTGTCGGCCTATGGCCAAAGCGCGATGTTGAGTGAAGAGTTCGGACCGGGCGTCTTGATGATGATGGCTGGCGCAGTGCTGAACTTCGTCGGACTTTATCTTTTGCAGGGTATGGTGGTGAAGGCGGCCGTGAACGGCTTCAACGGCAAGACGACCGCTTTCGGCGACGCCTTCAATGTCGGGGTTCAGAACTTCGTGCCGCTGCTGGGTCTGGCGATCTTCGCCTCCATCGGGATGATGCTGGGCTTTCTATTGTTGATCGTGCCGGGCATCATCCTGGCGGTCATGTGGTCGGTCGGCGCTCCGTCCGTGGTGGTCGAGAAGCGCGGCGTCTTCGCCAGCCTGCAGCGCAGCCGAGAGCTGACCAAGGGTTATCGCTGGCAAGTGTTCGGCCTGCTGGTGATCTATGTGATCCTGTCTTGGATCATTGGCGCGGCCATCGGCGGTCTCAGTCTGGCGACCGGGGGGACTTTCACCGGCGGCACGCCCAATTTGGCCGTCAATCTGATCACCGAGCCCATGGTCAACATCCTGTCCGGGGTCGTCGCATCGGCGGGCGTGGCGGCGCTGTATTACGAGTTGCGCTCGGCCAAGGAAGGCGTCGGGTCCGAGGAACTGGCCTCGATCTTCGACTGATCGCGCGGGCCGTCAGACGTCGTGCTTGTCGCGGCGTCTGACGCCCATCAGCAGCTTCTGCTCCAGCCGACCGCGCAGGGCGGCATAATAGGCGCTGAGGAAGTCTCGATCCGTATCGTACGGGCCACGCGTCCAGCCGATCTTTTTGGCGATGCGATCGGCGACGTCTCGAAAGGTCTTGCGGTCGCCCTGTCGAAGCAGGGTCTCCAGAACATGCAATTCCTTGGCGCCATAGGCGTCGAGTTGCGCCGGGGTGAAGGCGTAGGCGGCCATCCGCGTGGCCCCGTCTTCGGCCATGTCGCGGATCAGCTTGCGACGCGGCGCGCGCACGACCCAGGTGCCCCCGATCAGGTCGCCAACGCGCAGCCGGTCCTTGTTGAACAGGGGGAAGAAGACGAAGATCGCCGCCCAGACGAAAGCCAGCATATACATCCAGCCATCGACGCCGCCTTCCTGACTGCGGGCGACCAGGATGGACAAGGGCAGGAAGACCTCCAGTTCGCGCATGGCGTTGCGGGCGAAGACGGCCTCGGCCTTCAGCCGTCCGCCGTCGCGCGAGGCGACGCGCAGTCCCATGATCCGCTTGCCCGGCGTGGCCGCCGCCGCCGACAGTTCGAAAGCGGTGAAGTAAAAGTTCCGCAGCAGGAAGAAGACGATCAGCCAGATGACCGCGACCATCTCGGCCCCCGTCACGCCGGCCACGGCGGCCCCTGAGGCGAAAGCGAAGGCCGAGGCTATGGTGAAAACGATCAGCACGCCGATGATGATGGCCGCGTCCAATAAAAACGCTCCGGCTCTCTGACCCGCGTCGCCGATGTTCAGCCGCAGATCCACGCCCTCGGGCGTGACGAAGGCGCGTTCCGTTTTGGCCGTGGTCAGGTCAGCGGACATGGATCGACTCCGCGACGGCAAGGCGGGGCGCATAGAAATAGAGGCCCCAGATCAGGGCGGTCGCCGCCGCGACCGCGTAACGCAGGCCGGTATCGACAATCAGCTGGCGGCCGAACCCTTCCAGCAGGCCGGCGAACATCAGCATCACCACCACGCCGCCCATGGCGATGCCCGCCGTGCGCCCGGCCTCCACGGCAGCGTCCAGCCTTCGCTTCTGGCCGGGAAAGGCGACGGCCCAGCCGATCCTCAGACCTGCCGCGCCCGCCAAGATGACGGCGAACAGTTCGGTCACTCCGTGGATCAACAACCAGCCGCCCAGTTCGAAGCCAAGCCCGCGACTGGCGAACAGGGCGAAGAAGGCGCCCAGCGTCGCGCCATTGTAGAGGATCAGCAGGCCCGTCGGCAGGCACAGGGCGAACCCGAGCGCAAACGCGAGCAGGGCGACCTGGGCGTTGTGGGTGAACAGATAGGCGGCGAAGGCTGATAGGCCTTGCGCCCCGTCAGCGCCGTCCAGAGTGGCGCGCAGGGTCTCGGTCGAGGCGGCGGGATCGCGCCCGCCGCTCAGGTCGGCGGGCACGAAGGCGTAGAACCATTCCGGCTCATGCATCACCAGCCAGCCGGCGACCAAGGCGCCCAGCAGCATCAGGGCCGCCGAGATCAGGGTCTCGCGCCACAGACCGCGCACGGCGGCGGGCCAGTCGGTGCGGAAAAAGGCGACCATCCGATCCTGGATCGTCGCCCGCGAGCCATAGACGAAGAAATAGGCCCGCGCCGACAGGGTCTCCAGATAGTCGATCAGTCCCTGATCCAGCGAGGTCTCGCGCGCCACCGACAGGGCCGATAACGTCGAACGGTAAAGCACCGGAACCGCCAGAATCTCGGCGTCGGTCAGTTTGGACGCGGACCCCTTTTCGGCCTTGTCCATCAGCCGTTCCAGGCGACGCCAGTCGTCCTCGCGCGCCTGGCGGAATCGCTGGCTCTTGAGCAGGCCGGAGGAGCGCAAGTCGGTCACAGCAGATCCCTCCGCTTCAGGTCCAGATAGGCGTTGACGACCTCGGGACCGACGCAATCGGCTGGGGCGTCGACGATGTGCGCGCCCATACGCCGCAACCGTCCGATCACGGTCTCGCGTTCGCGCAGCAGGGTTCCGGCGACGACGGCGCACGAGACGTCCTCGGGCGTTTGCGGATCGACGCCGGTCAGGCCTTCCAGCTCATCGTCGCGTAGAACGACGAATAGAACGAGGTGCCGCCGCAAAAGCCGCCCCAGCGACTCGATCATCAACTCGGCGGAGGTGGTGTCGGTGAAGTCGGTAAAGAGCACGATCAGCGAGCGGCGCTGGAGCTGTCCCGACAGGGTCGCCAGGGCCAGGGTGTAGTTGGTCTCATGCGTCGAATAGTCGATGCGGCCCACCACGGCCTGAAGGGTGCGGAAGGCATCCAGCCCTCCCACTGCGCCGGTGGTCACACGCGGCTGGGAGTCGAAGGCGAAGACGCCCGTCCGGTCGCCCGATCGCAGGCAGGCGTAGGACAGCAGCAGAGCCGCGTGGATGAAGCGGTCGATGCGCGGCATCCCACCAACCGGCTCGCTGGCCGACCGACCGCAGTCCAGCGCCATGATGACATTATGGTTTCGCTCGGTACGGAACTCCTTAGCCAGCAGGGCCGCGTGACGCGCCGACTGCTTCCAGTCGATGGAGCGGCGGTCCATCCCGGCCTGAAAGTCGCGCAGGGCCTGAAACTCCGACCCCTCGCCGATCTCTAACTGGGTCTTGGCGCCGAACAGGGCGTCGCGGGCGAACAGACGCACCGCCTGATCGCGGACCCATTGCAGGTCGGTCAGGACCGGCGCCGCCAGGTCCAGAGCGAAAGTCTTCTGCTTCCAGGCCAGGCCCATCGGCCCATGCCAACGGACCCACAAGGCCTTCAGGTCGGCGGCGCCTCGGCGATTTGGCGTGAAAGGAAAGGCCAGGACCGCGGCGCGATCCGAGACCGCGGCGCGGCGCGAAACCTCTTCCAGCCCCAGCCGGGCGTCGCCCGAAAGGGCCGCTTCAACGCTCTTGGGAGCCGGGCCTCCGGCCTCGAAACGTACGGTCAGTTCGGCCCGGTCTGACCGGCCCACGGACGCGCGCACCGGCCGAGGCTGGTCCAGTTCCAGCCGGGAGCGCGAGCCGCCGCGCAGGGCGTCCACGGCGACGAGCAGCAAGACTCCTGCGATCCAGACCGGCCCGGCCAGCCAGCCCGCAGGCGTCAGGACACCGGCCAGCAGAGCGACGGGAACTCCCGCCGCCATCGCCTTTACCGCGCGTCGGGTGGGATAGATCACCGGGGCGCCGCCACCTGATCCACCAGACCGGCCAGCACCTGTTCGACGCGCCGTCCCTCGATCTCGGCCGCCGGCGACAGGACCAGGCGGTGACGCAGGGCCGGGATGGCCAGGGCCTTCACATCGTCGGGAATGACGTAGTCGCGGCCGTCCAGCGCCGCCCGCGCTCGCGCCGCGACCGCCAGCATGGCCCCGGCGCGCGGCGATGCGCCGGTCTCGACATCGGCGGATGTCCGCGTCGCGCGCACCAGGCCGGTGATATAGCCGATCACCTCGTCGGTCAGGCGCACGTCCGCCACCGTATTGACGGCCGCATCAATGACGGCGGCGTCGGCGACGACCTCGACCCCAAGGGCTACCGGGTCCATCTGGCCAGTGCGGGAACCGTGGGCGGCGACGATGGCGCGCTCCTGCTCCAGGCTGGGATAGTCCAGCACCTGTTTGAACAGGAAGCGATCCAGCTGGGCCTCGGGGAGCGGATAGGTGCCTTGCTGCTCGATGGGATTTTGGGTGGCGACGACGGTGAAGCGCGGGCTGAGGCCGTGGGCTTCGCCGTCGATGGTGATCCGGCGCTCCTGCATGGCTTCCAGCAAGGCGGCCTGGGTCTTGGGCGGCGTGCGGTTGATCTCGTCCGCCAGGAGCAGTTCGCAGAAGATCGGCCCGCGCGTCAGGGTGAAGCTGGACGTCTGGAAGTTGAACAGGTTCGATCCGATGATGTCGCCGGGCATCAGATCGGGCGTGAACTGGATGCGGCCGTAGTCCAGACCCAGGGTGCGCGCGAACGTCTGGGCCAGCAGGGTCTTGGCCGTGCCTGGCGGACCCTCCAACAGGACGTGGCCGCCGGCGAACAGCGCCGTCAGCAGCATGTCGACGGCGTCTTCCTGGCCGACCACGGCCTTGGCGATCTCGGCGCGGATGCGCTCGGCGATCGTCTTCACCTCATTGACGTGCACGGGTCAGCTCCTGATTCCAGCGATGAAGGGCGCCGGCGACCCGCATCAGATCGGTCGGCGTCTTGGCGGCCCGGGCCTGTTCGGCCAGGGCGGTGTAGGTTTCGGTCGCGCCGCCGGTGCGGCCGACACGGTCGAGGAAGGCGTCCAGCGCCTCCTCGTCCAGATAGCGCGGCGCCCCGATGGCGCGGGCGACTGCGGCGCGCACCAGAAGGGCGTAGGGGGCGGCCATCCGGTGTTCGCGCCGCGCCAGGCGAACGAGACCGGCGGTGTTGTCCGCCAGGCCGCGCTTGCCCAAGGCGATGACACGGCTCCTTTCGCGCGCCGGGCCGAAGCGAACGGCGGCCTGGAAACCGGCGAAGGCGGCAAGCGCGACCAGCACCAGGGTCATGCCCAACAGCGGCGGTTCCAGCATCAGCCGCAGCATGTTGCGCGTGCGTTGGAAGCCGTGCAGCGTCAGGTCGAACATTACCGGCGCCTCATCGGCGCGCAGGATGTCGATCAGGGCGACGGCGGTCGTCGCCCCGTCGAGGGTTTTCAGCGCAGCCGTATCGATCAGGTCGGGGTCGGCCAGGACATAGGTCCGCAGTTCGCGGTGCATGGCCAGGACAGCCCGGCCCTGGTCGTCGACCACGACCGGGATCCAGTTTGTGCCCTCCAGCGTGCGCAGCGCCTCGATCCGGACGGGCGGTCCGAACGAAGCGCCGTTGGGACGGCGCAGGGCGACGGTCGCGCCGCCTTTACGCGCGGTCAGTTTCAGACCGTTGCGCAAATCCTCGGGCAGAGACGCCACGACGCTCTGGGCCGACTGAACGCCCACAGTCTTCACCCAGCCGGCATGATCCGCATCCGGGATGGAGGTCCATTTGGGCAGGACGATCAAGGTCGCGCCGTAATGCTCGATGTCGTCGATCTGTTCGGCTTTGGTCTGGATCGAAGGCGTCAGGATCAGCAGGCTTTCGTCCGACGTTTCCGAAAGCGTCCCCCGGTTCATCACAACCGGCACACCCAGGCCACGCAGAAGGGTCGTCAGACCGCCGAAACCAGTGGACGACCGCGACAGGGCATGGCCGCCGCCGTCGTTGCCGGACTTGAGTTCCGGCGCATAGGCCGAAAGGACGCCGAGCCCCGCCAGCGCGACCACGCCCACCAGCAGCACGACGATCATGGTGACCGGCGAAAAACCGCCGCTTGCCGCGCCGTCGGACCGGCTCATGCGCGCCAGCCCTCGGGCAGGGCGAAGGCCTCATAGGCCTTGCGGCAGTCGGCGAAATCCTGAGCGCCGACGGGGGCGCCGCCGAACAGGCTGCGCTCCACCATCCGGCCGATCAGGTCGAACGCGGGTCGTGCGGCGTCCGGCAGGGCCTTCAATCGGGCGATCTCGCGGGTGGTCAGGGAAACCCGAACGGCGCGCGGCTGGCGCTGTTCGATGTCCTGAACGCTGCGCAGAAGAAGCAGATGGGCGGCGTCGGCATACAGGCCACGCGCGGCCAAGGCGTCGGCGTCAGCCAGCAAATCGCGCGCGGCCTGCGCCTCCGGACGCCACTGCGCCTCCGCCACGATCTTGGGCTTCTTGGGTTTCGCCGGCGGGGCGCGCATTCGAAGAATCTCGCGAACGATGGCGTAGACGATCAAGCCGGCGACCAGGGCCAGGCCGACCCAGAAGACCCATTTCAGCGCGGGCGCGACGAACTGAAGCGCGTCGCCGATCCAATGCAACCAGCCGGGCGGCTTGATGTCGGGGCGCTCGAAACCGACCCGGTCGAATTGGAGAGACCCGTCCTTCACCAGGCGGGCATGCGCCTTGGCCAGGGCTTCATCTGTGGGCGAAGCCCGATCCTGCATCTCGAAAACGCACCCCTACCCAACGGCCAAGCCATACCGCCCCGTCAGATCGAGTCAACCACAGGCACCTGTCTGACACGCCCTAGGCTATCATCCACGGCGGCAAGACTTCGGTGTCTAGACACATTCGTTAGGTGATTGCGAGGTTAACGGCGTGCTTGGTGCAATGACGAAATTTAGAACTATCGCGGCCTGAGTAAACGTCGCTTCTTAGATGGACGGGGCAATGACTGTCTCTCACGCCAGTATGCGCGTAGTAGATCAATGTATGCGGTTGATCGATGTGTTACCTCCAACTTACGGTGCCCAGAGTCCTAAGCGCACGCAGATTTTATTGCGCTGAAATAAAGACCAGCAACTGCGTGCTTCCCAGATTTTTCGCGATCAGCGCAAGTTGGAGGGCGGTGCTGTATACCTTGCTGAAGAGATAATTAAGAGGAGGTGAGCAAGTTTTGAAGCTCGATGAATCCTGTGCAAGTTATCAGGGTTTTGAGGCTGCATGTTGATTGCATTTCAGTCGTCAAAGGTCGGTTTACCCTCGAACGGGATGTTGTCGATTGCCTCCCACGGGCCGTCCAGGTAGCGCCAGACGAGCAGGCCTTCAGCGTGAATGTCGAAGGGTTCGAACTCCAGCTGAAGCTGCTCAAGCAGCTGTTTGGCGTCTGCGGGCTCGACCTTGTTCTGGATCGTGATGTGCGGTCGGAACGGGGCCTGGTCCTGGCGGGTTAGCCAGGGCGAAAAGGCCTCCGCGAGTTGTCTACGCAGTCGGTCCAGATCGGCGGACGCCAGGCGGTAGGCCACGCCACGCCCCAAGGGCCACGGGCCGCGCAAATCGAGGCGGATGGGCGCCTGGCGTCGGCACGCCGACTTCAGCGTCTCCAACACGAAGTCTTCCTGCGCGCCGGGGAGGGCGTGGAACAGGGTCAGATGGGCCGGGACGACGTTGCGGTGGCGGGGAAAGTGCGCCTGACGCAAGCCGTCGAACCAGTCGAAGGCGCCGTCGTCCAGGGCTGCGGTGATGATGAGCGGCGGCGGCTCTGCCACGCTCAAGCCTCCCGCCGAGCCAGATCGCGCTGCCAAGCCTGGGCGGCCGCGCGGTGGAGTGTCGCGTGGCGGCGCGCCAGACGATCAATATCGTGGTCGTATCCACCGCCGATGACGCCGACGAGCGGCGCGACCGCCAGACAGGTTTCCAGCACATAGGCGTCGCGTTCGGCTAGTCCAGCGTCGCTGAGCGACAGCCGCCCAAGCCGGTCGCTTTCGTGCGGATCGACGCCGGCGATGTAGAAGATGATATCCGGCGCAACGTGTTGAAGCAGGTCGGGCAGAACGTCTTTGAGCCGGGCGACATAGGCCGCGTCGCCGGTTCCGTCGGGCAGGTCGATATCCAGATCGCTGGGCCCCCTGCGCACTGGAAAGTTCTTTTCGCCATGCATCGAGAAGGTGAAGACGCGGGGCTCGTGCTCGAAGATGAAGGCGGTCCCATCGCCCTGGTGGACGTCCAGATCGACCACCAGGACCTGTCCGACCTCGCCATTATCGATCAGGGCTCGCGCGGCCACGCCGACGTCGTTGAAGACGCAGAAGCCGGCGCCGCCCATCGGGCCGGCATGATGGCTGCCGCCAGCCGTGTTGCAGGCGAGGCCATGGCGAAGGGCGAGACGGGCCGCCGTCAGCGTGCCGCCGACGGCGGCCTGCGTGCGTTCGACGACGCTTCGCGTGATGGGTAGGCCGATGACCCGTTCGACCTTCGGCGGAACGCGGGCGTCCAGCACCTGGCGCACATAGTCGGGATCATGCACGGCGGCGAGCAGGGAATAATCCGCAGGTTTAGGCTCCCATAGCCCCTCCGGTCCGATCAACCCTTCCTCTCTCAGCACCTCCACCAAGCGCGCATACTTCTGCATCGGAAAGCGATGACCCGATGGCAGTTCGGC
>NZ_JAELUF010000009.1 GCF_016429195.1 Brevundimonas sp. ASV9
TGCTGGACCAGGGTCAAGCGGGCGACAACGTCGGCGTGCTGCTGCGCGGCACCAAGCGTGAAGACGTCGAGCGCGGCCAGGTGCTGTGCAAGCCGGGCTCCATCACCCCGCACACCAAGTTCCTGGCTGAAGCCTACATCCTGACCAAGGAAGAGGGCGGTCGTCACACCCCGTTCTTCACGAACTATCGCCCGCAGTTCTACTTCCGCACGACGGACGTGACCGGCATCGTTCAGCTGAAGGAAGGCGTCGAGATGATCATGCCGGGCGACAACGCCGAGCTGAACGTCGAGCTGATCACCCCGATCGCGATGGACCAGGGCCTGCGCTTCGCCATCCGTGAAGGCGGCCGCACCGTCGGCGCCGGCGTCGTGGCCAAGATCATCGCCTAAGCGAAACGGCCTCAAGCCGCGCGCCTCCGCGAGGCGCGCATAGGCCGAAAGACAAAGTCGCGTAACAGAACGGCCCCCGGAGCAATCCGGGGGCCGTTTTGCTGTAAGACAGTTCACGTGACGCGAGAGCACGATTGCCTGCAACCGAGGGCCGGGATTTACGTTCGGATCGGACGTTAATCTTTCGGTAACCAAATGCGACGCGCCATTCGACTGGGTATCTTCATCGGCACCGTGTTGGGCATGAGCGCCTGCGCGACCCAGTATAACGCCAATGGCCGGCCGGTTTCGGGCGCTTACGGCTCGGTCGAAGCCGGGCGGACGGGCTGAACGCAAAGGAAAACGTGGCGCTGGTCGCGATCCTGCCCTAATGTAGCGTTGCGGACGCCGTCTGTCGCGCCGCGTCGGTCCCCAAAACCCCCTAGATGTTACTCATCGCTATTGCTGTCGTTCTGCTCCTGGTGGTGCTCAACGGCTTGTTCGCCATGACTGAATTGGCGGTCGTCTCCTCGCGGAAATCCAAACTACAGGCGAGGGCGGAACGGGGCGACCGGGGGGCCAGGGCGGCGCTGAAACTGTCGGAAGAACCGACTCAGTTCCTGTCCGCGGTTCAGGTGGGCATCACCCTGATCGGCATTCTGGCGGGCGCCTATGGTCAGGCGACCATCGCGGGCGAACTGGATCGCATTCTGGAAGTCGCCTTCCCCGCGCTGGCTCAATATACCGAATTCTTCGCCACGGCCCTGGTGGTCGTGTGCATCACCTATGTCTCGCTGATCATCGGCGAACTGGTGCCCAAGCGCCTTGCGCTGATCTTCCCCGAAACGGTAGCATCCAAGATGGCCGGGCCGATCTCCAAGCTGGCGATCGTGTTGAAGCCGTTCGTCCTGCTGCTGACCGCCTCCACCTCGGGCATACTGAAGCTGTTGGGCGTCAAGGATCGCGATGGCTCCGACGTGACCCAGGAAGAGGTTGCGACCATCCTGGCCGAAGGCACTTCGGCCGGCCTGATCGAGCCCGAAGAGCAGGTGATGATCGAGGAAATCCTGCGCCTGGGCGACCGTCCGGTGCGGGTGGCGATGACCCCGCGCCACGACGTGTTCTGGATCGCCCTGGACGACCCCGAAGAGATGCTGCGCGAAGAGATTCGCACCTGCCCCTATTCGCGGATCGTGGTTGCGCGCGAGAGCGACGTGGATAATCCGCTGGGCGTGGTTCACAAGAAGGATCTGCTGGACAGCCTGCTGACCAACGGCAAGTTCGACATCGAACCGCTGGTCGCCGAGCCGGCCTTCATTCCGCAGTCGACTTCGGTGTTGAAGGCGCTGGAGATCCTGAAAGGCTCGCGGGTCCACATGGCCTTCATCGTCGACGAGTACGGCGCCTTTGAAGGCGTGGTGACGGCGACCGACATCCTGGAAATGATCGCCGGCGACTTCAATGAAGGCCATGACGAAGAGCAGGCCTGGATCCATCAGCGCGCCGACGGCAGCTGGCTTGTCGACGGTCAGACGGACCTGGACGAATTGGCTGACAAGCTGGGCGAGGACTTTGGCGAGCATGAAGGCTTCCACACCGTCGCCGGCCTGATTCTGCACCAGATCTCGCGCGTCCCGGACGAGGGCGAAGTGCTGCAGGTCGGCCGATTCGAGGTCGAGGTCGTGGATATGGACGACCGCCGCATCGACAAGCTGATCTTCAAGGAACTGGTGAAGGCACAGGACGAGCGGGACGCGATCGCGGCGCATCTGGAAGACTGATCGCAAGTGTCACATCGCCCTTGAAATAGCGGGCGGTGTCGGGCATACGCCCCCCTCTGGCGAACGCACGGACCTTTTGGGTTTGCGCGGTTGTCTAGGAGTTTAGCTCAGCTGGTAGAGCACCGGTCTCCAAAACCGGGGGTCGTGGGTTCGAGTCCCCCAACTCCTGCCAATCCCCCCTGTCGCTTCCGGATGGGACTTCCCATCTGGGGCGACAGGAACAATTGTGTGAAGAGCAACTGATGGCCAAGGCCAAAACTCCCGGCAAGCGGCCTCAAGGCAGCGCGAAGCCCCAGATGGGCGCCAAGCCTCAGGCGGCCGGCGCCGCCGCCATCACGGTCGATTCGCCCGAGCCCAAGAAGCCGCGCACCAGCCCCGGCCAGTTCCTGAGCCAGGTGCGCGCCGAAGGCCGCAAGATCGTCTGGCCCAGCCGCAAGGAGACCTGGATCACCTCGGTGATGGTCTTCATCATGGTCATCATCGCCTCGATCTTCTTCTGGATCGTGGACACCGGCCTCGGCTACGCCTTCCGCTACATCATCGCTCTCGGATCCTGAGAAAGACGCGCCCATGACCGATGCAGCGCCCGCAAAGCCCGCCAATCCGCGCCACAAGTGGTACATCGTCAACGCCTACTCGAACTTCGAGAAGAAGGTCGCCGAGCAGCTGCGTGACCAGGCCAAGCAACAGGGCCTGGAAGACGCCTTCTCCGAAATCCTGGTTCCGACCGAAGACGTGGTCGAGATCCGTCGCGGCCGCAAGGTGAACTCCGAACGCAAGTTCTTCCCCGGCTATGTTCTGGTGAAGATGGAAATGACCGACCAGGCCTATCACCTGGTCAAGAACACGCCGAAGGTCACGGGCTTCCTGGGCGCCGCGGGCGGCACCAAGCCCCTGCCGGTTTCCGAGCGTGAAGTTCAGAACATCATCGGCGCCGTGGAAGAGGGCGTCGAGCGTCCGAAGCCCACCATCCGCTTCGACATTGGCGAGAAGGTCAAGGTCATCGACGGCCCGTTCGCCAGCTTCGACGGTTCGGTCGAGAGCGTGGACGAAGAACACGCCCGCCTGCGCGTCGCCGTGTCCATTTTCGGCCGCGCCACGCCGGTCGAACTGGAATACGCCCAGGTGGAGAAGGTCGCGGGCTGAGGCTCACGCCCCTGTCGAGATATCAAGCCGCGTCCGAAAGGGCGCGGCTTTTTCGTTTCTGGGGCGAGGGCAGGGCGGTGCGTTGCCTTTCCATCCCCCCTCTGTTACACGCGCGCCTTCGCTCGGCGGGCCTTCGGTTCGTGGAGCGTCAAATCCGTGGGAGGCAGCCATGCCGCACCACGGCTCACCGGCCCTGCGTTCGCGCCGGGTCATTCATAGGAGAGACCAATGGCCAAGAAGATTCTCGGCTATATCAAGCTGCAAGTGCCGGCCGGTTCGGCCACGCCTTCGCCCCCGATCGGCCCGGCTCTGGGTCAGCGCGGCGTGAACATCATGGGCTTCTGCAAGGAGTTCAACGCGCGCACCGAGAAGGAAGCCAAGGGCACCCCGCTTCCGACCGTGATCACCGTCTATCAGGACAAGTCGTTCACCTTCATCACCAAGACGCCGCCGGCGACCTGGTACCTGAAACAGGCCACGGGCCTGAAGTCGGGTTCGAAGCTGGTCGGCCGTGAAGTCGCCGGCAAGATCACGCAGGCGCAACTGCGCGAGATCGCCGAAAAGAAGATGAAGGATCTGAACGCCAACGATATCGACGCGGCGGCCAAGATCATCGAAGGCTCCGCCCGCGCGATGGGCCTCGAAGTGGTGGAGGGCTAAACCATGGCCAAGCAAACCAAGGCCTTCAAGGCCCGCACCGGCGTGACCCAAGACCTGCTGCCGTTCTCCGACGCCATCAAGCTGGCCAAGGAAAACGCCAAGGCCAAGTTCGACGAGTCGCTGGAAATCTCGGTCAACCTGGGCGTCGACCCGCGTCACGCCGACCAACAGGTCCGTGGCGTCGTCAACCTGCCGTCGGGCACCGGCCGTGACGTTCGCGTCGCCGTCTTCGCCAAGGACGCCAAGGCCGCCGAAGCCACCGCAGCCGGCGCCGAACACGTTGGCGCCGAAGATCTGTACGAAAAGATCGCCGGCGGCTTCATGGAGTTCGACCGCGTGATCGCGTCGCCGGACATGATGGCCCTGGTCGGCCGTCTGGGTAAGGTGCTGGGCCCGCGCGGCTTGATGCCGAACCCCAAGGTCGGCACCGTGACCCCCAACGTGGCCCAGGCCGTCAAGGACGCCAAGGGCGGCGCCGTCGAGTTCCGCGTCGAGAAGGCGGGCATCGTCCACGCCGGCATCGGCAAGGTCTCGTTCACCCAGGACGCTCTGGAAGCCAACGTGAAGGCCATCGTGGACGCCCTGGTGCGTTCCAAGCCGTCGGGCGCCAAGGGCACCTATGTGAAGCGCATCAGCCTGTCCTCGACGATGGGCCCGGGCTTCAAGGTCGATCCGGCCTCGCTGGGCGCCTAAGTCGGAAGACAAGCCATACGGAAGAACGGCGGGGAGCGATCCCCGCCGTTTTTTTCTTGCCCGGATCAGTAGGCGGCGGTGAAGCGGGCGCGGCTGTGCTTGGGGTTCTCCAGCTCGTCGACCATGGCGATGGCGTAGTCGGAGAAGCCGATCTTGCTGTCGCCGTTGGCGTCCACGACCAGTTGGTCGGTCCCGGTCCGGTAGCGGCCCAGGCGCGGCGTCTCTTCGATCAGGGCGGCGGGCGAGAAGAAGGTCCAGTCGATGTCCGTTTCCTGACGCAGGTCGTCCAGGAAGGTCAGGCCGCCCTTGGCGATGGGCTTCCATTCGGCCGGGAACTGCGGCGTGTCGAACAATAGGACACCGGGCGCGACCTCCAGGCTGGCGGCGCCGCCGGTGACGAGCAGGCGCGGGACGCCGGCGGTCTTCAGCGCGCCAAGGATCGTCGCGGCGGGAATATCGAAGTGCAGGGCGCTGATGACCGCGTCCGAACCCTCGATCAGATCGGCGAGCGCGGCGACATCCGAGGCGTCGCCGGCGACAGGTGTGACGCCGGTGGCGCTCGGAATCGCTTCCGGCTTGCGGGCGATGGCGGTGACCGTGTGACCGCGCGCGGCCAGTTCCTTGGTGATTTCCGAGCCGGCGCGACCGCTGGCGCCGAGAACTACGACTTTCATGAAAGGCTCCTGTAGGTATCCAATGGATACCAGGTGCGCTATGGGGTGCGGCCATGCAAGACGGCACCTCTCAGACACCTGGTTACCTTCAAGAAACCTGGCTGCGCGGCGACGTGCTCGCAGCGAACTGTCCGACGCGGCAACTGCTCGACCGCATCGCCGACAAATGGAGCACCCTGATCCTGATCGTGCTGGGAGAGGGGCCGATCCGCTTCAACGCCCTGAAGCAGCGGGTCGATGGGGTGTCGCAGAAGATGCTGAGCCAGACGCTGAAGTCGCTGGAGCGCGACGGGCTGGTGTCACGCTCCGTCGTGGCCACCGTGCCGGTGTCGGTGACCTATGCGGTCACGCCGCTGGGCCGGACCCTGATGGCGGCGATGCAGTCGATGATCGACTGGGCCGAGACCCGGATGCCGGAAGTCGCGGCCGCGCAAATGGCCTACGATCAGCGATCCTCCGACGCCCACTGACTTTTTTATCGCCTGCGGCGAACGGCCACGCTCGACCCGCGTTCCTGTCGCGACCTTGAAGGGGGCGATATGTTCGGACTGGGAAAACTGATGGGCGACAAGCCCGATGTCGGCGGCCATGACCCGTGGAAGGGCCGCCTTGCGTTCGGCGCCATCGTGCTGGTCGCGGCCTATTTTGCGGTCCAACTGATCGTGACGCTGCAGACGCTGTGGCTGCTGATCTTCGGGGCTATCGTGGTGTCGGTGATCCTGCGCGCCTTGGCCGATCCCATCGTGCGCTGGCTGAAGGCGCCGGACCCGCTGGCCGTCTTCCTGTCGCTGCTGATCGTGGTCGCGGTGCTGGCGGGGATACTGACGCTGTTCGGAACCCAGATCACCGAACAGGTCGTGGCCCTGTCCGCCGTGGTGCCGCAAGGGTGGGAGCAGGTTCAGTCGTGGATCCAGGCCCAACCCTATGCCGCGCAGCTGCTGGAGCAGTTGCAGGGGCTGGGCGGCCGCGCCGGTCAGGCGTTGCAGGTCGCTCAGAAGTTCGCCCTGGGCTTCGCATCGGGTGTCACCACACTGGTTCTCGTCGTGGTCGCGGGCGTCTTCCTGGCGATCGAGCCCGCCAAGTCGCGCGAGGGGCTGCTGTCCATGCTGCCCATGGATCGCCGCCCGCGAATGCGCGAAGTGCTGAACAGCTGTGGCAAGGCGCTGAAAGGCTGGCTGAAGGCGCAGCTGTTCTCGATGGTTCTGGTCGGGACGCTGACAGGGGTCGGCTTGGCCATCATCGGCGTGCCGTCGGCGCTGGGGCTGGGTCTGCTGACGGGATTGGCGCAGTTCGTGCCGATCGTGGGGCCCATCGTCTCCACCGTGCCGGCCGTGCTGGTCGGCGCCACGCAAGGGTGGCAGACGGCCCTGATGACGCTGGCGCTGTATGTCGTTGTGTCCCAGCTGGAGAGCAACTTCATCACGCCGATGGTGCAGAAGAACGTCGCGAACCTGCCCGTCGTGCTGGGCATCTTCGCCGTCGTGGGCATCGGCACCCTGTTCGGCCCGCTGGGCGTGCTGTTCGCCACGCCGCTGGCGCTGGTGCTGCACACCTTGATCACCATGCTGTATCGTCAGGACGTGCTGGGCGATCCCAAGGCCAAGGCGCCCGGCGAGAAATAAATGGGACCGTCCGTGGTCTGACAACTTGACGCAGCCGTCGCGATCCCGTTTCGAGGGCGGCCGCGACCGGCAGACCTGGGACCAGACGTGAAGATTGGACGAGCGCCAGCACGAATCGTCAGGACCGCTCACGCGATGGGCGAGGGCTGAGGCGTGGCCCAGGCCCGATCGAAACGCACCACCCGCTCCGAGACCCGGCAGGTCGCGGCTCTGCCGTGGCGGCTGGAAGACGGCGAGCGTCGCATCCTGATGATCACCTCGCGCGAAACGCGACGCTGGGTGATCCCCAAGGGCGGGCGGATGGTCGGCAAGAGCGATCCCGAGGCCGCCGCCCAGGAGGCGATGGAGGAGGCGGGGGTGAAGGGCGACGTCGACACTCAGTCCATCGGCGTCTTCCGATACGCCAAGGGTCTGAAAGACGGCGGCGTGCGCCAGTGCGTGGTGTCGGTCTATCCGCTGGAAGTGCTGATCCAGATGGGCGCCTGGCCCGAGGCGCATCAGCGCGAGCGCCGTTGGATGAGCCTGAGCGAGGCGGCGGATCTGGTTCATGAGCCCGACCTGGCCGCGCTGATCCGCGACTTCGACGCCACGCCGCTCGAAGATTGAGCAACCGTCGGTCGAATTCGACTGGCCTGCGGACCTGAGCCTTCCGATAAGAGGGCGGGGAGGCCATCATGATCATCACACGCAAACAGGCGCTAGCTGCGTCGCTGGGTCTGGCGCTGGGTCTGAGCGCGACAGGTGCGCACGCGCAGACGGCGGCTCAATCGGAAACAGTCGTCGTCACGCGCGTCGAGCCTGCGCCGCAGGATGCCGGCTTGGCCCGCCGCAGCGCCTTGGCGCGCGAACTGATCGATCTGTCCGTCGGACCGAACTTCATGAAGGAGTTCGAGCGCGTAATGGTCGCGCAGATGGGCGAACTGGATAAGAAGGGCGGCGAAGAAGCGATTTGGGTCCGCACTAACATGCCGTCTATGGCTAGCAGAATGATCGAGCGGTTCATGGATGACTTGGCCCCAATCTACGGTTCCGTCTTCACTGAAGAAGAACTCGTCGCTCAGATCGCATTCTATCGCACGGCTGTCGGGCGCTCTGTTGCAGCCAAGACGATATCCTTGAGCATGGCCTCACAGGAGGTCGAGACCGCAGCGATGACGAACCTTCTGGAGGAGTTCGAGAGCAAATATTGCGCCCGGTTCGACTGCGGCGAGGCCGAACAGACCGGCGCCAAGCCCAGCCGGCGTTAAGCCGGGTTGATTTCCAACGACGGCGCCTGTAAGAGCGCCGCTTCCCGTCGGAGGTTCATCTTCTGACGGTCCTGTCCGAGAACTTCGGGGCGTGGGGGTCACCCAGGCCATAACTGTCAGAGAGCCCTCTGACGCCGTGGGGAGATGGGGACGCGACCTTGCGCTGTCAGCCCGCATTCCGGGACGGACGCCGTCAGACGCATCCTTCGGACAATACGACCGGCCCGACGTTTCGCAGCGATGCGACGCGCTTTGGCCAATCCGTCGTCGGGAATAAGCCCGGCGGCGAATACCAAGACTGGAGACCGCAATGGATCGCGCTCAAAAAGCCGAGTCTATCGAATCGCTCAAGGGCGTTTTCGCCGACGCCGGCAGCGTGGTCGTGACCCACAACCTGGGTCTGACCGTTGCGGAAATGGAAGATCTGCGTGGCCGTCTTCGTAAAGAAGGCGGCGCGTTCAAGGTGGTCAAGAACCGCCTGGCGCTGAAGGCGCTCGAAGCCGAGGAAGGCAGCGACTACCACAACCTGTTCAAGGGTCCCGTGGGCATCGCCTATTCCGAGAACCCCGGTACGGCCGCCAAGGTCGCCACCGAGTTCGCCAAGGCCAACGATCGCTTCAAGATCGTCGGCGGCTTCATGGGCTCGACCATCGTCGACCAAAAGGGCGTGGACGCACTGTCCAAGCTCCCGACGCTCGACGAGGTTCGCGGTCAACTCATCGGCCTGCTCAACGCGCCTGCGACCCGTATCGCCGGCGTGCTGCAAGCACCCGCCGGTCAGCTGGCTCGCGTGTTCAACGCCTACGCCACCAAGGAAGCCGCGTAAGCGGCCCAGCCTTTCATCTCTGCATCACTCTCTAAAACCAATCCTCCGAAGGAAAACTGACAATGGCTGACCTCGCCAAGATCGTCGAAGACCTGTCCGCTCTGACCGTCCTCGAAGCTGCTGAACTCTCCAAGCTGCTGGAAGAAAAGTGGGGCGTCAGCGCCGCTGCTCCGGTCGCCATGGCTGCTCCGGCCGCCGGCGGCGGCGCTCCGGCTGAAGCTGCCGAAGAGCAAACCGAATTCACCGTCGTCCTGGTCGACGGCGGCGACAAGAAGATCAACGTGATCAAGGAAGTCCGCGGCGTCCGTTCGGACCTGGGTCTGAAGGAAGCCAAGGACCTGGTCGAAGGCGCTCCGCAGAACGTCGTCGAGAACGTCTCCAAGCAACAAGCCGACGAAGTCGCCAAGAAGCTGACGGAAGCCGGCGCCAAGGTCCAGATCAAGTAAGATCTGACTTTCGGCATTTGCTGAAGATCGGAAGGGCCCGGCGGGAAACCGCCGGGTCTTTTTTGTTGGCCTATCGCGCGGAGCGCTGCTTGAGGCCGGGCGCTGCTGTGGGGCGTGGAGCGCTCAGCGCTGCGGGCGGGTGCGGGCGGCGAAGAAGGCCCACAGGGCGTCGTTGTCGGCGACCCAGCTGTGGCCGCCGCCTGAGGTGATGCGGCCCACCACGTCCGCGCCGTCGCGGCAGGCGGCGTAGCCCTCTTCATAAACCTTGTCGGCGATCCAGCGGGTGTCGCGCACCTGGGTGCAGCCGTTCAGCTGGGCCCAGCGCTGTTCGGCGGCATGCATGGTGTAGCTCCAATAGCCTGAGCCGCCGCCCTGGATCGGATTGGTCGTGTCGGCGTCGCCGGCGAAGGCGATGACCGGCATGGGGCGCGGAGGGCGGCAGGTGGCGGTATCCGGCTCCTGCGGGCGGTCCTTTCGGGGATTGCCGGCGCGCAAGCCGACGACCGGAGCGATGGCGGCGAAACGGTCGGCGGCGACGCAACCCAGCCAGGACGCCATCCGCCCGCCGCCCGACAGGCCCGTCGCATAGACGCGGCCGTCATCGACGCAGCCCTGGTCGGCCAGATAATCGATGGCTCCCGTCAGATAGGCGACATCGTCCGCATCGCCGGGACCGGGGACTGCGCCGGTGACGGTCGGCACGCCGGGGATGTTCCAGACGAAACCTTGATCGATCGGAATGCCGGCGTCGGGCGCGGCGACGATGAAGCCGTGCCGATCCGCCGCCTCAGCCAGGCCCGAAGACGCCAGCATCTTCTCTCCCGTGCCGCCGCTGCCGTGCAGCAGGAAGACCAGAGGCGCCGGCTTTGCGGGGTCAAAACCGATGGGCAGGTGGATTCGCATCATGCGTCCGCTGCGGCCGATGGCGAGGGCCTGGGTCGCGCCCGCCTGTCCGATGTTGCAGGGGCCGGCCGCGTGGGCCGACGGGCTGAAGATCATCAGGCCCATCAGGGCGGCGAACAAACCGAACCAAGGCTTCATGCGACGTCGTCTCCGCTGATCGAGGTCGGCAGGGTGGGGTGTTTTCGGCATCGAGGCCAGTCTTGAGCGGCGCCGTGCGGCTTCCCATCTGTGGACACCCCAAGACGGAGCCATCCCCTATGAAAATTCTGTTGGTGCTGACGTCGCACGATCAACTCGGCGACACGGGCAAGAAGACCGGCTTCTGGCTGGAAGAACTGGCGGCGCCCTATTACGCGCTGAAGGATGCGGGCGCGGAGATCGTGCTGGCCTCGCCCAAGGGCGGTCAGCCGCCGCTGGACCCCAAGAGCGACGACCCCGACGCCCAGACCGACGATACGCGCCGGTTCAAGGCCGACCCCGAAGCTCAGGCCGCCCTGGCCTCGACCGTCGTCCTGTCGTCGGTGAAGGCCGAGGATTTCGACGCCGTCTTCTATCCCGGCGGACACGGACCGCTGTGGGACCTGGCGAACGACGCCGACTCCATCGCCCTGATCGAGGCCTTCGCCAAGGCGGACAAGCCGACCGGCTTCGTCTGTCATGCGCCCGGCGTGCTGAAGTCTGTGAACGGGCCGGATGGCAAGCCGCTGGTCAACGGCCGTAAGGTGACCGGCTTCACCAACTCCGAAGAGGAGGCTGTGGGCCTGACCGACGTGGTGCCGTTCCTGGTCGAGAACGTGCTGACCGCCAACGGCGGCGACTATTCCAAGGGGCCGGACTGGGGCTCCTATGTGCTGACCGACGGCAAGCTGGTGACCGGGCAGAACCCCGGCTCGTCGCACGCGGCGGCCGAGGCGTTGCTGAAGCTGTTGAAGTAAGGGGCGTGTCTCCTCCCCGCACTGCGGGGAGGAGACGCCTTCAGCGCCGGCGGGGCGCGAGGATGTCGGACAGGCGATCCGGCTCGCCTTCGATCCGTTCCAGCCGCGGGTAGCGCAGGCCGTCGTGGTAGGCGAAGGCCACCGTGCGAAAGCGATCGCCGGATTTCAGCAATAGTTCGATCGGGGCGTCGGTCCCTTTCGCCGCCGTGACGGCGTCGCGCAGGACCTCGGCCGAGCCGGCCTTGCCGTTGACGGCGACCAGGCTCCAGCCGGCGCCGAGGCCTTGCTCGAAGGCGGGCCCGCCCCAGCGGATGTTGGTCAGCTTGTCGCCCGACAGGGTGAAGCCCAGCGAATACTGAAAGTCGTTGGCCCAGCCGCTCTGGACCGACTTCTCCGCCGCCGAGGGCGTGTCGGTGTAGGTCAGTCGCCAGCCGCCACGCTCGATCCCGGCCAACGGCGCCCGGGCGTCGGGACCGACGGCGTCCAGACGGGTGCGCAGGAAGGCGGCCCAGTCGTGGGGATAGACCGCATTCAGGGCCGCGACGACATCTTCGAAGGTGTAGCCCTGAGGCGCCCATTCGCCGTCGTCGTGACCGAAGAAGCCTTTGGCGAAATCATCCAGCGACTTGCGGCCGTTGGTGCCCTCGCGGATCAGGGTGTCGGCGTCCAGCCAGACCAGCAGGCTTTCGCGGTAGTAGTCGCCGGTGCCGCGCATCCATGAGGTGAACTGGCCCGGCACGCGATAGCCCAGCAGATTGTGATTGTTGGTGTCCTGCAAGGCGCGCCACTGGCGACCCGGCTGGTTGTCATAGAAGGCGGCGACGCTGGCGAGGGTGGCCAGAGCCACGTCCTTGGAATGCAGGCCCGAACGGGCGGCCAGCACGTCGCCCCAGTATTCGGTCTGACCTTCATAAACCCACAGCAGGGTGTTCTGGGTCGGAACGTTGTGGTTGGCGGTCAGTTCGTCCGCCGGACGCATGAACTTGCCGTTCCAGGAGTGGGTGTATTCGTGCGGCAGCAGGCCCCGGTCGCCGGCGGTCTTGGTCCAGTTGGTGAAGAAGTCGGGCGCGCCGGTGTTCTCGGACGAGCGATGATGCTCCAGCCCGATGCCGCCCATCTGATCGGTCAGGGCGAACAGGAATTCGTAGTTGTCGAAGTGGCGGGCGCCGAACAGGCGGTCGGCCTGCTGGACCATGTTCTCGAATAGTTTCAGCTGGTCGTCGGTGGCGGCCAGACCCTTGGCTTCGTCGGCCAGGATGTTCAGGTGGACGTGCTCACCACTGGGGTCGATATCCACGCGGCGATAATGGGCGCCGGCGAAGATGGGGCTGTCGATCAGGGTGTAGAGGTCGGTCGGGGCGAAGGTCGCCACGTCGCCGTCCTGAGACGCCGTGGTCAGGGCGGTGCCGTATTTCCAGCCGGCGGGCAGGACCACCGAGGGGGCGACCTGGATCTGGCGGCTGAAATAGCCGGCCGGATAGAGGATGGCCTTTTCCCACTGCAGATTGACCATGGCCGGGGTCATCAGCACGCGCCAGTTGGAGGCGTCGGGTTGAGTCAGCTGCTGGAACTGCACCTCAATGCTGGTCACGCCCGCCGGAATGTCGAGGTGGAAGGCGTAAGGGTCCAGCGTGTCGCGCAGCCACTCGATGCGTCGGCCGTCGGCGGTGACGGTCAGGCCGGCCAACAGCTGGATCGGGCCGGTGGCGGCGTGGTTGCCGGGCAGGAACTTGGGATAGAGCAGCGTCAGCGGGCCAGGACCGGCGACCGGTATGGTCTGGCTGACGCGGATGATGCGGCGGTCCAGGTCGGTGATGTCGGCGCGGTACTGGATCACGCCCGGATAGGGCTTGTCTTGCGGCGCCGGGATGACCGGCTGGGCGCGGGGCAGGGCCAGCGGCGCCTGGGTCGCATCGATGACGACCGGAGTGGACTGGAAACTCTGGGCCAGAACTGGCGAAGCGGCGGCCGTCATCAGAACGGCGAGGCAGGCGGCGGTCAGGCGGGTACGCGGCATTCGGTCATCCGGTTCGGCGAAGGAGCCGCACCGTCGGGGGCGAGGGGCGATGCGTCAAGCGCGGCGTTGTGTCTCCTCCCCTTGATGGAGCAGCAGAGGGTGTCCTAAATCTTCAGCCCCAGGTCCATCGCCTCGGCGAGGGCCTTGGCGCGCTTCTTGGTCTGTTCGCCCAGGAGGACGTCGGCGTAGCCTTCGGTCGCGGTCAGGCGCAGGTCGCCGCCTTTGACCTTGGCGGTGGCGTTGGCCATCAGCTGGGGCGAGCGCCCGGACAGATCGCAGGCAAGACGGATAGCCAGGCCGATGGCGCGGGCGCGCTTGGCGGCGGCGGCGTCGAGCAGGCGGTCGATGACCTCGGGCTGCGGCGTGGCGGGCGCGCCGCCGTAGCGAGCGTTCATCGCGCTGGCCAAAAAGGCGCGTTCCGTGTGGCTGATGCCGGCGACGGGCGCGCGCAGCACCTGGTCGAAGACAAGCTCCAGCCGGTGATCTGGGTGCAATCGGGCGCCCAAGTCCGCCAGACGGCAGGCGGCGCTGACCAGCACAGCGTCGCGTTTCTCGCCAAACACCTCGGGCAGGGCGACGACGATTTCGGAAATCCAGCCGTTCAGCGCGCCGGGCAGGGCGGGAGCCACACCCTGGCGACCGCCCAGGGCGGTGCAGCCGGCCAGCAGCGGATCGGCCGTGCGCGTCGCCTCGTCCAGCGTCTCGAACAGCAGGCCTTCGCGCACGCCCCAGGCCGACATCTCAATCTGTTTGAGACCGAGATGTTTGATCAACGCCTCAAGCACCAGGCCGGCGTAAGGCAGGGTCTCGGCGCGCTTCTTCGATACGCCGGGCAGTTTGGCTAGGCTGGCCGCCGACTGCTGCGCCACCAGACGCGCGGTCTCCAACGCCTCCTCGGCCGACATCTGATACTGATGCACGACCTTCAGCGGATAGGATTTCAGGCCCATCTGCACCTGAGCCAGGGTCCGCCAGGCGCCGCCCACGGCGTAGAGGCGCTCGCTCTTGAACTGGCCTGCGACCGGTTTCAGGGCCTGATCGATACGGGCCTTGATGCGGTCGGCGTCGAAGGCCTTGCCGTCAGCCAGAGCAAACGGACCCAGCGGCAGTGTCAGGCCGTTCTCGACGCCGTCTCCGTTCAGCCGGGTCAGCTCAAGACTGGAGCCGCCCATGTCGGCCGAGACGCCGTGAGCCAGGGGGGCGCCAGCCAAAACGCCCATGGCCGCGTATTTGGCCTCTTCCTCACCCGACAGGACGCGGATCTGGAGGCCGGTTTCGGCGGCGACCCGTTCACAGAACTCCGGCCCGTCCAGGGCTTCGCGCACGGCGGCGGTGGCGGCGATCAGGGTCGCGTCAGGCCGCACGCCTTCCAGCACGGCGGCGAAACGGCGCAGCGCCGTCATCGCCATGACCACGCCCTCGGGCGACAGTTTGCGTGTCGTCGGCAGGTCGCGGCCCAGGCCGGCCAGAACCTTCTCATTATAGACGGTCCAGATCGCACGGCCTTCCAGCCGGTAAAGAACCAGGCGAACCGAGTTCGAACCGATGTCGATCGCGGCGATGTCGCGGTCGGTAAGCGTGATGTCGGGCATCAGCGGCCTGGACGCTCGTAGCGCAGGACGGCGGGCAGGCTCTTGGCCTTGCGGCCGCGCCCGGACAGGCTGGGATTGGTCATGAAGTATTTGTGGGCCGAGAAGGGCCGCTCAGGATCGGCGGGGGTGACGCGTGTATAGCGTCCTTCGGCGTCCAGCACCCAGCTTTGTGCATCGTCCTTCAGATTGGCGACCATGATCTGATCCAGCACCTGATCGTGGACGGTGGCGTTGCGGATCGGCGTCATCAGCTCGACCCGGCGATCCAGGTTGCGCGTCATCCAGTCGGCCGAAGAGATGAAGACCTTGGCCTTGTCATGCGGCAGGTCCTTGCCGTTGGCGAAGCAGACGATGCGGCTGTGTTCCAGGAAGCGGCCGACGATCGACTTGACCCGGATATTCTCCGACAGGCCTGGCACGCCAGGACGCAGGCAGCAGATGCCGCGCACCACCAGATCGATCCGCACGCCCCACTGGCTGGCCCGGTAAAGGGCGTCGATAATCTCGACATCGACCAAGGCGTTCAGCTTGACCCAGATGGCGGCGGGCTTGCCCATGGCGGCGGCCGACATCTCCTTGCCGATCAGTTCGATCAGCGTGGCCTTCATATTCAGCGGCGAGACGACCAGGGCTTCGAGGTGGTCCGGCGTCGCATAGCCGGTGATGTAGTTGAACACCCGCGTCGCGTCGCGCCCCAAGACGGGGTCGCAGGAGAACAGCGACAGGTCGGTGTAAACCTTGGCCGTAACGGGATGGTAGTTGCCGGTGCCGAAGTGGCAGTAGGTGCGCAAGCCCTCGCCCTCGCGCCGGACTACGACACTAACCTTGGCGTGGGTCTTGTATTCGACGAAGCCGAAGACGACGTGGACGCCGGCCCGCTCCATCGCCCGCGCCCAGCGCAGATTGGCCTCTTCGTCGAAGCGGGCCTTCAGTTCGACCAGGGCGGTGACGTTCTTGCCGTTCTCGGCCGCCTCGATCAGGGCGGCGACGATGGGGCTGTCCTTGGAGGTGCGGTACAGCGTCTGCTTGATGGCGATGACATTGGGGTCGCGCGCGGCCTGACGCAGGAATTGAACCACCACGTCGAAGCTCTCGAACGGGTGGTGGATCAGCAGATCCTTTTCGCGAATGGCCGCGAAGACGTCGCCGCCATTGTCGCGGACGCGTTCGGGATAGCGGGGTTCATAGCCCTTGAACTTCAGATCCGGGTGGCCGCCGGGGATCAGGTCCGACAGTTGGGCCAGACCCAGCATGCCGTCGACCAGAACCACGTCCTGGGGCGCGGCCTCGAGCTCGCTGACGATGAAGTCGCGCAGATCGCCAGGCATGGACGCCTCGATCTTGACCCGCACCACCGAGCCCAGGCGACGCTGCTTCAGCGCCTCCTCGAACTCCAGCACCAGGTCCTCGGCCTCTTCCTCGATTTCGATGTCCGAGTCGCGGATCAGGCGCAGCACACCCTTTTCCTGCACCTCGCAGCCGGGGAACAGGTGGTCGATGAACAGCAGCAGCACGTTTTCCAGCGTGATGAACCGCTTGTGCCCCGGCGTGGAGCGGCCGTCGGTGGGCAGTTCCCAGAACCGGCGAACCTGGGTCGGCACCGGCACCAGGGCGTAGAAGGTCTTGGTCTCGCCCTTTCGCTTCAGCTTCAGCGCCAGGGAGAAGCCCAGGTTGGGCAGGAAGGGGAAGGGGTGGGCCGGGTCGATGGCGAGCGGCGTCAGCACGGCGAAGAGCTGGTTCAGGAACTCGGGTTCAAGACGCTCGCGCTCGGTTTTGGTGATCTTCTGGCGATCGACGATCTCGATGCCGGCGACCGTCAGCTCCTTCTTTAGCTGACGCCAGCGCAGCTGCTGTTCGGCCATCAGCTCGCCGGCGGCGATGTTGATCCGCTCCAGCTGTTCGGCGGGCGTCAGGCCGTCGGCGGACAGGACGCGCAGACGTTCGCGCAACTGACCCTTCAGGCCGGCGACGCGGGTCATGAAGAACTCGTCCAAATTATTGGCCGAGATGGACAGGAACCGCAGCCGCTCCAGCAGCGGGTGGTTGGGGTTGGCCGCTTCTTCCAGCACGCGTTCGTTGAACGCCAGCCATGAGGTTTCGCGATTGAAGAACCGGCTGGGCGAGGCCATCAGCTCTTCGCTCAGCGCCAGTTGAGGGGCGCGAGAGGCGGGAACCTCTTCGCCTCGGGTGTCGTCATGGATCGCGGCGTCGGTCATGAACCGGTTCTCGCGCGCGTGTGTGACGGCCGCAAGCGGGCGCCGAGAAAATGTCGCGGGTCAGTCGGTGGCGGCGTCCATGGCGTCCAGCACTTGGCGAGCCAGGACGCGAGTGACCGGGCGGTGCAGGGCGTCCAGACGTTCGACCACCGCGGCGGCGGTCTCGGCCGAGCGGTCCAGGCGGCGCACCAGATAGTCGATCACGTCGTCGGACGGGGTGATGCTGCGTTCGGCGAAACGGGCGCGCAGTATGGCCGACAGGACCGCGTCGTCGGGCGCGGCGATGGCGACGGCGCGCACGGCGTCCAGCCGCGAACGCAGATCGGGCAGATCGACCGACCACTGACGCGGGGCCGAACGCGACACCAGCAGCAGGGCGCCGCCGCCGGAGTTGGCGAGATTGATCAGGTGAAACAGGCTTTCGTCGTCGGCGTCCGCCGCGCGGTCCAGCAGGACCGGCCGGCCTTCCAGCTCAAGCGGATCGATCAAGGCGGCCTCGGCGCCGTTCAACGGCACGGCGCCGACCCGCTCGGCCCAGTCGGCGGCGAGGCGGCTCTTGCCCGATCCTGGGGGGCCGTGCAGCGCCAGCACCGCGCCCACGCCATCGGGCCAGCGGGCCAGAACGCGCACGGCCTCGGCGTTGCTGTCGGAGGTCACGAAGGCCTCGCCCGCAACCGGCCGCTCCAGCGGCAGACGCAGCTGGTCGGTCGTCGTCGGGGGCAGGGCGCTCAGCGCGGACATGCGCCTGTCATAGCAGAGGCCGGCGTTAACCGCGTCAGGCCCGCTCTGTTGGTTCCGGGGAGCGAACCGCGCCCCTGTGGATGAATCAGGCGAATTCGGCCAGGGCCGGGTTCAGCTTGCCGGCCTTGAACTCGGTCACCGTGTAATCGGCCAGGCCGTGAACCTGGAACGGATCGTCCTTCAGCAGGGTCTCCAGCTCTTGCTTGGTCCCGCCGCTGCGCACCACCAGGATGCCGCCGGTGCGCGGCACCATCGGCCCGGCGGCGATGATCAGGCCGCTGGCGACATGCTGATCCAGCCACGCGCGATGCTCGACCGTCCGCGCCTCGATGGCTTCGATGGGCTGGGTGTAGGTGATGGTGACGATGAACATGGCGGCCTCGGGCGGGATGGAAGCGTCAGATATCATGCGCGGCGGCAGGCTTTGCAACGGCTGAAACCTTGACTTTCCGGGGCGATGATGCGCCCTACGCCGCTTCGATTTCGGGCGCCGACGGCGTCGGATTCCACCGCCCAGAGACTCCAGACGGTTCGTTTCATGCACGCCTATCGCTCTCACACCTGCGGCGCTCTGCGCGCCTCCGACGCCGGTTCCGCTGTTCGCCTGTCGGGCTGGGTTCACCGCAAGCGCGACCACGGCGGTCTGCTGTTCATCGACCTGCGCGATCACTACGGCCTGACGCAGCTGGTTCTGCACCCCGAGACGCCGGGCTTCGCCGCCGTGGAGCGTCTGCGCGCCGAGAGCGTGATCAAGGTCGATGGCGAAGTGGTCGCCCGCGACGCCTCCGTGGTGAACCCCAACCTGCCGACCGGCGAGGTCGAGGTGCGCGTCCAGGGCGTCGAGGTGCTGTCCGAAGCCGCCGAACTGCCGATGCCGGTCTTTGGGGATCAGGAATATCCCGAGGATATCCGCCTGGCCAACCGCTTCCTGGATCTGCGCCGCGAGCGACTGCACAAGAACATCGTGCTGCGCTCCAAGGTGATTTCCTCGATCCGCCGCCGCATGGTCGACCAAGGCTTCCTGGAGTATCAGACGCCGATCCTGACGGCCTCGTCGCCGGAAGGCGCGCGCGACTTCCTGGTGCCGTCGCGACTGCATCCGGGCAAGTTCTATGCGCTGCCCCAGGCGCCGCAGCAGTTCAAACAGCTGCTCATGGTGTCGGGCTTCGACCGCTACTTCCAGATCGCGCCCTGCTTCCGCGACGAAGACCTGCGCGCCGACCGTTCGCTGGAGTTCTATCAGCTCGACGTCGAGATGAGCTTCGTGACGCAGGAAGACGTCTTCGCCGCCATCGAGCCGCTGATGCACGGCGTGTTCGAGGAGTTCGGCGAGGGCAAGCCGGTCTCGGCCATCGACGGCGTCCACACCTTCACCAACGACTTCGGCGAGACGTTCGAACACAATGGCTTCGAGCGCTTGACCTACGCCCAGTCGATGGCCTGGTACGGTTCGGACAAGCCGGACCTGCGCAACCCGATCAAGATGCAGGTGGTGTCGGATCATTTCCGCGACGGCGGCTTCGGCCTGTTCGCCAAGATCCTGGGCGCGGACGACAAGAACGCCGTCTGGGCCATTCCGGCGCCCACGGGCGGTTCGCGCGCCTTCTGCGACCGCATGAACAGCTGGGCGCAGGGCGAGGGCCAGCCGGGCCTGGGTTATATCTTCTGGTCCGAGGATCAGGGCGCCTGGGGCGGCCCGATCGCCAAGAACCTGGGTCAGGAACCGACCGAGGCCCTGATGTCGTCGCTGGGTCTGGGGCAGGGCGACGCCGCCTTCTTCGTCGCCGGCCTGCCTGCGACCTTCGCCAAGTTCGCCGGCCTGGCCCGCACCCGCGTGGGCACGGAGCTGAAGCTGGTGGACGAAGACCAGTTCAAGTTCTGCTGGATCGTCGACTTCCCCATGTTCGAATGGTCGGAGGAAGAGAAGAAGGTCGACTTCAGCCACAACCCCTTCTCCATGCCGCAGGGCGGGCTGGAGGCCCTGGAGAATCAGGACCCGCTGACCATCCGCGCCTATCAGTACGACATCGTCTGCAACGGCTATGAGCTATGCTCGGGCGCGATCCGGAACCACAAGGCCGAGATCATGCTGAAGGCGTTCGAGATCGCCGGCTATGACGCCTCGGTGGTCGAGGAGCAGTTCGGCGGCATGCTGAACGCTTTCCGCTTCGGCGCGCCGCCGCACGGTGGTCTGGCCCCCGGCATCGACCGCATCGTCATGCTGCTGGCCGGCGAGACGGCCATCCGCGAGGTTATCGCCTTCCCGCTGAACCAGCAGGGCGAGGATCTGCTGATGAACGCCCCGACCGAGGCCGAGGAGCGCCAGCTGAAGGATGTCCACATCCGCGCGGCCCTGCCGATCAAGGTGTGATCGGCGAGGTCTGATCGGATGGCATTGAGGGATGGGGAAAAAGGGGGACGCCGCGAAGCGTCCCCCTTTTCAACTCGGACGATACTCAATTATCAGCGTTGACGAAGTTGCGCACGCGGGGGGGGACCGGCGGCGTCGGCGCAGCGCGGATCACGCGGATCGAGCTGCTGCGGCAGGCCTGGGGCGTAAGACGGCCGGGCAGGCGGGTCGAGCCGTCGCCGCAGGCTTCGCTGATCTGATCTTGGGTCAGGCCGCGCGCGCCCGATAGGTCGGCGCCGCGAATGTCCGTGCGACGCAGCGACGCGTTGGAAAAGTCGGCGCGCGAGAAGCTGCCGCCGGTCAACCGCGCCCCATCCAGGCTGGCGTTCGAAAAGTCCGCGTTGGAGAAATCGCCGCCCGAAAGGTTAGAGGCTGTGACCTCGGCGCTGGCGAAGTTGGCGCCCGACGCCCGGACATTGGCCAGTGTGGCGCCGAACAGCTCCGAGTTGGAGAAGTTGGTTCCGGCCAGGGTGGCGCCGGTGAAGTTGACGCCGTGCATCTCGCTGCCCGAAAGGTTGGCGCGGGTCAGGTTGGCGCGAACGAAGGACGATCCTTGCGCCTCGGCGCCGTTGATCTGAGCCCCGGTGAAGTTGGCGGAGGTGAAGTTGGCGCCGACCATCTCGACGCCGCCCATGTTGGCGCGGCTGAAATCACTGCCGGTGAAGTTGGAGCCCATCATCTCGGCGCCGCGCAGATTGGCGCCGACCAGGGTGGCGTTCATGAAGCTGGCGCCGGTGAAGGTGGCGCCCGACAGATTGCGGCCGGACAGTTCGCAGCGGTTGCACGATCCGCCCAGCGACACCGAACGCGACACGTCGCGGTCCTGCATCGACATCTCGACCCCGGCGAAGGCGGGGGAGGCGGCGAGCGCCAGTCCCAGCGTCAGCAGGGCCAATGTGGGGCGGACCCGGATATGTTCAGCGATCTGTTTCACGCACTCTGAATGCCTCGAAAGCCCGGCGACACCTACTTAAATCGAGGTAACTTCATGAAATCGAGGCAAGGTCGGCGCCGCTCAGCAGGCCGGAATGCGCAAGCCCCGAGGCAGGACGGTGGAGCCGTCGCCGCAGGCCCGGTTCAGTTGGGCCTGGGTCAGGCCGGTGGCCCGCGCCAGCTGGGCGCCAGACAGATTGGTCCCCGACAGGGTCGCGCCGGCGAAGCTTGCGCCCTCCAGATAGGCGCCGACGAAGCTGGCGTTGGTCAGGTTGGCGCGCGAGAAGTTGGAGCCGGAGAAGACGCCGCCATAGGCCTCGACGTCGCGCATGTCGGTGTTTGAGAAGCGCGTGCGGTTCATCACCGACAGGCTCAGGTCCGCCTGACGCAGGCGTGAGCCGGCCAGGTTCAGACCCCGCGCCTCCAGTCCCGAAAAGTCGCCTTGAAAAAGATTGCAACCGGCGCAGGAGGCGCCGCGTCGCACGCTGGCGATCTGCCCCGCGTCCTGGGCTAGCGCCGGCGCGGCGACGGCCAGCAGGGCGGCGATCAGGCCGAGGGAAAGTGTGCGTTTCATGGACCGGGCTCCGACGTTCGATCGTCTGTCAGCAAACCCTAGGCCATAACCCTTAACCTAGCCCTGATCGCCGCCCTGAAGCGCCGGGGCCGCCCCGCAGATGTCGCAGACCCAGGCGGCGCCGCGTTGCTGCAGGCTGAAATCGCCGCAGGCGGGGCAGGCGACGGCCTCGCTGTTGGCGGCGGCGCGGGCTTCCAGCTCGCCCTTCTTGCCGAAGGGCAGGACGACCAGGTTGTCGGGCGCGGAACCGCGCGCGAACCCTTTTGAGATGAAGCGGGCGGCGGGCACGGCCGCGTTGGCGTCGGGTTTACCGTCACCCAGTCCATCCGCGTTCAGGTCGTCGGTCCCGGCATTGGCCAGCTCGACGCGGTCCAGATAGGAGACGCCCAGTTCGCGGAAGATGTAGTCAAGGATGGAGGTCGCCGACTTGATGGAATCGTTGCCGGTGACGCGGCCGGCGGGCTCAAACCGGGTGAAGACGAAGGCGTCCACGAACTCGTCCAGCGGCACGCCGTATTGCAGGCCGATCGAGATGGCGATGGCGAAGTTGTTCATCAGGCTGCGGAAGGCGGCGCCTTCCTTGTGCATGTCGATGAAGATCTCGCCCAGTTCGCCGTCTTCGTATTCGCCGGTGTGGATATAGACCTTGTGGCCCCCGACGGCGGCCTTCTGGATATAGCCCTTGCGCCGGTCGGGGAGTTTGCGGCGCGCGCGTTCGCGCTCGACCACGCGTTCGACGACCCGTTCCGTCGGAGCCGGGCGGGGCGCTTCGCGGACAGGTTCAGGACGAGCGGCGTCGATGTTTGGCAGGGACAGCAGCGGGCCGGCGGGCGGCGCGGCGCGCGACAGGCGAAGGGCGCGTCGGCCGTCCAGGGCCCCCTGGCTCAACAGGCGCGCGGCCTGGGTGGAGGTCGTGCGCCAGTCCATCGATTCGATCGCGAGGTCCGGCATGTCGCTGAACGGCTCGACAGCGCGCCGCAGGTCGGCCGCCGCCGCCGCCGGATCGGCCAGCAGGGCGGCGATGGCCGCCGGCGCCTCGGGCCAATCGCGCAGATCGCCATGACCGAAAACCCAGCGCGCCGCCGCCGTCTCCGCCTCTTCCGACACGCCCAGCAGGGTCAGCAGCAGACCATCGCCGTCTTCCACGCCCAAGACGTCGCGGATGAAGCCGGGGTCCAGGACGGGGGCGGCGAAGACCGTGTCGAAATCCTCGGCCCAGCCCAGGGCGGTCTCGATGGCGGCCAGTTCGATGTCGGTGAAGCCCAGGGCGCGCAAGGCTGTGTGGTCGATGCCTGGCGCCTCGACCAGGGTGCGACGACCGAAGGTCCATCGTTCCGCCGCCTGGACATCGCCGCCGGCGGCAGAGATGGCCGAGGCAAGCGCGGGATGCAGCCGGCGACCGATCTCGCCGTCGGCCGTCTGAAACACGTCGATCGCCGCGACGCGACCCAGGCCCAGCCGCAGCCGCGCCTCCGCATCGTCGACGAACAGGCCGATGGCCGAATGGCGACGCGGCGTCTCCGGGTCTTCCCAGTCGGGGCAGGGGCCGCGCAGGCTCGCCAGTTCGGCGGAGGTCCGGGCCGCCGTCGCCGCGACCAGTTCCGCGAACGTCTGCGCCTGAGACGTGCGGTCGTCGCGGGCCGCGAGGGCCTCCAGCAGGCCGTCCAGTCCCAGCGCGATGGGACCGGGCCGCGCGGACCGTAGGTCCAGCGCCACCGTCAGCAGGCGTGTCAGATCCGCCAGATTGGTCGCCATGTCTCCGTCCAACGCCAGGACGGCGCCTAGGTCGATCAAAGCCCGCGCGGTTTGCGCCGTCGCGGTCTCCGCATCGCGCGGGTCGAAGGCGACGATCAGACCGCCGTCCGGCGCCGCCTTGGCCGCCAGCAAGACTTCGGGCGCGCCCGCCGCGATCTGGGTCCGGTCCGCCAGGGCGACCAGAGGCGCGCCTTCGACCATAGGCTCCAGGGCCATTGCGGGCCGTTCGCCGTCGATGGCTCTTAGGATATCGGCGTCGCTGGCGCCGCACCGCCGCGCAAGGGCAGCCGCACGGCCCAGGGCCGGATTGCGCGAAGGGTCGCCGCAGTCGCCGCGCGGGCCTTCGCAGCGATCCACCGCATCGGCCACGCCGGCCAGCGCCTCGGCCAGGGCGTCGGCCGCCTGGACGCCCAGACGCGCGGCCGCGCGCCGTCCGGCGTGCGCCTGCAATCGCGCGGCCGCGCCGGGATCGTTCAGATCGACAACGCCGACAGCCGCAGGTCCGGACGCGGCCGGCGCCGCCAGGCCCAGCCTGAAGGCGCCCGACAGTTCCTCGACGAACCTCGCGGCCTCAGCTTGGTCGAACACGCCCTCGGCCACGCCGGTCGCGGCCAGCCGTTCGGCCCAGGCGTCGACGCCGCCGTTCAGCCAGTCGCCCGACAGGGGCGTTGCGAACCCTTTCGCCTCGATCCAGTCCAGCCAGGCCTCGATCCGGACGTCGGACCAGCCGGCGGGGGCCAGGACCTGTTGCACGCCGGATGGGCGCTCGATGGCGCGGGTCTCCATCGCGACTCGTTCGGCGCGAGCGGCGAAGCCGGATTGAAAGCGCATGGCGGCGTCTCTCCGAAAGGTTCGGCCGAGCCTAGGATGCGTACGCGACTTAGCCAATACATCTGGTGTCGCAGGGCGGGTTTGCCCACAAGATATCGATTCACCGCAAGTCGCTTGAACGCTGGACGAAGAGGGCGCGGGTTTCTATGATCCGCACCAGACGCCGCCTCCCTTTCCGGCGACCCCTTACGGTTGGATTCCACGACGTGTTGAGCAAGATTTTCGGCTGGTGGGAGGGCGCCACGATCGGCACCCGGTTCACCATCGCCAAGCGCGGTCGCTTCGTCGGCCAGGACGAGAACGGCAATCGCTATTACGAGAGCCGCGACAACGTCAGCTACGACGGCCGCAAGCGTCGCTGGGTCATTTATGACGGCTATGCCGAGGCGTCCAAGGTGACGCCCGACTGGCACGGCTGGCTGCACTACACCTTCGACCAGCCGCCGACCGAGCAGCCGCTGCCGCGTCGCGCCTGGGAGAAGGAGCACCTGCCCAATCTGACCGGCACGCCCCTGGCCTGGCGTCCGCCTGGCTCGCTGGCCGGCGACGCCAAGCGCCCGGCTGCGACCGGCGACTATCAGGCCTGGACGCCCGAGTGAAAATCCGCCGCATCCTGTTGGGCGCGGCGTCCGTCGCGGCCGTGCTGAGCGCGGGCGCGGTTACCGCCAGCGTGCTTCAGGACGCGCCGCGCGATGCGCGTCCGGTTCAGGATCCGATCGGCGACATTCTGCGCACCACCCCGGCCCAGCCCTCGGTCCCGACCGAGACGCCGCCTGCGGGCGCGCCGGCTCCGCGCTCTCCGGTCGCCGTGGCCCCGCCGCCCAACGTCGTCATCGCCGAGGACGCCGCCGTCGAGGAAAAGGCCGAGGAGGAGGTCGCGGCCGAGAAGCCCGTCGCGACCAAGGCCATCGACCAGCCCGCCACGCCCGCGCGCCGCCAGCGTCGCAAGTTCGCGATCATCCAGGCCATCGACAAGGTCACCGCCGAAACGATGAAGTTCGAGGTGGAGGTCGGCGGTCGTCCCGTGCGCTTCAACCAGAATCTGATCTTCGCGGCCCGCGCGTGCGAGGTGACGACGCCGGACGAACTGACCGAGGACGCCATCGCCTATATGGACGTCTCGCTTCAGCCGCGCGGCCGACAGGAAGGCCGCCAGATCTTCCGCGGCTGGATGTTCGCCTCGTCGCCTGCCGTCAGCGGGGTCCAGAACCCTTATTACGACGCCTGGGTCGTCGGCTGTAAGAACTGAGCTCTGACGCCGCGAGGAGGCGCGCCATGGATCGCAACAAGCCGCCCAAGAAGACCGAAACGGTCGAAATCCGTCTGCCTCACGCGACCAAGACCGCCTTCATGGCCCGGTGCCGTGACGAGGGCCGGACAGCCAGCGACGCCATTCGCCGCTTCATAGACGCCGAGCTGAACGCGACGTCGTCGGGGCGTCCTCAACCCCGCCTGAGCTGGCGGCCCCTGGTGGCCGCCGCTGTCGCGGGCCTGGCGCTCGGAGCCGTCGCCGCGCCCTCCCTGGCCCAGTCGTCGCCCACCCGCGCCGATTTCGACCGGCTGGACCGCAATCACGACGGTGTCGTCAGCTTCGACGAATACCGCGCGCGCTAGCGGATGCGGACCAGGAACCGGTCCCACTGAAGGTCCAGCCACGTCCAGGGCTTGAACAGGCCTGCGCCCGGCTTCCATGAGGCCAGCACCATCTCGGCCCGGCCGATGATGTTCTCGGCCGGCAGCAGGCCGACGCCGATCTCGGGCGGCCAGCGGCTGTCCAGCGAGTTGTCGCGATTGTCGCCCATCATCAGATAGCAGCCCGCCGGCACCCGGCGCGTAGGCGTGTCGTCGCCCGGCAGGCCCGATCCGCCGTCGTATGTGACGTAGGATCGTCCGTCGGCTAAGGTCTCGCGCACCTGCTGGACCCGTCGCTGCGGCGCATCGTGATCGGCGACGACATCCAGCCGGGTCTGGCGCACCGGATCGCCATTGACGAAGACAACGCCGCCCCGCACCTGAACCGTATCGCCCGGCAGGCCGACGACGCGCTTGATCCAGGCCTCACTGGGGTCGCGCGGCAGGCGGAACACGACCACGTCGCCGCGTCTCGGCTCGCGCCCGAACAGCCGTCCCGGCGACATCGCCGGATTGAACGGCAGAGACGCCTTGCTCCAGCCGTAGGGATATTTCGACACGACGATATAGTCGCCGGTCACCAGCCCTGGCTCCATCGACGACGAGGGGATGGTGAAGGGCTGGAACAGGACGATGCGGATCGCGAGCGCCAGGATGATGGCGAAGATCAGCGTCAGGGCGATCTCTCGCACCTCGCGAAGAAGGGACGGGCGGGGCGGAGCTTTTGGCGGGGTCTGTGTCATGCCGCCATTGACCGTCAGGCCGGGCGAAGACGCCAATCCGAACATGTCGGGACAGGCCCCAAATCGTGTCCGGACAGACTAGGCGCTAGCTAAGGCGACCGCTTCTGCGCCGGTCAAGGGCTCGCGCAACGCCCCTTGGTCCGGCCTGACCGAGAGCGCGGGCTGAAGCCGCTCCAGATAGGCCGCCTGCGGCGTTTCGACCGCACCGAACTGGCTCAGATGGTCGGTCAGGAACTGGGCGTCCAGCAAGGTCCAGCCGCCCTTTCGCAGGCGCGCGACCAGATGCACCAGAGCGACTTTGGAGGCGTCCCGCTCGCGGCTGAACATGCTCTCGCCGAAGAAGGCCCCGCCCAGCGACACGCCGTAAAGCCCGCCGACCAGCCGTTCATCACGCCAGCACTCGATGGAATGGACGAAGCCCATGGCGAACAGGGCGGCGTACAGCCGCCGGATCGGGCCGTTGATCCAGGTGTCTTCGCGATCCGGCCCTTGCGCCGCCGCGCATCCATCTAGCACCGCTTCCAAGGCGGTATCGACCCGCACCTCGAACGGCTCGCTCCGCACGGTGCGGCGCAGGCGGCTGGGGATGTGGAAGGCGTCCAGCGGAATGACGCCGCGCTGTTCCGGCTCGATAATGAAGACGCGCGGATCATCGCGCGCCTCGGCCATCGGAAACACGCCCCGGGCGTAACAGGCCAGCAGGTCCTCGGGGCCGAAACCGCCGAAAGGCCCGCTGGCGCTGAAATCGGGGTCGGTCAGGCGTCGCCCTTCTGACGGGCCGCCCATTTTTCCAGCCAGTGGATGTCGTAGTCGCCCGACAGGATGTCCGGCTCGGCCAGCAGCTTCTGGAACAGCGGGATGGTCGTGTCGACGCCGCCGATGACGACCTCGTTCAGCGAACGCTTCAGGCGGGCGATGGCCTCCTCGCGGTCGCGGCCGTGGACGATCAGCTTGCCGATCAGGCTGTCGTAATAGGGCGGGATCGAATAGCCAGCGTAGATCGCGCTATCCAGGCGCACGCCCAAGCCGCCTGGGGCGTGGAAGTCGGTGATCTTGCCCGGCGACGGGGTGAAGGTCTCCGGGTTCTCGGCGTTGATCCGCACCTCGATGGCGTGGCCCTTGAACTCGATATCGTCCTGGGTGAACGACAGCGGCAGACCGGCGGCGATGCGCACCTGTTCGCGCACCAGATCGACGCCAGTGATCATTTCCGTAACCGGATGCTCGACCTGCAGGCGGGTGTTCATCTCGATGAAGAAGAACTCGCCGTCCTCCCACAGGAACTCGATGGTGCCGACGCCCAGATAGCCGATGGCGGCGATGGCCTTGTTGACCGTCTCGCCGATCTGCTTGCGACCTTCGGCCGACAGGGCGGGCGAGGGGGCCTCTTCCAGTACCTTCTGGTGACGGCGTTGCAGCGAGCAGTCGCGTTCGCCCAGGTGGACGACATTGCCGTGGCTGTCGGCGATGACCTGGATCTCGATGTGGCGCGGCTTCTGGAGGTAGCGCTCCATATAGACGGCGCCGTTTCCGAAGGCGGCCTTGGCCTCGGACTGGGCGGTCTGGACAGCCTCGACCAGATCGTCAGGCGTCAAGGCGACCTTCATGCCGCGTCCGCCGCCGCCCGCCGCCGCCTTGACGATCAGAGGGAAGCCGATGGATTTGGACGCCTCAATCGCGGCCTCGACGGTCTCGACTTCGCCATCCGAGCCGGGGACGACGGGGATGCCGGCGTCCTTGACCGTCTGTTTGGCGCTGATCTTGTCGCCCATCACCCGGATATGCTCGGGTTTGGGGCCAATGAAGGTCATGCCATGGGCCTCGACGATCTCGGCGAAGCGGGCGTTTTCGGACAGGAAACCGTAGCCGGGGTGGATCGCCTGGGCCCCGGTGATCTCGGCCGCCGCGATGATCGAGGGGATGTTCAGATACGACTTGGCGGCCGAGGCGGGGCCGATGCAGACGCTCTCGTCGGCCAGCCGCACCCACATGGCGCCGCGGTCGGCTTCGGAGTGCACGGCGACGGTGGAGATGCCCATCTCCTTGCACGCCCGGTGGATGCGCAGCGCGATCTCGCCGCGGTTGGCGATCAGGACCTTGGTGAACACGGCTTAGGCTTCCAGCAGGACGAGGGGTTCGCCGAACTCGACCGGCTGGGCGTCACCGACCAGGATTTCGGCCACCACGCCGTCGCGCGGCGCCTGGATGGGGTTCATCGTCTTCATGGCTTCGACGATCAGCAGGGTCTGGCCCTTCTTGACCTTGTCGCCGGGCTGGACGAAGGCCGGGGCCTCCGGCGAGGCCTGCAGATAGGCGGTGCCGACCATCGGCGACTTCACCTCTTCGCCGGCGCGGGCGACGATGGTGGCGGGATCCGATGGCATGGCGGCCGGCGCAGCCGCGGCGGCGGGCGCAGCGGCGACCGGAGCGGGGGCGGCGGCGTACTGAACCGGGGCGGCGTTGACGGTGACTTCGCGCGCCACGCGGATGCGCAGTTCGCCGCGCTCGACTTCGACTTCCGTCAGATCGGTCTCGTTCAGAATCTCGGCCAGCTGGCGAACCAGGGCGGCGTCGATTTCGGCGTGTTTCTTGTCATCGGCCATTGGAGTTGCGCCTTGTCTTTCGTGGTCTTTGATAAACGGGACGGGGCTCAGCCGCGTTCCCGAACCTGGGTGAGGGCCGCCTGGACGGCCAGTTCATAGCCCGCCGCGCCGAAGCCGGCGATGACGCCGGTCGCCGCGGAGGACACATAGGAGTGATGGCGAAACGCCTCGCGCGCCGCCGGATTGGACAGGTGCAGCTCGATCACCGGGATCGACAGCGTCTTCAACGCATCGTGCAGCGCCACCGACGTATGCCCATAGGCCGCCGGATTGAGGATCAGGGCGTGGGCGACCTCGCGCACCTCCTGGATCCAGTCGACCAGCACGCCTTCATGGTTGGTCTGGCGAAACACGATCTGCGCCTTGCCGGCCGCCCTGACGCAGCGCTGCTCGATGTCCGCCAGGGTGTCGCGGCCATAGATGTCCGGCTCCCGAACCCCGAGCAGGTTCAGATTGGGGCCGTTCAGCACATGAATGACGGGCGTTTCGGCCATGGTTCCAGAATCGATCCGGCGCAGCGCGGCGCAAGAGGGGCCTTTTAGCGGACGCAGGGCGTGGGTCAAACGCTGGCGGCGTCGAACCTTACCCGACGTTACGTGGGATGGCGTGGATTTCGCAACGCCGGCCGCCATCGTCCCCGGTCGGGACGGCCTGAGGGAGCGCCGAGGATGCGCCAGGACGGCAAACTGATCCTGAGAACCGTGGTGGCGACCTTCGCGGCCCTGGCCGTCGCGGTCGGCGCCTTCCTGTTCGAGGCGGGCTGAGCGCACAGTCTGGCGAAGCGGCCCGTCAGCCTTTATCTGACGCGCGAAGGCCCAGGGAGAACGCGCGTGCACCAGATCCATCTCAACGGCGAGCCACGTCAGGTCCAGGCCTCGACCATCCTGGCCCTGGTCGAGGAACTGTCGCTGGACCCGCGCAAGGTCGCCGTCGAACTCAATCTCGAGATCGTGCCCAAGTCCCTTCATGCAGCCACGCCGGTGGCCGCAGGCGACCGTATCGAACTGGTCCAGTTCGTCGGCGGCGGGTGATCAGACCTTGAGGATCGGGCCGGGATAGAAGGCGATCTGACCGTCCGCAGTAACCAATTGCGCGCTCTCGGCTATAGCCTGCGCGATCAGCAGGCGATCGAACGGGTCGCGGTGGATCAACGGTAGTCCGCTCAGTTCCAAAGTATGCAGGCTGGTCACAGGGATTTCTTCGTAACCGGCCGCCAGAAGCCGCCGGCGAAACGCGAGGGGATCGACACCGAAGTCGGCGCGGTTGAGCCCGCGCTTGACGACAATCTCCCAGATGTTGACGGCGCTGAAGATCAGATCGTTGTCAGGATCGGCCATCAGATCGGCGGCCTGAATGGGAAGGCGCGCACGATCCTCAGACGCCCAGAGCAGGAGATGCGTATCGATTAGTAATTTCATCGGCCGGAGCCGCCCTCATGAACGGCGTCGCCGTAGAACATAGCCTCGATCTCGGCCTGTCCCATCGTGTCGAAGTCATCAGGCACTTGGATCTCGCCCTCCATGAATCCAAATCGGCGCGAGGTGTCTACCGGCGCGTCTTGCTCAATGGCCGTCACCTTGACCATCGGCTTGCCGGCCTTGGCGATGATGAAGGGCTCGCCCTTCGCCGCCTTCTCGATCAGGCGTGACAGATGCGTCTTGGCATGGTGGATATTGACCGTTTCCATGACGAACTCCAGTAAACTTAGTCCACTTAGTTTAGTTCATTCGAAGCTGCCTCGCAACGCGGTGTGATCCCTGCGACCTTTCGCTCGGCGGCTAGGGCGCGTAGGTCAGCACCCATGACCGATACAGCCAACGAAACCTGGTCCGTCGCCGGCCGCACCTTCAACTCGCGCCTGATCGTGGGCACAGGCAAATACGCCGACTACGCCCAGAACGCAGCCGCCGCCGAGGCGGCCGGGGCCGAGATCGTCACCGTGGCCGTGCGCCGCGTGAACCTGTCGGACCCGAGCCAGCCGATGCTGGTCGATTATGTGAAGCCGGACCGCTTCACCTTCCTGCCCAACACCGCCGGCTGTTTCACCGGCGAGGACGCGGTCCGGACCCTGCGCCTGGCGCGCGAGGCCGGGGGATGGAGCCTGGTCAAGCTAGAGGTGCTGTCCAACACCGCCCACCTTTATCCCGATATGATCGAGACGCTGCGGGCGTTGGACCTGCTGATCAAGGACGGTTTCGATGTCATGGTCTATTGCACCGACGACGTGGTGATGGCCAAGCGGCTGGAGGACGCCGGCGCCGCCGCCATCATGCCCGCCGCCGCCCCGATCGGCTCGGGCCTGGGCATCCAGAACGAGGTCAACGTCCGCCTTATCGTCGAACAGGCCAAGGTGCCGGTGCTCGTCGACGCCGGCGTCGGCACGGCCTCGGACGCGACCCGCGCGATGGAACTGGGTTGCGACGCCGTCCTGATGAACACCGCGATCGCCGGGGCCAAGGACCCCATCCGCATGGCCCGCGCCATGAAACACGCCGTCATCGCCGGCCGCGACGCCTATCTGGCCGGGCGGATGGCCAAGCGGATGTATGCCGACCCGTCGTCGCCGCTGGCGGGACTGATCTAAGCGGTCCTCACTCCACACAGGAGAAGTGGGCTGGCGTGACGACCGTTGAGGGGGCTGCTAGGGCACAGTTTCATCCTCACGATCACGCGGCGTACAGATAGGCCAGACCGCATCAGAGACCTGTGATCCTAATCGTCCAGCAGCGCCTGCAGCAGCGGATGGGCCAGGACCGGGGCCGCCAGACGCACCACGGCCTGGGGGTCTTCCAGGCGGACGGCGGCTGTCGCATCCGCGACGATGAAGTCGGCGTGGGTGCGCGACGGTTCGGTCAGGCGTTCGTGACCCGGACGCACCGTCGCCAGATATTGCGCCACGACCGAATCCGCCGACCGGCCGCGCTCGGCCTGGTCACGCAGCAGGCGACGGATGAAGCGGATGTCGGCGGGGGTGTCCACGAAGACCCGGATGTCGAACAGGGCGGTCAGGTCGGGGGTGCACAGAACATGCGTACCCTCGACGATCACCACCTCGGCCGCCGGGATCGGCTCGCCGCCCGGCTCGCGGCCGTGATGGATGAAGGAATAGACCGGCGCCGTCACCGCGCGCCCGGCCTTCAATGCCTTCAGGTCCGCGATCATCAGGTCGTGATCGCGCGCCGTCACATCGTCGAAGTCGAAGGTCGCGGCGTCGAAGCCGGGCAGGGAGGCCGCGTCCTTATAATAACTGTCCTCGCGCACCAGCACGGCCGACCCTTCCGGCAGGGCCGACACCAACGCCTCCGCCAGGGTGCTTTTGCCGGAGCCGGAGCCCCCCGTGATCGCGATCAATATGGTCATGGGCGGCCTTCTAGACCGCCGAACCAGCCGACGCCACGGGGGACGATCCGCCGCGCCGTGGCTGACGCTGCGTCACGTTGCTTATCGCCGATCACCGATGTTAGCGTCCGCTCAAGCGTCGCATCAAAGCAGACGCATCCAAGGGACAAGGATACGACATGCTGGGCTTGATGCAGGACTGGCCGCTGACGGTCGACAAGATCATCGACCACGCCAAAAACTGGCATGGCGAGCGCGAGGTGGTGACGCGCTCGGTCGAGGGGCCCATCGTCCGCACGACCTACGCCCAGATCCACGAACGGGCCAAACGCGTGTCCAGCGCGCTGAAGGACTGGGGCGTCCGGCCGGGCGACCGCGTCGCCACCCTGGCCTGGAACACCGCCAACCACATCGAGGCCTGGTACGGCATCATGGGCATCGGCGGGGTGTGCCACACCCTGAACCCGCGCCTGTTCCCCGAACAACTCGTCTACATCATCAATCACGCCGAAGACCGGATCATCTTCGTCGATCTGACCTTCGTGCCGCTGCTGGAAGCGATCCTGCCGCATATCCCCAAGGTCGAGCGCGTCGTCATCATGACCGACGCCGCCCACATGCCCCAGACCAAGCTGCCCAAGGCCGTCGCCTATGAGGACGCGATCGCCGGTCAATCGACCGACGTCGTCTGGGGCGACTTCGACGAACAGACGGCCTGCGGCCTCTGCTACACCTCTGGCACCACGGGCAATCCGAAGGGCGTGCTGTATTCGCACCGCTCCAACTTCCTGCACACCTTCATGGGCCTTCAGGCCACGGTGATGGGCGCCACGCCCAAGGAGGTGATCCTGCCGGTCGTGCCGATGTTCCACGCCAACGCCTGGGGCATCGCCTTTGCGGGCCCCGCCGCCGGGACCAAGTTGGTCATGCCGGGCGCCAAGATGGACGGTCAGTCGATCTATGAGCTGATCGAACAGGAGGGCGTGACCTTCTCGGCCGCCGTGCCGACCGTCTGGCAAGGTCTGTTCGCCCACATGAAACAGAATGGTCTGGGCTTCTCGACCCTGAAGCGCGTGCTTATCGGCGGCTCGGCCTGCCCCGAAAGCCTGATCCGCGGCTTCCAGGACGATTTCGGCGTCGAGGTCACCCACGCCTGGGGCATGACCGAGACCTCGCCCATCGGCACCATCGCCAACCTGCCGCCCGAAATCCTGAAGCTCTCCTACGACGAGCAGATGAAATACCGGCTGAAGCAGGGCGTGCCGCCGCTGGGCGTCGAGCTGAAGCTGAAGGACGAGGCGGGCGCCGAACTGCCTCACGACGGCGCCACCTTCGGTCGTCTAATGGTCAAGGGGCCGACGATCAGCCGCGCCTACTTCAAGGAAGACGGCTCGATCCTGGACGACGAAGGCTTCTTCGACACCGGCGATGTGGCCACGGTCGACGACCTGGGCTTCATGCAGATCACCGACCGCGCCAAGGACGTGATCAAGTCGGGCGGCGAGTGGATCAGCTCCATCGAGATCGAGAACATCGCCGTGGGCCACCCCAAGGTCGAGATCGCCGCCGTCATCGGCGCGGCCCACCCCAAATGGGACGAACGGCCTGTGCTGATCCTGAAGCTCAAGCCCGACGAGACGCTGGACAAGCAGGAGCATCTGGACTTCCTGACCGGCAAGATCGCCAAATGGTGGATGCCCGATGACGTGGTCGCCGTGGACGACATCCCGCTGGGCGCGACCGGCAAGATCGACAAGAAGCTTCTGCGCGACCGGATGAAGGACTATCGTCTGCCGACCGCCGCCTAATCCTAGAACCGGAGCCTGAATGCCGACCAGAAAGCCCGTACCCGCCATTCTGCCCTGGCTGACGGCGCTTGCGGCGGCGCCCTTCGTGCTGGTCGTGGCGGCCGTTACGGCGACGCGGTTCGGCGGGCTCGATCTGGCGATCGGCTATGACCTGCTGACCTGGACCGTGGCGCGCCTCCTGGCCTGGGTCGGTCTGGCGGCGGCTCTGGTGGCGGCGGTGCTGGCGCTGCGCGACCTGAAGGGCAGGGGTCTTTATGCGCTGGCGGCGCTGGTTCTCTCGGGCGCGACCGTCGCCGGCTTCGTGCTGCGTCAGGGCCAGGATGCGACGCCCCATCCACGTGACGTCAGCACCAACCTGGACGAGCCGCCTGGCCTGCCGCGCGCCGCCGGCGTGCGCAGCGGCGCGCCGCAGACCTGTGAAGGCGTGGACGCCGTCCCGACCCAGGTCCTGGCCCAGCAGGCGACCTCGGCGCTGGTCGACGCCGGCTTCGTCGTCACCCGCGCCACAACCTTCCAGGTCGAAGCCGTGCATGCCGGCGCCTGGTTCGGCTTCGCCACCGACGCCGTCGTTCGCATCCGCCCCGGCCGCACCGACATCCGCGTCGCCGCACGCGGCAGCCGTCCCGACGGCGGCGCCACCTGCCGCCTCGCCGCCAAGATCACCCGAAACCTGGAGGCGGGACGCTAAGCCAGGCGGAACTGCGCCGACAGGCCGGGCACGCCATCGCTGATCGCCGCGCCGTCCTCGACCAGCTTGATCAGATGCGCCAGCACCGACAGCGAAGCGGCCGGCCATAGCCGCTGATCGACGGCGGCGTACAGAACCGGAACCATTTCCGCGATCGTGCGATCCCCCGCCGCAAGCCGTTGGAGCACTTGCGCCTCCCGCTCCAGCCGATGCGCGCGATAGGCCTCCAGAAACGGCCGCACCTCAGTCACCGGCGCTCCGTGCGTCGGCCACAACACGTCGAAGTCGCGTGCGATCACCGCCTCCAGACTGGCCATATACTGCCGCATGTTCCCATCCGGCGGCGCCACGACCGTCGTCGACCAGCCCATGACATGATCGCCGCAGAACAGGGCGTTCTCTTCGCGCAGGACGAAGGCCATGTGATTGGACGCGTGGCCGGGCGTGAACATCGCCTCGATCGTCCAGCCGTCGCCCGCGATCATCTCGCCGCCTGTCAGCACCTCATCGGGCGCAAAGTCGGCATCGTCATCTTCATCGAGCGCACCCGACGCGTGCGTTTCCCGCACCGGAGGCCGGGCCGCCCCAATCCGTGCTCCGGTCGCCTCGGCGAACGGCCGGGCCAGAGGCGCATGATCCCGATGCGTATGCGTCACCAGAACATGGCTGACCCGCCGCCCCTCGACCGCCGCCATCAGCGCCGCCAGATGCGCCTGATCCAGCGGCCCCGGATCAATCACCGCGACCTCGGCCCCTGGATCCGGTCGGCCGACGATATAGGTCCCCGTCCCGGTGAAGGTGAACGGCCCCGGATTGTCGGCGATCACCCGCTGGATCAATGGCGACACCTGATCGCGCCGCCCATAGGCGAAGTCGAACGCCCTTACGAACGGGATCATCGTCACGGCCGCGTTTGGCGCAGAGCTTGCGTTAACGTCTGGGTAATCATGCCTGGAGCGTCTCAATGGCCCGTTCGATCGCCAATGCTGTATCAAATCGGCTCCCGTTCGTCGCGGCGGCGATCCTGTGTCTCGCTGCAGTGCAACTGATCGCCGCCTCCTGCACGCCGGAGCCGGCGCCCTATGCGGCGCGGGTGATGATCCAACGCTAGAGACCTATTCGCGGCGGACCCGGAAAGGCGGATCGTTCGCCACCTTCATCATATAACTTCCCAACGCCGCCCTCCGCACGGTAACCGGATACTGCCGGTTTGCCGAAAAGAGCACATCCACGCCATCGGTCTTTCGCCATACCGAGCCGTCATCCAGCGTGATGGACCATTCGCCCCTGCCAAGGTTTCGGGCCGATGTCATCGTCGCCGAGATGGACTGCAATTCTTCGGATTCACCTGAGCCGCTGAAGGGGTTCAAGCCCGTAACGTTGAAGCCGAACAATCGACGCTGATTCTGTTGCACATCCTGCCGGCTGACGATCGCAACCTCGCCGGCGGCCGACAATCGGGCCGCGGCGGCGTCGAAACACGCCAGTCGGGCGGCATCGGCCGCGATCGTCGTGCATTGCGTCACGGCTCCGACCAAGTTGCTCCCAGACGAAGACAAACCTTGCTGCGCTGAGGCGTGGTTTGATGCAAAAATAACCGATGTAACCCATAGAACGGCGATTTTTTTGGCAAATTTGCCATCTAAAAGGGGCATATTCTTCTTCGTCTTGTTAAGTTGGTGGCCAGTATATCATTAGAATTCGGGTCGTGTCCGGTGTCGCTGTAGCGACTACGGTGTGTCGTCTTTGCGACAGGCGTGTCTCCAATGTGTTCGAGCGCCACCTTCTCGCTGGACTTGCTGCCTGCGTTGGTATGCTCTCGCGCCCAACCGATCGCGTGGTCGGCAAATGGCTAATGTATTGAGCAGTTCGTTTCTAACGAACTTGGCTCTTCTGGGAGAACAAGCCTTGAACACCAACAGATATCGTCGCGGCCTTCTGGCAACCACGATCATCGGCGGCGCCGCTTTGGCGATGGCCGCTACGCCCTCGTTCGCACAGTCGGCTGACGACCAAGCGACCGACGTCGGCGAGATCGTCGTCACGGGTTCGCGCATCGCCCGTCAGGACTATCGTTCGACCAGCCCGATCGTCACCGTCACCGCCCAAGACTTCCAGGCGACGGGTTCGGTCACGATCGACACCTTGATCAACGATCTGCCGCAGTTCACTCCGTCGATCTCGTCGACCTCGAACAACCCGTCCAATGGCGGCCAGGCCAACATCAACCTGCGTAACCTCGGTTCGAATCGCACGCTGGTTCTGATGAACGGCCGTCGCGTCGTGCCGTCGAACTCGGACGGTTCGGTTGACGTCAACCTGATCCCGACTGCCCTGATCAAGAACATCGAAGTCATCTCGGGCGGCGCCTCGGCGGCCTATGGTTCGGACGCCCTGGCTGGTGTCGCAAACTTCATCCTCGACGAGAACTTCTCGGGCGTTCAGGTCGATGCCCAGTACGGCGAAACCGATCGCAGCGACGGCAAGACCGAAAGCTACTCGGTCACTGTCGGCGGCAACTTCGACGATGACCGCGGCAACATGGTGCTGTCGCTCGGCCGTTCGACCCGCGATGTGATCTTCAACGCCGCGCGTGACTTCTCCAAGGTCTCAGGGCCGTCGGGCACCTCGCCGCTGGGCTCGACGATCTTCGATGGCACCAATCTGCCAAGCCTGGCTGCGGTTCGCGCCTATTTCGGCAATGCGACGCTGTCCAACACCGGTGCTTTCGGTTTCAACGACGATAACTCGCTGTTTTCTTATACCGGGAAGCTGAACGTAAAGAACCCGGCCGGCGCGGGCGCGGAATACACCGCTCCGGGCGCTGACTATACGTTCAACACTGGTCCGCTGAACTATCTGCAACTGCCTCTGGATCGCTACAACGTCTATGGCGGTGGCCGTTACAAGATCAATGATAACGCTGAAGTCTACGCCAACGCTTTGTTCACGCAGTACGTCGCGGACACCGAGTTGGCTGCCAGCCCGGCAGCGAACGCCACCGGCTTCCGTGTTCCTGCGACCAACCCGTTCATCACGGCTGATCTGCGCGCGCTTCTGAACACGCGCGCCAATCCGAATGGCTCCTTCCTGCTGAACAAACGCTTCACCTCTCTGGGTGGGCGTCACTCGACGGAAGAGTACAACATCTACCAAATCACGACAGGTGTTCGCGGTCAGGTTCCGCAAAGCACCTGGACCTATGATGTCTACGGTTCGTACGGTCGCGTTTCCAACACCACGACACAAACGGGCAACGTCTCTCGTTCGTCCGTTCAGCGTCTGCTGGATGCCGCTGACGGTGGCCGCAGCCTTTGCGCTGGTGGCTTTGACTGGTACGGCGTGACCAATCTGTCGGCCGAATGCATCAACTACATCGGCCGTTCGGCTCGCAACTCGACCGTCACGGAGCAACGCGTCATTGAAGCGTCGCTTCAGGGCAAAGCCTTCGATCTGCCGGCCGGTGAAGTGCGCGTCGCTTTGGGCGCTCAGTACCGTCAAGATGACTATGCCTTCGGCGCGGACTCGTCGCTGGCTCAAAGCAATGCTGTTACGCCTCACCTTGGCGCAAACGGTCAGCCGGACGGCGGCAACGTCGGTGGTTCGGAAATCGCTGGCTTCAACCCGACGCCTTCGCTGAGCGGCGGTACGAACTCCAAAGAACTGTTCATCGAAGCGCTGGTGCCGCTGCTGTCGGATCTGCCGTTCGTTGAGCAGCTGGATCTGAACCTCGGCTATCGTTACGCCGACTACAGCACCGCTGGCGGCACCCAAGCCTATCGTGCGGAGCTGGATTGGACCGTCGCAGGCGGCTTGCGCGCTCGCGGTGGTTACAGCCGTTCGGTCCGTGCACCTTCGATCGGCGAACTGTTCGCTACGGCGAGCACAAACTTCCCGAGCATTGGCGCACCGACTGCGACCGGTACGGGCGGGGATCCCTGCGACATTCGCGGCAGCTTCCGTCGCGGGCCGAACGCTGCAGCCGTGCGCGCGCTCTGCTTGGCGCAAGGTATCTCGCCGCAAGCGATCGATCAGTACACCTTCTCGAACAACCAGGTCGAAAGCCGCACCGGCGGTAACCCGAACCTCTTTGAAGAGACGTCGGACAGCTGGTCGGCCGGTCTGGTGTATCAATCGCAGTTCGCGTCGCCCTGGCTGTCGGGCTTCTCGGCCTCGATCGATTACTACAACATCGAAATCACCGATGCGATCGGATCGATTTCGGCTGATGATTCGCTGGCCGGTTGCTTCAACGTCACGGGCGAAAACCCGACGTTCAGCAACGCGAACAGCTACTGTCAGCTGTTCAGCCGCGATCCGCTGTCGGGTAACATCACCGGCGCGATCGAAAACCAAGCCAACCTCGGCATGATCAGAACGTCCGGCGTCGACTTCCAAGCCGACTGGGCCTTCAACATCGCCGACATCGGTGGTGGCGATTGGGGCCGTCTGAAGTTCAACACGGTCATCAGCTGGCTGGAGAACTATGAAGACAACGTCGTCGAAGGCGGCGCCTTCACGGACCGTACGGGTACGATCGACAGCTCGTTCGGCAATACCTTCCCGGAATGGAAAGCTTTGAGCTCGGTGACCTGGGCGAGCGGTCCGTTCTCGGTCGGCGCCCGCTGGCGCCGGGTCGGCGAGATCACGGTGATCAACACCACCGAGGTTCTGCCTTCCATCGACTACTTCGACCTGAATGGTTCGTGGTCCATCAACGACACGGTGTCGCTGCGCGGCGGCGTGAACAACCTGACCGACGAACAGCCGAACGTCTTCGTTCCCGGCGTTCAGGCCAACACCGACCCGTCGACTTATGACGTGCTGGGTCGCCGCTACTACGTTGGTCTGACCGCCAAGTTCTAAGGCCAGTCAACGGCGACAGACTGAGGCGGCGGAGCAACGCTCCGCCGCCTTTTTCGTTTAAGCGGCGCCGTAGAAAAACCATTCGGGCGGGCGAGCGTTACGGATCGTCGTCTGTTTGCGGCGCGCTCCTCCAAGGAAGATCATGTTGAAATTTGTCGTTCCCGGACTGTCGGTCCTGTCGCTGCTGGCTGCCAGCGCGGCTGTCGCTCAAACGCAGGATGGGCCGATCGTGACGGGTAATCGCTCGGGCGAGACCGCCGATGCGTTGAAGACGCGCGAAGCCATCGCCTATGCACGGCCGTTGCCGCGCGGTGCGCCGAGCGCCGACTATCCGCTGGTGGCGTGGTGCGATGCGCTTGTGACCGGACATGCCGATCTGGGTGAGACCCTGACTTCGCGCGCGCCGGAGGATATCGAGCTGGTGCGTCTGGGTCGTCTCGAAGCCCAGGATTTCCGCAGCGCCCTGGCTGCGGCCGCGCCGCGCCAATCGGCGGCTTCGAAGGCCGAGGCTGAGCAGGCCGTCGCCGCGGTCAAGGCGCAGTGGGCGCCGCTGATGGCCAATCCCGATGCGGAGGCGCGCAGCCAGTCGTTCGGCCTGTTCTTCGGTCTGCCGGGCCGCTGCGAGCACGCCGCGCGCCGCCTGCGCGACAACATCACCACGCCGCCCGCCACGCTGGAGAGCGTCGGTATAAACTGATCGGTTCGGCGGTTACCGGATGACAAACGGCGGCTTGAGCCCGGCTCAAGCCGCCGTTTCGCGTTTGGCGGCGTAGGGATCGTAGTTGAGGATGGGGGCCAACCAGCGCTCGGCGGTGGCGACGTCCCAGCCCTTGCGGCGGGCGTAATCCTCGACCTGGTCCAGGTCGATCTTGCCGACGCCGAAATAGTGGCTACCCGGATGGCCGAAATAGAGGCCCGAAACCGAGGCCGGCGGCGTCATGGCGAAGCTTTCCGTCAGGGCCATGCCGGCATTATCCTCGGCCTGAAGCAGACGGAACAGGGTGGCTTTTTCCGTGTGATCGGGCTGGGCCGGATAACCGGGGGCAGGGCGGATGCCTTGGTAGTGTTCGGCGATCAGCGCATCGATGTCGGCCGTTTCGTCGGCGGCATAGCCCCACAGGGTGGTGCGGACCTCCTTGTGCAGCCGTTCGGCGAAGGCTTCGGCCAGACGGTCAGCCAAGGCGGTGGCGAGGATGGCGGAATAGTCGTCGCCGGCGTCCTTGAACCGTTTCGCGACTTCCAGCTCGCCGTGCCCAGCCGTGACGGCGAAGGCGCCGAGATAGTCGTCCCCCTCATCGGCAATGAAGTCGGACAGAGCCAGGTTCGGCTTACCGTTCGACTTCTTGATCTGCTGGCGCAGGGTGTGGAAGCGGGCGACCTCCGTGTCGCGGCCTTCGTCGGCGTAGACGATGACATCGTCGCCGTCGGCGCGCGCCGGCCAGAAGCCGACAACGCCTTTGGCCGTGAACCACTTCTCTTCGATGATCCGCTTCAGCATGACTTGGGCGTCGGCGAACAGGTCACGCGCGGCCTCGCCGACGATCTCGTCGTCTAGGATCAGCGGATAGCGGCCGATCAGCTCCCAGCTGGCGAAGAAGGGCGTCCAGTCGATGTGGTCGGCCAGATCCTGCAGGTCCCAGGCGTCGAACGCCTTCACGCCGAGGAACGACGGTTTGCCGGGCATGGGTTGGGCGGGGTCGATGCGGAAGCGGTTCTCGCGCGCCTGAGCCAGGGTCGCTCGGGCCTTTACTTCTTGGCCGCGAGCATATTGCTCGCGGATGCGGATGTATTCGTCGCGGGTGGCGGCCTCATTCTTCGCGCGCTCGGTCTTGGACAGCAGCCCCGAGACGACGCTGACGGCGCGCGACGCGTCAACGACATAGGTGGTCGAGCCCCGGCGGTAGGCGGGCTCGATCTTGACCGCCGTATGGGTGCGGCTAGTGGTTGCGCCCCCGATCAGCAGAGGGATGTCGAAGCCGCGCCGTTCCATCTCGGCGCCGACAAAGACCATTTCGTCCAGCGAAGGCGTGATCAGGCCCGACAGACCGATGATGTCGACGTTGTGGGCCTTGGCCTCGTCCAGGATGCGGTCGGCCGGGACCATGACGCCGAGGTCGATAACCTCGTAGTTGTTACATTGCAGCACGACGCCGACGATGTTCTTGCCGATGTCGTGGACGTCGCCCTTGACCGTCGCCATCAGGATGCGGCCCGCCTGCTCGCGCGGCTTGCCTGCCTTCTCGGCCTCCATGAAGGGCTCCAGCCAGGCGACAGCCTGCTTCATAACGCGGGCGGACTTCACCACCTGCGGCAGGAACATCTTGCCCGAGCCGAACAGGTCGCCGACCACGTTCATCCCATCCATCAGTGGGCCTTCGATCACATGCAACGGGCGCTCTGAAGCCAAGCGCGCCTCTTCGGTGTCGGCCTCAATGAACTCCGTGATGCCGTTGACCAAGGCGTGTTCGATCCGTTTGCCGACCGGCTGTTCGCGCCATTTCAGATCGACGACGCGGGCCTGGCCCTTCTCGCCCTTGTAGCGGGGCGCCATGTCGACCAGCCGCTCGGTGTTCGAGACATTGGTTCGCTGCGGCCGGTTCAGGATCACATCCTCGACTGCCTCGCGCAATTCGGCGTCGATGTCGTCATAGACCGGCAGGTCGCCGGCGTTGACGATGCCCATGTCCATGCCGGCGTTGATGGCGTGGTACAGGAAGACGCTGTGGATTGCGCGGCGCACCGGCTCGTTACCGCGGAAGCTGAACGAGACGTTCGACACCCCGCCCGAGACGCGGGCGTAGGGGAGGGTGCGTTTGATCGCCCGCGTCGCTTCGATGAAGTCGACGGCGTAGTTGTCGTGCTCCTCGATCCCTGTCGCTACGGCGAAGATGTTGGGGTCGAAGATGATATCCTCGGGCGGGAAGTCGACCTCGTTGACCAGAATGTCATAGGCACGGGTGCAGATTTCGATCTTGCGGGCGGCGGTGTCGGCCTGACCCACTTCGTCAAAGGCCATGACCACGACGGCGGCGCCGTAGCGCAGGCATTTGATCGCATGGTCGCGGAAGGCGTGCTCGCCCTCCTTCATGCTGATCGAGTTGACGATGGGCTTGCCCTGAACGCACTTCAGGCCCGCCTCGATCACTTCCCATTTGGAGCTGTCGATCATCACCGGCACGCGGGCGATGTCGGGCTCGGCCGCGATCAGATTCAGGAAGGTCCGCATGGCGACGACGCCGTCCAGCAGCCCTTCATCCATGTTGACGTCGATGATCTGGGCGCCTGCCTCGACCTGCTGGCGAGCGACGTCCAGCGCCGCCGAATAGTCGCCCTCGACCACCAGCTTGCGGAATTTGGCCGAGCCGGTGACGTTGGTCCGTTCGCCGACGTTGATGAACACAGGGCGCACTTACGCTACCAATTCAAAAGGTTCGAGGCCGGACAGACGCAGGGCCACCGGCCGTTCCGGGATGGCGCGCGGCTTCAGCGGCGCGACCTCTTCGGCGACGTGGCGAATGTGATCCGGCGTGGTGCCGCAGCAACCGCCGACGATGTTTACCAGGCCGGAGGCGGCCCATTCCTCGATGAAGTGGGCGGTCTCGTGCGGTTCTTCGTCGTATTGGCCCATGGCGTTGGGCAGGCCGGCGTTGGGATAGGCGGCGACCAGGGTGTCGGCGACGCGGCTCAGCTCGGCGATGAAGGGCCGCATCAGATCGGCGCCCAGGGCGCAGTTGAAGCCGACGGCGAAGGGTTTGGCGTGGCGTACGCTGTTCCAGAAGGCTTCGGCCGTCTGGCCCGACAGGGTGCGGCCCGAGCGGTCTGTGATGGTGCCGCTGATCCAGATCGGCAGGACGTCCATGCCTTCGTCTTCCAAGTCCTTGATCGCTTTGATCGCGGCCTTGCAGTTCAGCGTGTCGGTGATGGTTTCAATCAAATAGAGATCGACCCCGCCTTCGTTCAGCGCCTTCACCTGATGGCGATAGGCCTCATAGACCTGGTCGAAGGTCACGCTGCGGGCGCCGGGGTCATTCACGTCGGACGACATCGACAGCATCTTGTTCAGCGGGCCGATGGAGCCGGCGGCGAACCGCGGCTTGTGCGGCTCCTTTTCCGTCCAGCGGTCGGCCGAGGCGCGGGCCAGTTTCGCGCCCTCCAGATTGATGTCCCACACCGCCTGGGCGTCCAGGGCGTAGTCCTCCTGGGCGATGGTTGTGCCCGAGAAGGTGTTGGTTTCGCTGATGTCGGCGCCGGCCGCGAAATACTGGTCGTGCAGGTCGGTGATGACATCGGGCCGCGTGATGCAGAGGATGTCGTTGTTCCCCTTCATCTGGTGTTTCTCGTCATAGCCGTTGGCGGCGACGAAGCGGTCGGCGCGGAAGTCGGCTTCGTCCAGCCCGCGACGCTGGATCATGACACCCCAACTGCCATCGAGGACCAGGATGCGTTCCTTGGCCGCCTGATGCAGGGCGGCGATGCGTTCTGCGCGGGTCATTGGGCTGCCGCCGTCTCGCGCACGCCCAGAACCCGACAGATCGCATAGACGAGGTCGGCGCGGTTGAGGGTGTAGAAGTGGAAGTCGGAGAAACCCTCTTCCTGCAGACGCGCGCAAGTCTCGGCGGCGACCGAGGCGGCCAGCAGTTTGCGGGTTTCGGGATCGTCGTCCAGGCCGTCGAAATGCGCCTTCAGCCAGTCGGGAATGCTGGCGCCGCACGCGCCGCACATCCGCTGAAGACCGGCGAAGTTGGACACCGGCATGACGCCGGGGATCAGGGGGATGGTGACGCCCGCCGCCCGCGCCCGGTCGCGGAACCGCAGGAAGGCGTCGATGTCGAAGAAGAATTGGCTGACGGCGCGGGTCGCTCCGGCATCGACCTTGGCCTTCAGTACCTCGATGTCGTGATCGATGGAGGGGCTTTCGGGATGGCGTTCGGGATAGGCGCCGACCGTGACGTCGAATCCGCCGATGCGGCTGATGGCGGCGGTCAGCTCGGTGGCGTTGGCATAGCCGTCGGCGCGCGGCTGATAGACGCCACCAATGCCAGCCCCGCCGGGCGGATCGCCGCGCAGAGCCACAATGTGATCGACGCCGATCGCCTTGTAGCCTTCGATGACCTTGTCGACCTCGTCACGGCTGGCCTCGACGCAGGTCAGGTGGGCGGCGGGGCGGAGCGAAGTTTCCGTGATGATGCGCTGGACTGTGCGGTGGGTCCGCTCGCGGGTCGAACCGCCGGCGCCGTAGGTCACGGAGACGAAGGCGGGGTTCAGCGGCTCCAGACGGCGGATCGCCGTCCACAAATTGGCCTCGGCCTCATCGGTCTTGGGTGGAAAGAATTCGAACGAGACGCGCACGGCGTCGCGGTTCGATCCGGCGCGGGCTACGGGGCCGAGCGGCGACAGCAGCAGGGCGCGAGCGTCGGCCAAATTGAGGGAGGCGGAGGAGGCCATCAGGCGGTCTTTCTGTCCTGGACGCGGCGTTCCGCCGTCCAGATGGTCACGGTCAGGCCCTCGGCGTCGTGGGGCAGGGCGATGGGGGCCGATGGCTTCAGGCCGCCGTCGAGCAGCCAGCCGTTGATCTCGCTGTCGGCGAAGCCCAGGCGACGATGCTGATGCGCCTCACGCATATGTTCGAAGTCGTGCGGAGCAAAGTCGATGATGACCAGGCGGCCGCCCGGACTGACCAGGCGGGCGGCCTCGGCGACGGCGGCGGACGGATCGGACAGGTAGTGCAGCACCTGATGCACGATCACCAGATCGGCGCTGGCGGCGGGCAAACGGGTGGCGAAGATATCGCCGTGACGCAGTTCGACCTGCTCTACACCCGCCTTGGTGACATTCGTGCGGGCGATGTTCAGCATGTTCTGGCTGAGGTCCAGCCCGACCGACATCTTGGCCTTCTTGCCGAACAGGGTCAGCATCCGGCCGGAACCCGTGCCCAGATCGACGACGCGTTCGAAGGGGCCGGGACCGACCGCCTTTTCCAGCGCCGCCTCGACAGCGCTTTCGCTGACGTAGAGCGAACGCAGGCGGTCCCACTGGGGCGCAACCTGTTCGAAATAGCTGGCGGCGGCTTCCTCGCGGTCCTTGCGGACCTCGTCCAGACGGCGATGATCGGCCTCGCCGGCGTCTTCGGCCAGGATGTCCAGCACCGTGTCGATCAACCGGCGCGCCTGGGCGTCATGCGACAGGCGGTAATAGACGCGGGCGCCGTCGGGAAAGCGTTCGATCAGACCGGCGTCGGTCATCAGCTTCAGATGGCGTGATACGCGCGGCTGGCTTTGGTCCAGAATGCGCGACATCTCCATGACCGACAGCTCTTCGCCCGCCAGCAGCGACAGAACGCGCAGACGGGTGGGTTCGCCGGCGGCGCGGAGGGCTTCGACAGTCTGATCTGCGGACAAACTCATATGCTCATATAAAGATATCCTTATATGATTTGGCAAGTGAAATCGGTTTCTTGGAAACGCGTCGACGGGAATGGTTTGTGCGCGCGTTAAAGCCCATAGACCCGTCTTGGAGTGATCTCATGCGTAGCCTGTTCATCGCCGCTCTTGCTGTCGCCGCCGCCAGTCCGGCGTTGGCCCAGAGCGACTTTCCCGAGACGCCCATGCCTCAAATGTCTGGACCTGAAATGTCAGGGCGGCCTATGGGCGGACAGATGCGGCCGCCGGAGCGCGAAAACCTGGCCCAGATGCAGGCGCGCATGACCCAGATGTTCAACCGCCTAGACGCCAATGAAGACGGCGTGGTCGACGCCAGCGAACTAGCCAATGCACGCGGCGGTCGGATGCTGGCGCGCTTCGACGCCGATGCGGACGGGCGCATTACTCGCGAAGAGTTCGACGTGGGCCTCGCCGCCGCCTTCAAGGCGATGGACAAGAACGGCGACGGCGTGGTGACGGCGGACGAGCGGCCGCAGCGTCCCCGCTGAAGTCAGACGACGGGCGTCTTCAGCGGCTCGCCCGCGAAATGCGCCTGCAGATTTTCGATCAGCAGCATCAGCATGCCCTGCACCCCGGCGGTCGTGGCCCCTGCGGTGTGGGGTGTAAGAATGACATTAGGCACGTCGGCCCAGCGGGCTGGGCCTGTCGGCTCTTCGATGAAGACATCCAGGGCCGCCTGACCCAATGTCCCTGACTTCAAGGCGGCGATCAGGGCGTCCTCGTCCACAACCTGACCGCGCGAGACGTTGATCAGAAGGCCGTCGGGGCCAAGCGCCTCGAGGATGTCCTGCGAGATCAGGCCGCGATTGGTCTCGTCCGCCTTGCAGGCGACGACGAGGATGTCGCTGGCCTTGGCGAGCGCCAGCAGGCTGTCGGCGCGTGGCCATTCGGCGTCGTGCGGCCGCGGCCCCCACCAACTGACCGCCATGCGGAAGGCCTTGGCGCGGTCGGCGACGGCCTTGCCGATGTGGCCCAAGCCGACGATGCCCAGCTTCTGGCCCGCGAGCGACGTTGTGATGGTGCGTGTCTCGAAGGTCCAGCCGCCGGCGCGGACCTGACGGTCGCCCGAGGCGATTTGGCGGCGTGCTGCCAGGATCAAGCCTAAGGCGTGATCGGCGACATCCTCGTGATTGACGCCGGGGGCGTGGGTGACGGGCAGACCGCGCTGGCGGCACCAGTCGATGTCGATCCCGTCATAGCCGGAAGTGAAACAGGCGATCAGGTCGAGATTGGGCAGGCGTTCGATCAGTGCCTTGTCCAGCGGCGCCTCGCCGGCGACGACCATGACGCGGATGTCGTGGGCGGCCTCGATCGGCGGACCTTCCCAGAAGCGATAGACGTCGTAGGCGCTCTCCAGAAATCCCGAGAGCGGCGCAAGATGCCGCTGCATGATGAGAACGGCGGGGCGTTGGGTCATGCAGCGGCTCCTCTTGTCAGGTCAGGCGATCAGCGGCCGAACTTCTGGTGCTGGATGCGCTTGGGAATGATGCTGTCGGCGCCCAGGCGGCGCATCTTGTCCTGTTCGTACGCTTCGAAGTTGCCCTCGAACCATTCCACATGGCCGTCGCCCTCGAAGGCGAGGATGTGGGTGGCCAGACGGTCAAGGAACCAGCGGTCGTGGGAGATAACCACCGCGCAGCCGGCGAACTCTTCCAGAGCCTCTTCGAGGTTCTGAAGGGTTTCGATGTCCAGGTCGTTGGTCGGTTCGTCGAGCAGGATCAGATTGCCGCCCGAGGCCAGGGTCTTGGCCAGGTGGACGCGGTTGCGCTCACCGCCGGACAGCTGGCCGACCTTCTTCTGCTGGTCGCCGCCCTTGAAGTTGAAGCTGCCGACATAGGCGCGGGTGTTGATCTCGCGCTTGCCGACCATCATCACGTCGGTGCCGCCCGAAATGGCCTGCCAGATGGTTTCGTCCGGCTTCAGGTCGTCACGCGACTGATCGACATAAGCCAGTTTGACGGTCTCACCGACCTTGATCGTGCCGCCGTCGGGCTGTTCCTGGCCGGTGATCAGCTTGAACATGGTCGACTTGCCGGCGCCGTTCGGGCCGATGACGCCGACGATGCCGTTGGGCGGCAGTTTGAAGGTCAGGTTGTCGAACAGCGTCTTGTCGCCATAGGTCTTTTGCAGCCCCTCGACTTCCAGAACGACGTTGCCGAGGCGCGGCCCGGGCGGGATCTGGATGTGGGCGTGCGTCTGGGCGCCGCGCATCGATTCCTGTTCCTCGACCATACGCTCGTAGGCGGCCAGACGGGCCTTGGACTTGGCCTGACGGGCCTTGGCGCCCGAACGGACCCATTCCAGTTCGCGGGTGAGGGCGCGCTGGCGGGCTTCGGATTCCGACTGCTCCTGCACGACGCGCTTGGTCTTGGCTTCCAGCCACGAGGAATAGTTGCCCTCGTGCGGGTGGCCCTTGCCGCGGTCCAGCTCCAGCGTCCACTTGGTGACGAGGTCCAGGAAGTAGCGGTCGTGGGTCACCAGGATGACGCAGCCGGGGAAGTTTTCCAGGTGGTGCTGCAGCCAGGCGACGGATTCGGCGTCCAGGTGGTTGGTCGGTTCGTCGAGCAGCAGCATGTCGGGCTTGGACAGCAGCAGACGGGCCAAGGCCACGCGGCGCTTTTCACCGCCAGACAGGTTGGTGACTTCCCAGTCGTCAGGCGGGCAGCGCAGGGCGCCCATGGCCTGGTCGATGCGGCTGTCGATATCCCAGACGTCGCCGGCGTCGATCTTTTCCTGAAGGGAGGTCATCTCCTCCATCAGTTCGTCGGTGTAGTTTTCGCCCAGTTCGGCGGCGACTTCGTTGAAGCGGTTGACCCACTGCTTCTCTTCGCACCATGCCTCGACGTTCTGGCGCACGTTCAGGGCCGGATCGAGTTGGGGCTCCTGTTCCAGATAGCCGCGCTTGATGCCGTCGGCGGCGCGGGCCTCGCCGTTGAACTCGTTGTCCAGGCCGGCCATGATTTTCAGCAGGGTGGACTTACCCGAGCCGTTGACGCCGACGACGCCGATCTTGGCGTCGTTGTAGAAGCTGAGCCAGATGTTCTCGAAGATCTTGCGGCCGCCGGGGAAGGTCTTGGTCAGACCCTGCATCTGGAAAATATATTGCTGCGCCATGAGGTGCGGTGCGCCCTTCGGGTTCGTCTGAATGGGGAGTTGCGCCGGATGTAGCGATCCTGCGCGCGAAGGGCAAATATGGCGGGCAGGCGGCCGAACGGAACGGCTGAAAAGCTTGTCCGTTGATGGCAGTCCAACGCCTTGATCCGGCCCGAAACCGGGTGCGGAATGGCGTCATTCTACGCTTGCCAGTCTCGGATGCCCCAGTCTCGGATGCCCATGAAGACCCGATCGATCGTGCTCGCCGCCGCCTTCGCCCTATCGGCGTGCGGCAATCCCTCGAACTCCAAGGCGCAGGAGGGCGAGTTCGCCCAGCCGACGCGCACCGCCCCGGCCGATGCGGCGGGGATGAAATCGAGCTTCGCGCCGGTGGTTCGATCGGCAGCGCCAGCCGTGGTCAATATCTCGGCGCGCAGCGTGCAGCGGGTGCAGGCCGATCCCTTCTTCCAGTTCTTTGGCGGCGGCATCCCCCAGGCGCGGGTGGCGGAATCTGTGGGCTCCGGCGTCATCGTCCGTTCGGACGGGATCGTGGTGACCAATAACCACGTCATCGACGGCGCCCAGCAGATCAAGGTGGTGCTGAACGACCGGCGCGAGTTTCCCGCCACCGTCATCCTGGCCGACGAGCGCAGCGACATCGCCGTGCTGAGGCTGGAGAACGTCAGCGACCGGTTGCCGGTGCTGGCCATCGACGATCAGGAAGAGCAGCAGGTCGGCGATCTGGTCCTGGCCATCGGCAATCCGTTCGGCGTGGGTCAGACGGTGACGAACGGCATCATTTCGGCCCTGAACCGGACCGAGACCGGCATTTCCGACAGCGGCTCCTTCATCCAGACCGATGCGGCCATCAATCCCGGCAACTCGGGCGGGGCGCTGGTGGACATGGATGGCGACCTGATCGGCATCAACACCGCCATCTTCTCGCGCTCGGGCTCCTCGGCCGGGGTCGGGTTCGCGGTGCCGGCGGCCATGGTCAAGCGGGTCGTCGACAGCGCGCTGGGCGGCGCGACGGCTGTGGTTCGGCCGTGGCTGGGCGTGAAGGGCGATACCGTCACCGGCGACATCGCCGGCAGCCTGGGCCTGAGCCGACCGCAGGGGCTGGTCGTCACCGACGTCTACGCAAACGGTCCGGCCGCGCGCGCCGGCATTCGTCAGGGCGACGTCATCACCGCCGTCGATGGTCAGGAGATCAACGACCAGAACGGACTGAACTACCGCGTCGGTTCGCGCAATCCGAACGATCAGGTGCAGGTCGCCATCCTGCGCGACGGTCGGGCGCAGACCGTGACGGCACGGGTGCAGACCCTGCCGGGCGACGCCGATCCCAAGCAGGGGGTGACGATCCAGTCCGGCCCCTTCGCCGGCGCCGAGGTCGTGGCGCTTAGTCCCGCTCTGGCGGACCGCCTGGGCGGCGATCCGTTTGCGACGGGCGTCATCGTGACCGGCGTGTCCGGCCGCGGCTATGCGGCGCGCGCCGGCTTCCGCCAGAACGACCTGATCGTCAGCATCAATGGCCGCGCCATCGGCTCGGCCCGCGATGTGGAGGCCGCCAGTTCGGGTCGCGGCCCGTGGGAGGTCGTCGTCAATCGTGGCGGCCGTCAGATCCGCGGCGTGCTGAGATAGGTCTTCAGGCCTTCGTCGGACCGCCGATCGACCAGGTGTGGCCGAAGGGGTCGCGCAGGACGCCGTAGCGGTCACCCCAGAACTGATCGGCCATGTCCAGCACAGGTTCCGCGCCGCCGACGGTCATGGCGCGCGTCCACCAGGCGTCGGGATCGGAGACCTGAAGATGCAGGGTCACGCCGGCAGGGCGGACATCCTGCGAGCCGCCGTATTCTGGAAACTCGTCATTCAACATGACGCTGGCGCCGTTGATCCTCAGGTGGGCGTGCATCAGCCGCTCGCCGTCATCGGCTAGTCGACGGTCCAACACCTCGGCCCCGAAGGCGATAATGTAGAAATCGATCGCCGCAGAGGCCCCGCGCGACGGGATGGTCAGGTGCGGCGTCACGCCAGAAGTCGGACCCTGGTTCGGATTGGCGTCGGTCATGGTGCGGTCTCCGTGGCGGTTCGCCATACTAACGCGTGAAAAGCCTTTGGCGAACGCCTACATAGGTCGCACCCATGAGCGACCTGTTCGAAGCCTCCGGCATTCTGCCCCCCGACGCCCCTCTGGCCGACCGCCTGCGTCCGCGCACGCTGGACGCGGTGGTGGGGCAGGATCATCTGCTGGGACCAGGCGGGCCGATCCGGCGTATGATCGAGGCCGGGCGGCTGGGCTCGATGATCCTGTGGGGACCGCCGGGGACGGGCAAAACCACAATCGCACGCCTGCTGGCGCAGGCGGCGGGCTATGAATATCAGGCGATCAGCGCGGTGTTTTCAGGCGTCGCCGACTTGAAGAAAGCGTTCGAGGCGGCGCGGATGCGGCGTGCGGCGGGACAGAGCACGCTGCTGTTCGTCGATGAGATCCACCGCTTCAACCGCGCCCAGCAAGACGGATTTTTGCCGTTCGTCGAGGCGGGCGTTGTGACCCTGGTCGGAGCCACGACCGAGAACCCCAGCTTCGAGCTGAACGGCGCCTTGCTGTCGCGCAGTCAGGTCTATGTGCTGAAGCGGCTGGACGACGCGGCATTGGATCAGCTGCTGAGCCGGGCCGAGACGCATATGGACCGGACCCTGCCGCTAACGCCGGAGGCCCGGCAGGCGATGCTGGCCCTGGCCGACGGCGACGGGCGCTATCTGCTGACCATGTCGGAGGTGCTGTTCGACCTGCCTGAGCGCGAAAAGCTGGACGTGCAGGGGCTGGCGGGCGTGCTGCAACGCCGGGCGCCCGCCTACGACAAGAGCCGAGAAGAACACTATAACCTCATATCCGCACTGCATAAATCGGTTCGGGGCTCCGACCCCGACGCGGCGCTCTATTGGCTGGCGCGCATGCTGAACGGGGGGGAGGATCCGCTTTATCTGGCGCGTCGGATCGTGCGGATGGCGGTCGAGGACATCGGCGAGGCCGATCCGCTATCGATCTTGGTCGCCAACGCGGCCAAGGACACCTACGATTTCCTGGGCAGTCCCGAGGGTGAACTGGCCTTGGCTCAGGCGGTGGTTCACCTGGCCACGGCGCCCAAGTCGGTCGGGGTCTATGAGGCGTTCAAGGCGGCCAAGAAGGCGGCCTATGAGACAGGGTCGCTTATGCCGCCCGCCCATATCCGCAACGCCCCGACCAAGCTGATGAAGTCGCTGGGGTACGGCAAGGGCTATCAATACGACCCCGACACGCCCGAGGGCTTTTCGGGCGCGAACTTCTTTCCCGACGAGATGGACCGTCGCACCTTCTACAAGCCGAAGGGCGAGGGGCACGAAGAGAAGGTCAAGGCGCGTTTGGAGCGCTGGGCCGAGATGCGAGCACGGCTGGCGGCGGACGCGTCCGGCGACTGACTGAACGCTGTTCATTGTCGCCAGTCGATAAGGCGGTTAGCGTTCCGGCCTGACATCCTTGGGAGGGGACGATGATCGAGACAGTGAAAACGCCCTGGCATCTGTGGCTGGTGGGCGTGTTGTCTTTGTTGTGGAACGGGTTCGGAGCGTTCGACTTCATCCAGACTACGACGCGGGGCGAGGCCTACATGCGGGCGGCGGGTTTCGACGACGCCATGGTCGCGTATTACGAGGCCATGCCCGGCTGGATGTATCTGCCGTGGACGCTGGGAGTCTGGGGTGCGGTGATCGGTTCGGTGCTGCTGCTTTTGCGCCGGCGTTGGGCGGTTCCGGCCTTCGGTCTGTCGCTGCTGGGCGCGTTGATCAGCCTGATCTATGGCAAGTTGATCGATCCTCCGCCGCCGGCGCCGCCCGAACTGGCGGCCATGAGCTGGATGCCGATCGTCATCCTGCTGATTGCGGTTCTACTGTTTGGTTATGCGTTCAATATGCGAAAACGCGGCGTGCTGCGCTGATGGGCTGACGTAGGGCGCGCCGTCGCGTATGGACGCGCCGTGACCCGCGTTCCTGCCGATCTTTCATCCGATGATATCGCCGCCGTCCGGTCGTGGGTGATCCACGAGGATGCGCACGTCATCGCCTTCTCAAAGCCGCCGGGGCTGTCCAGCCAGGGCGGGCGGATCAAGGCGCATACGCTGGACGACCTGCTTTGGGCGTTCGCGCGGTCAAACGGCAAGCGGCCGGAGTTGGTGCATCGGCTGGATCGCGACACCTCGGGCGTGATCCTGGCGGCCAAGACCAAGCCGGCGGCCAGTTTTCTGGGCAAGGCGTTGCAGATGCGGCGTTTCAGGAAACAGTATCTGGCCCTGCTGTCGGCCGCGCCTGATCCCAAGGCGGCGACCATCGACGCGCCGTTGCGCCGCGAGGAGATTGGGCGCGAGAGCTATATGCGGGTCGTCACCTTCGACGCGCCGGGCGCGCAAGGGTCGCAGAGCCGCTATCGGACCTTGGCCGCAGGACCTGAAGGGGCCGTGGTCGAGCTGGAGCCGCTGACCGGGCGGATGCATCAGCTGCGTGTGCACATGGCCCATATTGGTCGGCCGTTGATCGGGGACGTGCGCTACGGCGGCGCCCTGACCACGGCGGTCGGGCCGGCGCCGCGCCTGATGCTGCACGCTGCTAAACTGAGCTTTCCGCATCCCGAAGGCGGGACGACGACGGTCGAAGCGCCGCCACCCGAGGATTTCGCGAAGCTGAAGACGGCGCTGGGTCTTTAGGGCGCGGGCGCTTCAGGGAACGCCGTGCGCGCTTTGGCGCTATGTCGTTGAAAGGATACCTCCGATGAAGCGTCTCGCACTCGCCCTGACCGGTCTTTCCGCCCTGGCTCTGACCGCCTGCGCCAGCTTGGCGCCCTATGGCGCACAGATGGGCCCGAACGGGCAGGGGTATTCCGAGCAGCGGATCGAATCCAACCGCTATCGTGTCACCTACAACGGCGTCGGCGCCGCGGGCCGTGTCGCTGATTGGGCGTTGGTGCGAGCCGCCGACCTGACCACTGAACAAGGCTACGACTGGTTTGAGGTAACGCAGAGCTGGACCGATGGTCGGCCGGGTGGCGCGGGCGGGATCAGCCCAAGCGTCTCCATCGGCGGCGGCAGCAGCCGGTATGGCGGCTATTCAGCCTCGGGCGTCGGCGTGGGCGTCGGTCTGAACTTCAGCGGACCGCAGCCGACCTCGACGACGCTGGAAGTCGTTTTGGGACGCGGCCAGAAGCCGGATCGTCCGAACGCCTATGACGCGCGCGCGGTCCAGAGCTCCATCCCGCGCTGACCATCGCTTTCGGCGCGGGCGGCGTATATATCGCCGCACGATGACACGTTTTCTTCTCGTTGCGGCAGGTGGCGCCATCGGCTCCATGGCGCGCTATGGCCTTGGCCTCGCTGCCGGGCGGCTCGCACCCAATGCCGGTTGGCCCGTGGGCACCTTCGCCGCCAATGTCGCCGGCGGTCTGCTGATGGGTTTGCTCGTCGGCTGGCTGGCGTTCCGGGGCGGGGCGCAGCAGGAGATGGTGCGCCTGTTCGCCGCCGTCGGCGTGTTGGGCGGGTTCACGACTTTTTCGTCCTATTCGCTTGAAGCGGTGCAGATGATCGAGCGCCGCCAGATCGGCCTGGCCGCGGCCTATGTGATTGGCTCGGTGGTTCTGGCGATCGCGGCCCTGTTCGTCGGCCTGATGGTCGGCCGCCGCGCCTTTGGAGTTCCCGCTTGACCGATCAGCCGCCCGCAGCAGATGCGCCCAAACGCGAAGTCCTGACGATCTATGTCGCCGAGGACGAGGACGGCATCCGGCTGGACCGCTGGTTCCGCCGGCGCTGGCCGCACCTGTCCAACATCCAGGTGCAAAAAATGGCCCGCAGCGGTCAGATCCGGGTGGACGGCGCCCGCATCAAGCCCGAAGGCCGACTGACCGCCGGCGCCGCCGTGCGCGTGCCGCCGATCCCCGATGACACCTCTCGCCAAGCGGGGGACGCCCACACCTTGTCCGAAAGGGACATCGCCTTCGCCAAGTCGCTGGTGCTGTACGAAGACGACATGGTCATCGCCTTGAACAAGCCGCATGGCCTGGCGGTGCAGGGCGGGACCAAGACGAGCCGTCACGTCGATCGTCTGCTGTCGGCCTGGGGCGAGGGATTGGAGCGACCGCGCCTGGTCCACCGGCTGGACCGCGACACCTCGGGCGTCCTGCTGCTGGGCAAGGGGCCGGAGGCGGCCAAGCGACTGGCGGGCGCCTTTGCGCGGCGGCAGGCCAAGAAGACCTATTGGGCCATCGTCATCGGCAATCCGAAACCTTATTCGGGTCAGATCGACATGCCGCTGAAGAAGACCGGCATCAACGACTTCGAAATGATGCGACCGGCCGAGCGCAAGGACCCGCGCGCCGAACCGGCTGAAACGGCGTTCAGCACCATCAGCCGCGCCTCGCATCGGGCGTCATGGATGGCGCTGCGCCCCTTCACCGGCCGGACGCACCAGCTGCGCGCCCATATGGCGGGGATCGGCCACCCGATCCTGGGCGATCCGAAATACGGCGACGAGAAATCGCGCGAACTGTCGGGCCCGCTGAAGCTGCAACTGCACGCTCGCAGCATCGAACTGGATCACCCGCGCGGCGGCGTTCTCAAGGTCACCGCCCCTTTGAGTCCCGAGATGAAAGCCGGCTTCGCCCACTTCGGTTTCTCCGAGGACGAGGCCGAAGACGATCCCTTCCTGGGCGTGAAGCGAATCCGGTGACGTCGGGCCTCCAAGCGCAGGTTTGGCAGGCGACGGTCGAAGGGGCCAAGGCTCTGGCCGCCGCCGGGCGGCTGAACGCGGCCTTGGATATGCTGGTGCCGATAGCGCAGCAGGCCGATGCGCCGTGGCAGGCCTTGTCAGTGCAGGCCGATCTGATGAAGCGGGCGGG